>JAAYDF010000305.1 GCA_012729395.1 Phycisphaerae bacterium
AGTTGCCAAAGGCGAAGTATCGAGGGTGGCATGGGTCGGTACTCCGACCCGTGGCCAAATGCGGACAGCCACTGGTCTGGGTACAGACCAGTGCCACCCAGTGCCCCTGAAATTCGGATGCACCCGCCCATAAGCCAGAGAGTTTAGATGCGATTGCCCTGGCCCATAAGCCCATGGGGACGCGACACAATCGACAGGGTACAGCGGGACCCCCATCCGCAAAGGACCGAGTCAACTTGTTGATGGAAGGACCGAGTCAACTTGTTGATGGACGTGCTCCAGGCATGATGGTATCGGACCGCTTGCCGTGCGTAGGGGGAGGCGGTCTAATGGGCTGGCCGACTTGGACCGTCGGCCAAGGGGGCGATCCCGTAACAGGAGAACGTGGTGATGGTTCTGTCGCAGCGTGTCCAGCAGTTGGAGGAATCGGCGACCCTGGCGGTCAGTGCCAAGGCGGCAGCGATGAAGAAGCAAGGCATTGACGTGGTAAGCTTCGGCGCTGGGGAGCCGGACTTCGCCACGCCCGAGCGCATTCGCGAAGCCTGCAAGAAAGCATTGGATGCCGGGTACACGAAATACGCAAGCCCGTCGTCAGGGATCCTGGCTGCGAAGGAGGCAGCCTGCTCCAAGCTCAAACGCGAGAATAGCCTGGAGTACAAACCTTCTCAGGTGATGATCACCGTCGGCGGCAAAGAGGCACTGTTCCTGGCGTGCATGGCCCTGCTCAATGAGGGCGACGAGGTCCTCCTGCCCTCGCCGTACTGGGTCTCGTACCCGGAACAGGCCAAGCTCTGCGGAGCCAAGGTGGTATACGTCGAGGGCTGCGAGTCGATGAGCTTCAAGCTCACGCCCGAGCAGATCGCCGACGCCATCACGCCCAAGACCAAAGTGTTCATCTTCAACTCGCCGAGCAACCCGGGCGGATTCACCTACAGCCCCGAGGAGGTCAAGGCGATCGCGGCCGTTGTGGCCAAGCACGAGATCATCACCTTCAGCGACGAGATGTACGATCGGCTGGTGTATGGCAACCAACGGTTCATGAGCTTTGCCGCGGCGGGACCTGAGGCGTACGCCCGGACGCTGACCTTCAACGCGGGCTCCAAGACCTACGCGATGACCGGCTGGCGGGTGGGCTATGTGGCCGGCCCCGAGCCGATCGTTAAAGCGATGGCCAAATTGCAGAGCCAGACAACCAGCGGGACGGCGACCTTCAACCAGCACGCATTGGCCGAGGCCCTCAACGGCGATCAGAGCGGCGTCGAGATGATGCGGAAGGAATTCGAGCGGCGGGCGGAGTACATGCATCGGCGGCTGAACGCGATCAAAGGCGTCTCCTGCGTGCAACCGACGGGTGCGTTCTATGCCTTCCCCAACGTGAGCCGAGCCTTCGCGACCCTCGGGGTGCAAGACTCTATCGCCTTCTCCGCCAAGGTGCTCGAGCAGGCCCATGTGGCCCTGGTGCCAGGCGTGGCCTTTGGCCTGGACAGTTACGTCCGGCTGTCGTTCGCCACAAGCATGGAACAGATCAAGGAAGGACTCGATCGGCTGGAGAAGCTCCTTGGCAGCGAGGGGTGAAGAGCAACAGGTGCTGAGTGCTGAGGGATGCGCGAACAAGCCCCAAGCGCAAGCGCGAGGAGGAACGCGAGCAACGACCGACACAGCGCGAACAAGCCCCAAGCGCAAGCGCGAGGAGGAACGTGAGCAACGACCAGCACAGCACAAACGAGCCCCAAGCGCAAGCGCGAGGAGGAACGCGAGCAACGACCAGCACAGCGCGAACGAGCCCCAAGCGCGAGCGCGGGGGGAGGCGTGTAACAATGATGCGCATCCCTGTGTTCACTGCTCGTCAGTATTCGGCCGGACGTTGTGTCGTGTCGCTGACGCTCCCCTGAACCCGTCGCTCGCGCTCCGGGCTCGTTGGGTTGGACCCGCGTTGCTCGCGCTGCGGGCTGGTTCGGGGCGTCCCCAACGAGCCCCAAGCGCGAGCGCGGGGAGGAACGCGAGCAACGACCGACACAGCGCGAACGAGCCCCAAGCGCAAGCGCGAGGAGGAACGCGAGCAACGACCAGCACAGCACAAACGAGCCCCAAGCGCGAGCGCGAGGAGGAACGCGAGCAACGACCGGCACAGCACAAACGAGCCCCAAGCGCGAGCGCGGGGGGAGGCGTGTAACAATGATACGCATCCCTGTGTTCACTGCTCGTCAGTATTCGGCCGGACGTTGTGTCGTGTCGCTGACGCTCCCCTGAACCCGTCGCTCGCGCTCCGGGCTCGTTGGGTTGACCCGCGTTGCTCGCGCTGCGGGCTGGTTCGGGGCGTCCCCAACGAGCCCCAAGCGCGAGCGCGGGGAGGAACGCGAGCAACGACCAGCACAGCGCGAACGAGCCCCAAGCGCAAGCGCGGGGACATGCGTGCGAGGGGCGAAAGAAGCATAGCACTCGCCGCTCCCAGATCTGATGCACACGGCGGCGCTTTGCTGATTTGTACGAAGGTGCAACCAGCAGGAGCTGATGAGCCGAAGAGTTCACAGAAAGGACAAGCAGAAGCATGGATTCCACAACCAGCAGACGAATGTTTCTGAAAAGTGTAGCGGTGGCGGGTTCGGCGGCGGCTCTACCCGGTGCGACCATGGCCCGCGCCGCCGACCAGGAAGCCCAGAGACCTCGCCGATATCGCATCTCCTGTGCGGCCTACTCGTACCGGCAGTACCTGCCGCGCGGCGAGCAGTCGGCTCCGGAGACGCTCTTTGATTTTGTTGATCTGTGCGCCCGCTGGGACTGTGACGCGACGGAACTGACCTCCTACTACTTCACCGCCACTGATCCCGAGTATCTGTTCCGGCTCAAGCGACAGGCACACGGGCTCGGCCTGGCTGTCAACGGCACCGCGGTGGGCAACAACTTCGCCCTGCCGCCGGGCGAGGCCCTGGACCGCGAGATCGCCAATGTGAAGGCATGGGTAGACCGGGCCCTACAGATGGGGGCACCGGCCATCCGGATCTTCGCCGGCCGAGCAGCCGAGGGACTCGACCGCGAGAAAGCCTTCGGGTACGTCACGGATGCGATCAAGCGTTGCTGCGACTACGCCGGCGAACACGGCGTGTACCTGGGAATCGAGAACCACGGATACCTCACCGAACGGGCGGAGGATCTGCTGCGGATCATGGACAAGGTCAATCATCCGTGGCTGGGCATCAACCTGGACACCGGCAACTTCGTGGACCGGCCGTACGACAACATCGCTCTCGCGGCCCCCAAGGCGGTCACCTGCCAGGTCAAGATCGAGTTGCGCACCGAGAAGGGCGACGGCCGCGAGCCCGCCGACCTGAACCGCATCGTCGGCATCCTTCGCAAGGCGGACTATCAGGGTTACCTGACCCTCGAATACGAGGGCAAGGAGGAGCCCAAGACCGCGATCCCGATGTGGCTCAAACGGCTCACCGAGGCCGCCGCAAGCTGAGACACACCCCGCCGTTGCGTGAGTTCAAAGATAACGAACCGCATAGCCAAGCCGCGCCATGTGGTGGACCCCGGCCGTGTGCCGTCTGAACCCGGCCACGTCCCTTCTCAGTGCCCGTCAGCTCGAGGCGTCCCGCCGCTTCAGGGGTGCCCCGAGGCCTCAGAGGATGCCAGCCCGTCGGCATCCAGCACCTCCCTAACCTTCGCAACCAGACTCTTCATCGAGAACGGCTTCTGGATGAACTGCACGCCCTCGTCCAGAACACCGTGATGGGCAATCACATTGGCCGTGTAGCCGGATGTGAACAGGCACTTGAGCTTCGGAGAGATGGACAAGAGCCGATTAGCCAGTTCGCGACCATCCATCTCGGGCATGACGACATCGGTCACGAGCAGATCAATCTGCCCGGCGTAAGTCTGAGCCAGATGGATGGCCCGGCTTGGGAGGTCCGCGGTCAGCACCTTATAGCCCATGCCGTCGAGCATGGTTTCGGTCATTCTCAGAATCGCCGGCTCATCCTCCACCAACAGGATGGTCTCCATACAAGGCGTCTCCACACGCCCTCGATCTTCTTCCGTCGTCGGGGCAACCGGAACCTCATGCGCCGGCAGGTAAAGCATGATGGTCGTCCCTTGGCCTGGTTCGCTGTACGTATTGATGAACCCGTTGTTCTGCTTGACGATACCGTAGATCGTCGCCAAACCCAGCCCCGTCCCTCTGCCCACTTCCTTTGTCGTATAGAACGGCTCGTAGATATGGGCGAGCGTTTCACGGTCCATGCCGCAACCGTTGTCACTCACCGCTATCCGCACATACTGTCCGGACATGAATCCCGCATGAACTTGGCAGTACTCCTCGCCAAAAGTGCCGTTCTCGGTTTCGATCATGATCTCACCGACCCCGTCGATCGCGTCTCGACTGTTGATGCACAGGTTGGCAAGGATCTGGTCAACCTGCGAAGGATCCATCTTGACTGGCCACAGGTCGACTCCAGGCTTCCAGACAAGGTCGATGTCCTCGCCAATCAGCCGTTGCAGCATCTTGAGCATCCCTTCAATGGTCTGATTGAGGTCGAGCACCTTGGGCGCCACGGTTTGCTTGCGGGCAAATGCCAGCAGTTGCCGCGTGAGGTCTGCCGAACGCTCCGCCGCCTGGCGAATCTGGACAACGTCCGTGTGAAGCGGATGGGACGGGTCCACCTGCTCCAAAGCAAGCTCCGCGTGGCCGAGAATGACACTCAGCATGTTGTTGAAATCGTGGGCCACCCCTCCCGCCAGACGACCCACGGATTCCATCTTCTGAGCCTGCTGAAGCTGAGCCTGAAGCTTATCCTTTTCCGCCTCGGCACGTTTACGACCCGTGATGTCGGCGAAGATACAGGCCAGTTGGTTCGGCCCGTGTCGGAAGACCGTCGTATCGAAGTACTTCTCACCTTGTTCCGTCCAATGCTGGAAGAAGGCCGGCTCGCCCGTCTTGGCCACCTGGGCAAAGAACGCCAACGACTGATCGTGCGATCCTCCAGAGAATACCTCTCTCGCGGTACGCCCCACGACGGCCTCCTCCTTCAGGCCGACCAAGCGCTCAAAAGCCGGGTTGACCGCCAGGTAACGATAATCCACCGGCTCGCCCGCTTCATCGCAGACAACCTCGTACAAGGCGAAGCCGTCAAGCATCTCGCTGAACAGCATCTGGTATTGCTGCTCAGCGAGGCGATGGGCGCTCACATCACGGCAGACCGAGAGTACCGACTGCACCGTCCCCTCGGCGTCTCGCTCCGGCACGAGCCGAATGTTGAAGATCCGCAGCCCCTTCGTGCCGTCTTCTGAAAACTCCGTCTCGAAAGGCTCGCCACTGGCGACCACACTGCCAATCGCGTGTTCCCAGAACTCGCACCGTGCCGCGGGCATGTTCAGTTCCCGGTGCGTCATGCCAACGCACTGCCCCGCCTCGCAAGCGTGCACCTCGCGAATGTTGTCGGAAACAAACAGATGGCGGCCATCTCTATCGAAACGCATCACGATATCCGGCAAGCCCTCCACCAACGCACGGTACATCTCCGCACTCTGCCGAAGCGCCTCCTCCGCCCGCTTACGCTCAGTGATATCCCGATCATAGGCACACGCGAAGAATCGGCCTTTGCAGCCGATGTAGTTCGTCCTCACCTCGACCGGGAACGCACGCCCGTCCTTGGTCCGATGGCGCGATTCAAAGACCATCGTCCCTCGACGACGGAGCTCCACCATGTGCTGTTCCCATCCCCCGACGGGAAAGTCCGGGTCAATATCGAACACTTTCATCCCCAATAGCTCCTCGCGGGTGTAGCCCATCGAGGCACAGGAGCTGTCGTTCGCGTAGAGGATGTTCGCCTCATCGTCGATCCATAGGATGCTGTCGGACGCAGCATCCATCGCGAATTGCGTGCGAAGCAGAACCTCCTCGGCACGCTTGCGCTCGGTGATATCCAGGACCGTGGCACAGACACCAGCCCCGACATCAGCGGGGTCGACAGGCGCCAGGCACAGAATCACGTCGATATCCATACCATCCTTTCGGCGCAACCGAGCTTCGCCATGCCCCTGGCCCACCCGCTTCATCTCACCGTACAGTTCTCTGCCGACACGCTCGAACTCCTCGTCGTCCGGGTACAGCATTCGGGTGAAGTTGCCCAGCAACTCCTCCTCGGAGTACCCGGTCATCTTGCAGAGTGAGGAGTTGACCTTGACGAAGCGGCGATCAACCAGCATAGCCACGCCTGCTGGACTGGCATCGAATATGCTCCGCAAAACGCCCTCGCTCTCGCGAACCGCTTCCTCGGCCCGCTTGCGCTGGGTCACGTCGACCAGACAGGCAAGAAGCCCGTCGCCTAACTTGGTGGCCGCGATCTCCAGATCTCGCAGCGAGCCATCGCGGCAGGTTACCCGGTACTCCTTCGGATTCACCGAATCACCGCTCGCCAGTGAGTTCTCCCAGCATTCCCTGACCTCCCGGCGATATTGCAGGTCGGGATAGGCAACAACGAACCACTCATCCAGTGTTGAAACATCGTCGATGCCATAACCGGTCACAGCCCGGAACTGCCAGTTCAGATCCAGAATCTGCCCCGTGCGCGATGAATACGCCATAGGCACAGGAGCCATTTGAAAAAGGATACGGAAGCGCTCCGTGGCCTTGAACGCCTCTATTCGCAGCATCCTTTGCCGACGTACCAAGGCGATCAGCCACATGATCAGGAAGGCTTCCGCCAACACAATCACGAGCCCAAGAAAGACGTATCCACCATACTGGCCCCATAAGCTGCCCGGCTCGTTCACAACCCGGCTGTCCACCGGGAGGCGCTTCAGCGGAATACCGAATCTCGTCAATTGACGATAGTCGAACATGGGTTTGGCTATTTCGGATTGCACCGACATTTCGTCAACACGCTCGCCCCTGAGAACCCGTTCTCCCAGCTCGGCCATCTGCCGACCCTGCAGATACCCGCTGTTCATCACCCCGCCCACCGCGTCACAAGCAAGATGCAGCTCCACATGACTGAACACGGGCACTGGAGCCGCGGTCGCCAGCCTCCGGACAAAATCCACGGCATCAATCGCGCCGGATGGCGAGGTGTAGTAGTCCAGGAACAGGATCGCATCGCCAGCCCCCAGTTTCTCAGCCCGGGATAGCAGCTCGCGAGGCTCGATTCCGCCGCCCGTGTCGAAGAACTCCAGCTTGACCCGATCGCTGAATGACTCAACCAGCGCCGCCACCCCACGTCGATTGCGCCGACCGGTCAAGGAATCATCGGTGACGCTCCAGATGCGTTGAACATTCGGGTAGACCTGCAGAATCATCTCGATATTCGCACGGATGTCCGTACTGGCGAGAACACCGGCGGTGTGAGCATCAAGCTCACCGGGTTCTTCCACGCCGGCAAACACCAAGGGCACGGACGGGAAAAGAGACGAACGCGCCCGCCGCATCAGGTCGTATGCATCCTGGTCAGAAACCAACAACAAGTCGATCCGGCAGTTGCGGTACTTCTCCTCCCAGACGGCCAGCACCCGATCCCCGAGACTTGTCTCCAAAGCGGCGGGATAGCGTTTCCCATCCAAATACTCGACGCTCACGTCAACCCGCTGACCAAAGGATTCGGACAACACCTCTGTGATACCGACGTAGATCTGATCGGACCAGGCATTGCCGGGATGGTACGAATTGACATACAGCACACGAAACGTGTGCTCAGGCGCATGCGCCAACCCCGGCATTGAGCCGTCCGCCGAGTGAGTCGCCTCCTGATCCACCCCTTGGGATCTTGCGTTGGTCGGCTCGCGACCTTCGAGCGACACCGGCACATGAGCCTTGTTGCTCTGATTGGCGTCGGTGACGGCCACATCGAGAAGACCGCCGTTCCTCACGCGCAGGCCGGCCTGCACACCAACACGAACAGCGGTGTGCTCCTTATTCGCCGCCGCACGCAGTCGCCAGGGCGGGCCGGGGTACACCTCGGCGTTTGCCAACCCTGATGCTCCCCAAGCAGGAGGCAACCATCCCATAGCTGCCGCCATCGCAGTCACATAAACCCAGCACGACCCTCTTCGGGGGCGTCCAGTCGAGCCGCCGCGGATCGCCCGTCTCTGTGGCAACGCCCCAGCATGACCGCCGTGGGTCGGCAACAAGGACACGAGAGTCGGGCACCACGCGATGCGGCCGTAACCACGCAGTGACAGCCGGTCGATCCATTGTGTGCTGTTCATCATGGCCCGCCGATAGGTTGCAGCCGGATTTCCCAGCCTACACCGCCGCGAGGTGCGGGATCATTATAGCTCAATCCGTATTTCGATACATAGTAAGATGACGAAGAAACCGCGAAAGAGCACAACCGCCGGACAGCTTGAATCCTGAATCCAGGCCTTTGGCCCACCCCTACTGCAGAACTCAGGTCCGCGATCACAGAGTGTAGGCCACTCGCTATCCGCGGACGGGATGCCCCATGACGAGACGGCAATGATCAGCCCAATCCGGACGGCGAATGCCAGTCACTCGATGCTCGGGCGGCTCACCAGGGGGCACCGCCGGCTTGAGGATGGACAAAAGCAGCCCCCATGGCCACACTACCGCAGTGCTGTGGTGCACATGAACGCTTCCAACTCCCTTGTCATCAACCCATGGAGGGAGGATCCGCCATGACCCTCGACAACCGCTCGACACGATGCCGACTCGGTCTGCCCGCCCTTTTCGTGACCGCGGTCCTGCTGGCCGGACCAGACGACATCGCCGAGGCACAAACCACCGGCATCGTCGAAGTCGAAGAGGCTTTAACCACCTACGCCGATGCGGGCAACGGCGCCGGGCCGATGTGGTGCTACGGCTCCACCTGCATCGCCAGGCAAGGTGACCACGTGTACGCATCCGTCATCGAGACGGGCCAGGATGTCCCCCTGCTGTGCAACACCCGATGGCAGCTTTGGCATCGGTCCGCGCAAGGCTGGAAGTTGGCCCGACACGAAGAGCAGTACCGCCAGCGCGAGCCCTGCCCGATCGGCGTACACCAACGTGGAGCGCTATTCCTCTCGGTAAACCCATCGACCGAGCCGCCGGGCGTGAAATACGGTCCATGCCATCCGTTGGTTCTCGAGTTCAACCCCGCGGACCTGCACGCCGACCCGCGAGTGAACGAGCCCGTCTGGACTGATGATACCTACTTCACCGACCATTCGTATCGGGGTTTCGCCGCCGACGGCGCCACCGGCGAGTTGCTCCTGCTCAACATCCACGCCCGCAACAGCCGGCAATTCGTCTCCTGGCGAGACCGTGACGGTCGATGGCATGCCCGCGGCACGATCACCTTTCCCATCCGGTCCTGTTACCCCCAGGTCGCCCTACGCGGCGGCGCGGCTCACGTGCTGGCCATCGGCGACATCGTCGAGCCGGTCACCGAGTGGCGGAACCTCAAGCGTGAGCACACCCAGCGCGACTGGGACTACGTCTTTCGGCGGCTCTTCTACACCATGACGCCGGCCATCGCCGACCAGCCATTCATCGAGCCGGTCGAGGTAGACACGGTTGAAGAGACCGGCGGCCTCATCCGCAATCTGGATCTCTTCGTAGACGCCGAAGGTGCCGCCCATCTGCTCTATACGAAGCAGCCGCACCAACACAAGTTTCTGCGGGACAAGTGCTTCCCCGGCCAGCCCATGACCACCAGCCTCGAATACCGTCTCGTCCGCGGCGGGAAAGTGGCCCACAGCAGGACACTGGCCGGGACTCTGCCGGACGGCACAGGCCTGTCGCCTGCCTGCGCACGCTTCCATGTGGACGGTGGCGAACGGCTCCACGTGATCGTCGCGGGTACCATGACCAGCAAGGAGAAGAGCAGCAGCTTCCGCAACTACCTGGCCCCGTTGACGGGAACAACCGGCCTGCTGCGGCTTGCCGCCCTCGACCTTGAGCACCCGTTCAGTAACTTCTTCACCAACACCCCGCGAGGCGGCTCAACGCCTGGCGAGATCATCGATCTGTTGGGTACGACAGGCGAGCCCAACACCATCAGGTACGCGCGCATCAGGCTGCCCGAGGCGAAGGGAGCCCACCCCGGTTCAAACGATTAGGGTGCAACTCGCTGGACGCTTGGCTCCCGGGGCGAAATGGCCAATGGCGAAGCCCCAATGACCAATGAAGTCCGAATGACCAATGCCGAACGTCCCCGCCCGCGGTGGGTGTTCTGGCTTCGGGCTTGGTCATTGCCTGGTCATTTCGCCCACGGATCGCGAGTTGCACCCAAACGATGAGTGGTCTCCGCCAGATGCGCTGCGACACGGCTTCGGCCAGGGAGAGACGCCCTGGCCCAAACCGGCTGGACGCCCACCACGGCGGGCAGGCCGGTACCACACCTTGAGAACCGCGTGGAATCGGCGTTCTTGCGGCGTGCTCTTGCGATTTCGCGCCCGCGGCGGTAGAAACGATAAATGCCGCATGGGTTGATGGACTGCTTGCGCAATCGCCGCGCAGAAAGTCGGTAGCGAATGGTTCTTCCGCGCCGGACAGCGTCGGGTAGCGCGCCAACAAAGATCCGGGGCGCGCGCCGATGGTCGCGGCCCTGGATCCTCGCCCGTGTTCTGGTCTACCCCCTGTGCCTGCCCTGCCTTTCCCTCGCTGCCGAGCCCCCCGCGACTCAGCCCGTCGCCACCGCCCCGGCCAGCGCTCCCAGTTCCGTCGTGGATGTCGCCGCCGAGATCGTCAAGGTCGTGGGGCAAAGCGATTCCCCGACGAGACGAGCCGCCGCGATCAACGTCCTGCGATCCACGACCGGCGACGGGGCCAAAGCCTTGGTGACCGTCTTCACGACGGAGAACAATGAGGCGGCCAAGCTGGCGGTCTGCGAGGCGATCGCCGAGGTCAAGGCCCAGGCACCCGACTTCATCCCTCATCTGGAGCAACTCCTGCACCACCCGGACGCCGCTCTGCAAAAAGCCGCCGCCGCGGCTCTGGCGGGGTACGCCGATCCCGAGGTCCGCGAGAAGCTGGACGCTTACCGCCGTGAGCAAGAGCGACGGCTCCTCGTGGAGAGTGTCCAGCGACTCATGGACACCCTCTACGACGCCACGCGTGGCGAGCCCGAGCGGACCGACCTGCTGCAAACCTGGCTGAAATCCGACCTGCCGATGATGCGCACCAAGGCCCTGGAAATCATCCATGAGGCCCTTCGCCGCGGCGGGACGAAACCGTCCGCTGCCGTACTCGATCACATCCGCACGCTGGACAACGACCCCAGCCCGACCGTCCGCCAGGCCCTCGTGGCCTTTCTCCGCGACCAGGGCCTGCTGGACGATGCTCCGCGTATTCGCGAAATGCTCAGCCGGGAACCCGCCGAGAGCGTACGCGAGGAAATCTACAAGGCCTTGGGCAAACTCATTGACGCCGATTCGATCCCTCTCTGCATGGCCGGGCTGGGCGATCCTTCCGAGCAGGTCGCCGCTGCGGCCGCCGACGCGTTGGGCCACCTCTGCGAGAAGGGCACCGGCAAACCGCCGGAGAAGCTCGCCGACGTGGTCCGCTCCCTCCTGCAAAGAGTCGAGCAGCCAGTAACCACGCTGCGTCTGCGGACGGATCTGGTCGAAGCCATGGCGGACATTGCGGCGCCGGCGTTCGGCTCCGTGCTGGTACGTTACGCGGGTCCGGACGAGCCGGAGTCCAGCGTCCGCCAGGCGGCCATCCGCGGCTTGGGCCGAATCGGCAACGCCGATCATCTGCCTGTGGCCTTGGACCGTTTGGCCCAGGACAACAATGCGGGTGTGCGAGAGGTCTCCGCCGAGGCAATCGGCCGACTGGGAGCCCAACCCGCCCATCTTCAGGCCCTGCTCAGCCGCCTGGATCCCAAGCTCGAACCGGCCGCTGCCGTTCAGAACCAAGCCTGGCGAGCCTACCAGTTGGTCTTTCAACGACTCTCCGACGCAGAGCAGGAGGCGGCTCTGGCGGTCTGGATGGACAGCGATCTCAAGACCCTCGGGCGCAAGATCGAGCTGCTCACGGGCCTGGAGGCTCAAGTGAGCGTGCGACATCCCGGTGGAGACCGGTTGATGGCTCTCCGCGAGCAATTGGGTGACGCCTGCTTGGCCGCTGGCCAGACGGACGAGGCGACCGCCGCCTGGAGCCGAGCCCTGGGGCTCGCCCCGGCCGACGACGTTCCCACCCAGACCCGGTTGGCCGGCAAGCTCGTCAGTGCGTACCTCAAGAACGGCAGCCCGGACAAGGCGATCACCCAGGCGGCCACAGCCAAGCTGCCCGAGGTCCGAGCCGCCGGTGCCGCCTTGCTGCTCCAATTTGTGCAAGACTTGGGCGCCACCGACGCCGAGGCCGCGGCCGGCTTCCTCGACCGCCTCCTCGCCGCGGTACCGGACGGCTTTGGCCCGGATTGGGCGGCGAAGTTCAAGGCCGCCCGGCCCGCCCCCCCTCCGCACACGCAATCGGCCCCGGCAGCCGCCAATACCCAACCGGCCGAGGGCTGATTGTGCAATACCCGCAACCCGCGAGCGTTGTCACCAACATTGGGCAGGATGATTCCGAGGCAGCCCCCGGTCGCTCCACCCGCGGTGTGGCCGGTTGGGGCCCCGCAAGGAGATAACGAACATGCTGAGGTTCAAACACGTGGCAATCAGTCTGTTGGTGGTCGGCAGTCTGGTCTGGGTGGTGGGAGCGCAGGCACCGGCCGGAGACGACGCCCCCCTGCCCGCCGACCAACAAGCCACCCTGCTCGAAAGGCACCCGGAGGCAGACGCGAACGGAGACGGAACCGTCACGCGAGCCGAGGCTCGCGAATTCTTCAGGCAGCAACAGCGCGACGCGGATCGTCCTCCACGCGATGATCGCCCCGGCGGCCGGCGGGGTGACCGTATGCGCTCGCCCCGTCTGGATCCGGCCGAGTTGCTGCAACAGCATCCGGAGTTGGACACCGACGGTGACGGCGTTCTCAGCGACAACGAACTGCAGGCGGCACGGACCAGCCTGGGACGTCCCGGCATCGAGCCCTTCCGACCCTACCCTCGCTTCTTCGACTGGCTGCTTGAACGGTTCGACGAGGCGGATCTCGACAAGAACGGCGAGCTAAGCAAGGAGGAGATCACCAAGCTGCGTGACCAATACGCCAGCGCACCGACAACGAGGCCGACCGATAGCCAAGCGGGCATGGGGGCACGCCAGTTGCTCAGCCGTTTCCCCGAGGCTGATGCCGACGGTGATGGACAGGTCACGCCTCAGGAATTCCGCGCGTATCGCGAGCGAAACCCGGGAGACTTCCGCCAAACCCTGCTCGAAAGGTACCCGGACGCGGACACCGACGGTGACGGCACGCTCAGCGACGACGAATTCAACGCCCTTCGGCAGCGAATCCGATCGCGGGTCGAACAGCGACCGGGCGGACAACCCGAGCCCCGCGGCCGTCAGCAAAGACGACGCTGATGGCTATCCGCTCCCCCATCCAAGGATCTCTCGCAGTTGTGCTCACCTTTCCGCGAGCCTTGCTCGCGAGATCACGTGGTGCTCGGCCCCGGTGGGCCGGAGGACTGATTCGAACAGTGTGATCTCGGTGACGGTCAACCGGCCGGCATGGAAAGCGGCCTGGGCCTCGACTGCCGAGCGAACACGGGCCGAATCGCGAAAATCGTTAAGCCGCCCGATGGTGAGATGCGGCGTATAGGGCCGCCCTTCCGGCTTGAAGCCCAGTTCCGCAAGCCGGGCCTCGCAGCCCTGCTGACATGCGGCCAACTCCGCCGCCGGCCGAGCAATCCCTGCCCAGACTACCCGCACGGGCCCCCCCCCCGGAAAGCAGCCGGCACCGCCAATCTCCAGTTCAAAAGGAGGGTACGCTTTCGCCGTCTCCCCTACCGCCGCACATACCGCGGCCACCTCGGCGTCCGGCACGTCACCGAGAAACTTGAGCGTCAGGTGGATCTGCTCCGGACGAGTCCAGCGCACGCTTCGCACCGTCGCCCGCAGTTCCTCCTGCAGGGCCGCGATTTGACCCCGCACTTCGGCGGGCAACTCGATTGCCAGAAAGCATCGCACCGGCCGACCCTCTGCTTATTCCTGCTCGATCTCGATCTCCGCCATCGCCGCGGTTTCGTCTGCGTCCGCGTACTTGGGAATCTCCGGCTCGGGCACCATGTCGATCAATCGCCGGACGATCTCGACCGAATCGACCCCCTCCGCCTGGGCCGCGAAATTGCACGCGATCCGATGGCGCAACACCGGGACCGCCACATGCCGCACATCCTCGATGCTCACCGTGTAGCGCCCGTCCATGGCCGCGAACGCCTTGGCGCCCCAGATCAGACACTGCCCCCCACGCGGCCCGGCACCCCAGTCCACCATCCTGCGAATGAACTCCGGGGACGACGGATCCCGTGGGCGCGAGGCCCGCACCAACCGCGACACATACTGCACCACGTACTCGCTGACCGGCACGGTCGCGATGAGCTTCTGCATATTCAGGATCTGCTGGGCGTTCACTATTTTGCCCAGATCCGCAGTGTGGCCGGTGGTGGTTGCCGCCAGGATCTGCTCTTCCTCTTTCTGCGACGGGTAGTCCACCCAGATGTTGAACATGAACCGGTCGAGTTGGGCCTCGGGCAACGGGTAAGTGCCCTCCTGCTCGATGGGATTCTGCGTGGCGATCACGAAGAAAGGGTTGGGCAACGGACACGTCTCGTGCCCCACGGTGACCTCCCGCTCCTGCATGGCCTGCAAGAGGGCCGCCTGCGTTTTGGGCGGCGTGCGGTTGATCTCGTCGGCGAGGATGATATTGGCGAAGACCGGGCCGCGCACGAAACGGAACTCACGCCGGCCCTCGGTCGTCTCATCGATCACATTCGTGCCGGTGATATCCGAGGGCATCAGGTCCGGCGTGAATTGAATCCGCCGGAAAGACAGGGTCATGATGTCCGCCAGCGTGGAGACGATCAATGTCTTGGCCAACCCCGGAACCCCAACCAGGAGGCAGTGCCCCCGCGAGAGGATCGCGACCAGGATCTGGTCGAGCACGTCACGTTGCCCGATGATCACCTTCCCGATCTCATCCACGATCAGACGGTAACTGCGCTGGAAGTGTTCGAGCAGAACGGCGTACGATTCTTTAGCCATATCAGCAACTCACCAGGGGCCAATGGTTGTGGCACCATTATGTGCCACCCGGTGGGCCGAGGCAACTTGTCGGCACCCGCGGCGTCGCACCGCGGCACACCGTCCTGTGACCATTGCCCGGGGCGCCTATCCCGGATATAAGGCACCGCAACACACGAGGAGGCCCGCGAATGAGCGAGACTGCACAGAGTGCCGGCGTGGAACCCCGTCAGCCCTGGTGGCGGGCGATCGGCCCGGCCCTGATCACCGCGTGCGTCGTCTTTGGCCCCGGAAGCCTGCTGATCAACTCCAAGGTCGGGGCCACCTACCAGTACGATCTGCTTTGGCTGCTGATCATGACCGGCGTGCTCATGGGCACCTATGTGACCATGTCGGCACGCATCGGCGTGGTCGGGCAAGGCTCGGTCTGCCAACTGATCGCCTCGCGAATGGGTCGTCCGCTGGCCGTCATCCTCGGCATCAACCTGTTCCTGATCTGCTCGGCTTTCCAGTTCTCCAACAACATCGCCGTGGTCGCCGCCGTCGACGCACTGGGCGTTGCCAGAGTCTTCGGCGATCCCGCCGCCATGAGCAAAAACCAGCTGAACTGGATCAACAGCGGCGTGCTGATCGTTTTCAATGCCCTGATCGTCGGCTTGGTCTTCAGCCTCGGCCAGGTCTACCGCGTGCTTGAACGAGGCATGAAGGTCATGGTCGCCCTCATTCTCGTTTGCTTCCTGGTCAATCTTCTGGTGGTCAGGCCAAACCTCCTCTCGCTGCTTTGGGGGCTGATCCCCGGCATTCCGGAAGGCGTCTCGCTGAGCTGGCCCCGACGCGACGTAAGCGGAGTCAGCGATCCGATGATCCTGATCGCCTCACTCATGGGCACAACCTTTTCCGTCGGCGGAGCTTTGTTCCAGAGCAACCTGGTCCGCGAGAAGGGCTGGAAAGTCGAAGACTACGACCGCGGCTTCCGCGACGCGGCAACCGGCGTATGCATTCTCACCGGTATTAGTGCGATGATCATGGCGACGGCCGGGACCGTCCTGTTCAACCGCGTGCCCGCTTCGGAGATCTCCGATATCGGTGTGCTGGCCAGGCAACTCGAACCATTGCTTGGTTCGGTCACCCATGCTCTGTTCACCATCGGGCTGCTGGCCGTGGCCATGAACCCCTTTGTCATCAACGCCATGATCGGCGGCACCATCCTGGCAGACGGCTTGGGTCAACCACCCAAGCTCAGTGACCCTTGGCCCCGCAGATTCACCGTCGTTGTCCTGCTGATTGGCATGGCCGTCGCCCTGCTGGTCACGCATACATCCATCAAGCCTGTGGATGCTATCGTGTTCGGGCAAGCCTTGACCGTCGTGGGCAACCCCCTCATGGCCGCCGCCATCCTCTATGTGGCTAACCGCCGCGACATCATGGGCGAACGCCGTAATCGCCTCGCCACCAACCTCCTCGGCAGCCTGGGGCTCATCCTGGTGATCCTCATGGCCGCCCGCGTCCTGTGGAGACTGGTCCTGCAATTCAGTTGAGCCATGGACGTCCGACACTGCCCGAAGAACAGTGGTGCATAGAAGCCCCGAGCGCGAGCGAGTGGGTGACGAGCCCCGAGCGCGAGCAAGCGGGTCACGAGCCCCGAGCGCGAGCGAGTGGGTGACGCGGGGGACACAAGGGTACGTCGCTGACGCTCCACCATCCCGTCGCTCGCGCTCCGGGCTCGTTGGCACGTCCCGTCGCTCGCGCTCCGGGCTCGTTGGCACATCCCGTCGCTGGCGCTCCGGGCCCGTTGGCGCGTTCCGTCGCTCGCGCTGCGGGCTCGTTGGCTCCTCGCGGCGCTTGCGTGTGGCTCGTTGGTGTGCCGGAGTCCGTCTCGGTCAATCGTTCGGAGAGACGATCGACCGGCCGGCATGCTCAGTCAGCAATGTGAGAGTAACCTCCGTCGCCTGGTAGAGCTGCTCCAGGTCGAGGTACTCGTCCGCGGTGTGTGCCTGGGCAATGTCTCCTGGGCCAAACAGCACCGACGTAATCCCCGCTTGGCTGAACGGCCCGGTGTCCGCGAAGTAGTTCACCCCACGCGGAGCATCCTGCCCGTTGACCTCTTCACAGAGGTGCAGCAGCTTGGTCGCCAGCGGCACACCCGCATCCGTATCCAGCCCCGGCTGGCTCTCGACGATCGCGACCTCGCAGTGCCCGCTGCCCCCCACATGCTCGGTCAGCATCCGCTCGAAATCCGCCATGACCTGCGTGTTAGGCCAGTCGGGCACCAGCCGACTGTCGATCCGTGCCCGACAACGTGCCGGCACGATGTTGATCTTCGAGCCTCCGTCGATTTGCGTCACCACCGCGGTCGATCGCCCCAGCAGGGCGTGAGTCCGACGCCCCAGGTATGCCGTCCACGGCCCGTGCACGAAATCCACCACCCGGGCCATCACCTCGATCGCGTTGCGGCCACACTCGGGCATCGAGGCGTGGCACGATCGCCCGCGCGTCTGCACCTCAAGCCACAGCGGCGCCTTGTGGCAGGTCACCACCTCGCAGCGTGTCGGCTCGCCCACAATCGCCGCCGTCGTGCGGAAGCCATGCTCCATCAACGCTGCCGCCCCGTGACAGCCCGTCTCCTCGCTCATCGTGGCGACGAAGTAGAGCTTGTCGGCCGGCAGACGCCCCTCCTCCCGAGCCAGGGCCAAAGCGGTCAGAAACGCCGCCATCCCCCCCTTGGTATCGCAGGCCCCTCGGCCGTACATCCGCCCGTCGCGAATCTGTGCCCGGAAAGGCTCGATGATCATGCCCTCGACCGTGACGGTATCCATATGCGCTTCCAGCATGAGGCTGGCAGCCCCCGTCTGGTCCGGCCAGTGGGCCATCAGATTGGGCCGGCCGGGCTCGACCTCCTGCCGTTCCACCGTCATGCCCATGCCGACCAAGTGGTCCGTCAGGAAGGCCGCGATCCGCTCCTCGGTCCGGTCACGTCGGGCCTGGGCTTGCGAGCTGACCGCGCTGTCAATATGCACCAGCTCGGCGAGCAAATCCCGCACCCGCTGCTTCTGAGAATCGGTGAGTTGCCGCATGGGGGCATCCTAACCCGCAGACGAGCGGCTGTCAGGGCGGTCAACCGTTGACCTCGTGGAAACAGACCTCATCCGTCGCCAGGTCCAGCAGGACCACCGTTGGAGTCACGACGCGATGCAGCGCCCCAGGGTTGACTACCCGCATCGGCCCGACCCGGTAATCCTCCGCGCGGTGCGTGTGGCCGTGGAACAGATAGTCATGCTCCGCGGCCCGCAATACCGTCGGGAAGGACCGCTCGTGCCCGTGGAAAACGGCGATCCGGCGGTGCCCCACCCGGATGGACAGCGGCCCCACCGGCCAGTCGATCCCCAGATCGGATAGATAACGCCGCCAAGCAGGCTCGGGAACGTCCGTATTGCCCCACACGAACCAGCATCGCCAGCCTGCCAGGGCGTCAAGAACGGGCAACCCCCCGACATCCCCGCAATGCACAACCGCCTCGGCCCCCACCGCCCGCAGCAGGGCCAGGGCGTCCTGGACCAAGCCCACGCGGCCATGGCTGTCTGACATGATGCCCAGTTTCATTCCGCCTCCTTGTCCACGGCTCCCAGGCCTGACCGGGGGATCCGATCGCTCAGCCCGTCGGGAGTGCATCTTCTGTTGAGGGGCAGGCCTCATCCGTGTTGCACTGCTCTGTGAGCAGTGTTTTCGGGGGAGAGGCACTGCTGACACAGCAGTGGCACACGACGGCGCGCGCCAAGCCCGCCAGCCGCCACGGTTCGGTGGATGCCCCCGCCCATCGGCTGCCCACCGTCCGCGATTTGCCTAACGGGCCGTCTCATCTTAGCATACCCCAATTCCCAACACGCGGGGGAGGAGCCCCGCGATCCGAAGAAACGATAGACGCTATGTTTGCAGTTATCAGTGACATCCACAGCAATATCGAGGCCCTGACGGCCGTCTTCGACGCCATCGACGCCCGCGGCGTCAAGAAAGCCGTCTGCCTCGGGGACATTGTCGGGTACGGCCCCAATCCCCGCGAATGCGTCGACCTGATCATCGACCGCTGCGATGTGGCCATCTGCGGCAACCACGACCACGCGGTCTTCTACGAGCCCTACAACTTCAACGTCGGCGCCGAGCGAGCCTGCTACTGGACCCGGCAAATGCTCGAGGATGAGCCCAAGAAAGCCCTCCGCGACCGCAGATGGGAATTCCTCGGCAAGCTGCCCGTGCGGGCCACATACGAAAACATGCTCTTCGTACACGGCTCGCCACGCCGCCCGGTCAACGAGTACCTTTTCGCCGACGATGTCTACTCCAACCCGCACAAGCTGATGGCCAACTTCGAACGCCTGCAGCACATGGCTTGCTTCGTCGGGCACACCCATGTGCCGGGGATCTTCGTCGACGACCCCTACTTCGAATCGCCCGACGAGCTGGCCGAACCTGGCGTCTACGAGATCGCCGAAGACGACAAAGTCGTCATCAACGTCGGCAGCGTCGGACAACCGCGAGACCGCGACCCACGGGCTGCCTTCGGAATCGTGGACCACGGCCGCGTCGAGTTCATCCGCCTGGAGTACGATATCGATAAGACTGTTCACAAGATTCTCAACATGCCTGAGCTTGACGACTTCCTTGGCCACCGGCTGCTGGAGGGCCGCTAACCCCACCGACCGCCTTGTCGTCCGACAGCAACACTGGCATGCAAGCCTCTAAAAGGGAAAGGGTGTAATGCAGACCCGGCGAATGATTTTTGCCCTGTTCGCTTCGATCACGGTGTTTTATCTGGCCCTGCTGATCATGACGCGATTTGCGCCTCCGACTCCGCCGCCGGCCACACAGCCCGCGACGAGCCAGCCAACCGATCGCCCCGCCGCGACGGTCACCCAACCGGCCGCCACTCAGGCGGAGGCATGGGAGCAGACTCAACCCGAGACCAGGCCGGAGACCTCCCAGAACGTCATTGTCCGCGGCGGGTCGGATTCCGCACCCAAGCGGATCGGCAACACCGACGAAGGCAACCCCTTCCCCATGGCCATCGACCTGTTGCCCCGTGGAGCGAGTGTCACCACCGCCGCCATCCGCGACCACTGGCAGACTGTCGACCGGCAAGCCCCCTACACCGTGATGTCGCCGATGCTCGTTCCCGACGCCTCACGCCTGGTGCACACCTTCCACTCGTTCGTCACCCCGCGGCTGCGTCTCCAGAATCTCGAGATCGACGTCGACCTGGAGAACGTGCTCTGGTCCGTTGAACACCATGCCGCCGATCAGGCGGTGTTCGCTGTCCGCATCGAGGCCCCCGACGGCCGACCATTGGCCCGCGTGGTCAAGACCTACACCTTGGCCGAGCAGCCCGCCAAAGGCGATGCCAGCACCTACGATTTGGGCCTCACCCTCTCCGTGGAGAACCTCTCCGACGGCCCGCTGGAAGCCATTCTTGTCCAGCAGGGCCCCGTCGGGTTCCACAAAGAGGAACAACGCACTGAAGACCGCCGCATCATCGGGGCCGTCTGGCAGCAGGGGCACTTGCTCTCGAAAGGACACTACCGCAAGGAAATCACCAAGAAACACGTGCTCGCGCTCGGAGCCGACAGCGACGAGCAGCAGGAACGCATCGCCTGGGCCGCGGTGACCAACAAGTTCTTCACCTGCATCATGGCGCCCGCCGGGCGACTCGGCCCGCAGGACCAGCCCCGATTCGCGCGCGTCGAGGCCCTGCCCCTCGTCGAGGAAGCCACCGACCACGATGAGGACATGACCTTCCGCTACATCAGCACGCCCCTGATCCTCGCAGCCCATGGCAATACCGCCGAGGTCGCCTTTGACTGCTACATCGGCCCTAAATCCAAGGTCGCCTTCGAGCGCGTCGAAGCCTACAGCCGGCGTCAATACTACGATGTCATTCGCGAAAGCTTCGCCTGGTGCACCGCCGACGCCTTGGTCGGCCTGATGATGTTCCTCCTCAACGCCTTCTACAAGGTTCCGCCCCACAACTACGGGATCGCCATCATTGTGCTGGTTCTTCTCGTCCGCGGTATTCTGCACCCTCTGACCCGCAGGAGTCAGATCAACATGATGAAGATGCAGAAGCAGCAGGCCGAACTCCAACCCAAGCTCCAGGTGGTCCGCGAAAAGTACGCCAACGACCGCACCAAGCTCAACCAGATGACCATGGAGGTCTATCGCGAGGCAGGCATCAACCCCGCTTCCAACATCCTGAGCTGCCTGCCAATGATGCTCCAGTTACCCATCTGGGTCGCCCTGTGGACCGCCCTGGCCTCGACCATCGAGATGCGCCACGCCCCGTTCGACGGCTGGTGGATTCGCGACCTGGCGGGGCCCGATACCGTCATCGCCTTCAGTGAGCCCGTGAACATCCCCATCATCGGGTTCCTCATGGGCGGACCTCTCCACTCCCTCAACCTGCTGCCTATCCTCCTGGGCATCTCGCAACTGCTCCAGGCCAAGTACATGCCGCATATGCGCTCCGCCAGCAACGCCCCGCGCAAGCCCGACGCACCCCAGGATCAGATGGAACAGCAGCGCAAGATGATGATGTTCATGAGCATCATCTTCGTGTTCTTCCTGTACAACGCTCCCTCCGGCCTGAACCTCTACATCATGTCCAGCAACATCTTCGGCATCATCGAACAATGGCGCATTCGCCGGCACATCGCCGACCTCGAAGTGCGACGCGAGGCCGAAGAACGCCTCTACGGACCGAGACCGCCTAAACCGCGAAAGAAAGGCTGGCTCCACAAGAAGTGGGAAACGCTGGCCAAAGAAGCTGAAGAAGCCCGCAAGATCCAAAGCGAACGCAAGAAACCCGGCAAGACCAAGCGTTAGGGCGCTTCACGACTCATCGTAGCGGTTGCCCCCCCGCCGCGGCCTGCCCGCCGGGGCGGACGGGCTGTGGCGACCGGCGTATTCCTTGTGGGTTCACCGGCCACCGGAGACGGCGGCCTCTATGCCATTGCGTGAAATGCTCTGGCCGCTCAGTCCGCGGCAAGCGCTCGTCAGTCCTCACGACGCCGCTCGGCGGTCGGCCCGCCAAAACCGGTCAGCTCCAGTCGGGCCTCCAGATCGTTGTCGCCGTACTGCTCCATGCGTACCATCCCAAACACGGGAGCCGCCGGGCTGACCCAGGTGCGCCGAAGATAGCGGACACCTTCATCCGTCCACTGTTCCTCATACACGGTCACATCCCACGAACGCCCCGCGGCCTCGATCACCGCCGCATGACTTGCCCGCTCGGCCCTTCGCCCGCGGGTGAACGTCGCCACCGGATCGTAGTCCCGCAATTCCTCCCGCCCCGCAGGCAAACCCAGCGGACGCCCATTCATCAACACCGTCACCTGAACATCCACCGAAACCATCCCCGCATGCATGACCTCGTACAAGATCTCGTACGACTCCAGGGCGACGAATCGTGCCCACTCTCCCGCCTTGGCATCCGCCAACGGCTCGAAGGACGGGACTTCGTACCCTGCCCGCTCTTGCGGTTCCACCGATCGGTCCGTCGCCGGGCTTGTCGTCGATGGCCCGCTCGCGTCCATCCGCCCGGGCGTGGGGGCACTCGTCACCACCGCGGAGCTGGTCGACGTGGCCTCATCACTGCTCGCCGATATGAACTCGCCAACCTCCGCTCTGCCCGCACGCGATGTCTCGGAACCCCCGGGAGAGTGCGCTTCCTGGTCACAGCCGACCACCCAGCCGAACGACAAGACAAGAGCTCCAAGCCCGACATTCGCCGCTTTGAATCGAAGTGCCTGCACCGAACGCGTTCTCCTGCACAGATGGGCCGCCGCTGCCCGAAGACCCCGGCCGCCATTGTCACCCTAATCCCGCGCCTCGCAAGCCTCAGCCACTTGCCTGGGCCAACTTGAAGCCTATCCTCTGGATAAACACGAACGCAGTGCGACTGCGGTGGGGTAGCGGCCGCCCCCCGAGGCGGAAGGCGTATCGTTGGCGAATTCGCCGGGACGAAGAGGCAGCCGCTGGGCGGCGATAAGGTTTCAACCGCCGGTCGCCACGGCTCGGCTGCCTTCGGCTCTGAGGCGCTCTTCGAGCCCGAGCATGAGGCTCAGCCTCAGAGCCGAAGGAAGGCTCGAAGAGAGCTCGCCGAAGTCAGGGGACGACCGCTACGATGAGTCGTGAAGCGCTCGGGCCCCAAAAGGCGCTGAACGCGTGCCTGGACAGGAAACTGGGATCTTGCGTGCTCTTGATGCGAGGAACTGACATGGCCAAATCAACAAGCAAGGCAAAACCGTATCCGGCAGCCGGCTCCAAAGCGCCGGCCTTCTCCGCTCCGGCTTCCGACGGCAAAACCGTCAAGCTGGCGGATCTCAAAGGCAAGGTCGTCGCTCTTTACTTCTACCCTAAGGATGATACCCCGGGGTGCACCAAGGAGGCGTGCGGGTTCCGCGACGCCTTCGACAAACTCAGAACCGCGGGCATCGAAGTCCTGGGCGTTTCCCCCGACTCCACCAGTTCGCACCGCAAGTTCATCGACAAGTTCGCCCTGCCCTTCCGCCTCCTGGCCGATGAAGACCACGGCATCTGCGAGGCGTACGGCGTGTGGCAGAAGAAATCCATGTATGGCAAAGAGTATTTGGGCGTCGCCCGAACCACCTTCGTCATAGACCGCGACGGCACCATCGCCCACGTCTTCGAGAAGGTCAAGCCCGACGGCCACGAACAGGAAGTGCTCGACTGGGTCCGCCAGAATCTCAACTGAGAGTGGGGATCTGGGGCACAGGTCGGGGATCGGGCGCCGGGGTGATGAGTGATGAGTGGAGAGTGGAGAGCGAGCCGGGGACGCAAGTCCCCGGGTAACCGAGGGACCACAGGTCGCATCGCTCACGCGGGGTTCACGCGTGACGCCTGTCGCCGGGCTTGCTGGTGCACGATCCAGGCATTCTTGAACGCGCCCTTGACCAATCGCGGCAGCGAGAAGCCGATCGGCAGCAAGAGGGGGAAATGGAAATCCAAAACGCGGAGTTCCGCCAACGGCGGGCCCAGGATTTCGATATGTTCAAGGTAAGGCGTGCCCACGCCCAACTCGCGAGCCGCCTGCAACGTCCGCAGCTGCGCGGGTTTGATGCCTACAAGATCCGCCGCCACCCGTTCCAGCGCCGGCCCATCGGTCGCGGCCAGAACCAACCCCATCGGTCGCGCTGTGCCGTGAATCGGGCCCTTGCCCTCCATCGCCACGATCGCATCCACAATACTGACTACCGGCCGAAGCATCTCGAACGTCTCAACGAGCATCCGGCCGAAGTAATTCTCGTACCCCCCCGCCTTGACGTGCCACCAGGCCTTGCGACGCCCACCCACGCAGCCGAACATGTTCTTGATCGCCACCGTTAGCAGCACTTGCCGGTGGGCCTTGAACTTCGGCAAACTCACGATCGCGTCGGCATCAAGAGCCGCGGCGTCCACGGTCAACTGCTTGAAAACCTGCCCACGTGGGTTATGTGCCCGCACCGGCCGCGTGAACGGCACCACCGGGACACCAAGCCGCTCCAGACCCTCCAACACGCCCAACGCATGCAGGGCACCCGTCACCGAGCCCCACGCCGGCGAGTCACCCACGAACGGCCGAGCACCATGGTCCAGTAGTTGCCGACATACCTCAAGGATCATCGCCGGATGGGTTTGCGCAGGCCGTTCCGGCGGCACGGCCGAGATGCAATTCGGCTTGACCAGCACCCGATCCCCGCGACGAATCAGTCCATCCCATCCCCCAAAGGGCTCCAGCACTTCGCGGACTGCACGCTCCAGAATCGGCACCTCGTAACTGGCCGCCCGAGCGATGGCGACTCGCGCCTTCGATGCTGTCGATGTGTCGCAAGCCATCAGCGTATGGACTACCCAGAATCCTCTCGCCCCCCCACCGACAGAACACCCCGCTCAGCCGGTACTCACAGCGTGGCCATCCGACGCCGTTGGCCAAGTATAGGGGGCTGATGCCCGGAATCGTAATGCAACGCGGTCGGCGGGCTCCAGACAGCGGAAGACCGCGGCAGTTCACTCACCGCGGTCTCCAATTCTGCCGACAGCTCCGACCCTGCAGCGCAAGGGCGCGAGACCGGCCTATCCAGCGTCGTCCTGTCACGCACTCTCGTATTTGATCGCTTCGCAGGGACACTCCTCGGCCGCTTGAATGATCTCCTCACTGTGGGCCTTCAGAAACTCGGCGTCGTTGCTGATCACCTTGGCGACGTCGTTGTCCATCTCCATCGCCTCCGGAGCAACAGCCACGCAGGCCTCGCACGCCGTGCAATCATCCGCTTCGACCCAAGCCTTGGTCACTATTTTCGCCATGAACCTGATCTCCTCTTTGCGGGCCGGCCCGACGATAACCCGGCCCAATACGTCCACCCGGGAAAAGGCTAGGATACCATACAAGACACGGATAACAAGGGTCCATCTCCCCGATTTCAGCCCGGCCCTCAACGCACGGCAGGCATCCCCTCCGCACCTGACGCGCACCGAAAACGAGGCGCGCCCCGTCAGATGTTCAACGACCACTCCGTCAGGGCCACAATGTACCTGACATCCAGCAGCCAACGAAGCAGCATCTTCGCCGGGACCAAGCCCATCCCCATCAGCAACACACTGAACACCAAGTACCGCACACTCCCCATCCGCTCACGAAGCCCTCGCCATGCCGTCCGCGAAAGCACCCAGGGCATCACAAGGAAGTAGAACCCCAGCAACACAATCCCAGGCAACTCTCGCACCACAGGCCGCCACAAGGCAGCCTCTGCCCCGAATCCTGCCTCCATCTCGCTCCGCTCACCCCAAACCATCGCCGATAGGTTGACCAGTTCTGCCGGAGACTCCGTGTGCGGATCCCAAGGCTCAAAGGGCCCGTAGAGCGTCCAGTTCGGACCACGCAGAAATGTCCCGACCAGAATCGGCAGCATCCACAGCAGAATGAATGCCGCCAGAAACACAGACACCGCCAATGGACGCTCGCGCAGCGTGTAGTACCCACTGCCCCGAGGGTTCCTATCCAGATACGGTAACGCCGACAGGCCCACCACCATCACCACAGGCAGGACCACCCCCGCCAGCCATGGGTCGAAGTAAACCAGAAGCTCCTGCAGACCCACAAAGTACCACGGCGCCTTGGCCGGGTTGAGCACTGTCTCCAGATCCGCCGGCGGCTCCAGCGGAGCACGGACCAGCAGCGACCATATCACCAGAAACGCCGAGCAGGCCACCAGAGCTACCAACTCCAGGAAGACCAGGTGCGGCCAAGTGAGTACCTTGTCGTCCGCGCCCGCCTCAAACGGCGGCTCGCCACGCTCGGCCCGGTCGTCGTTCACCGCCGCTTGACGCAATCCCCGCCACACGAAGAAACACAACAACAGTACCAGCAACAGGATCGCCAAGTTGTCCGGCCGACAGACCTTGTCCCGCAGAACCGGATCCAAACCGGCCAACGTGACCACCGCCAACAACCCGCCCAGCAACAACGCCGCCCACCTCGGCCGCGTCCACACCCGGTACCACCATAGCCCGGCAACCAGTCCAATCGCGCAGATCGTCATCACGCGCGCGGGGTGGGCCAGCCAGTTGCTCCCCTCCCGCAGGCTGTCGATAGTCCACGCTTCCGCGATCATGGACCGCGCCTTTCCGTAACTCGCCGCCCCACCGGCCAGGAAACCTCACAACGGCCCGCTGATACCGCCGTCTCTGCGAATCCGCCAGAAGTGCACCGCCATCAACACGCCCGCCAACACCGGCAAGGCCACGCAGTGCAGAACGTAGAACCGCATCAGAGCTGCCGGACCTACCGCAACACCCCCAAGCAAGGCAAACCGGACGTCGGAGCCCGGATGCACCAGCGGGATGCCCTCGACGGCCAACAACGAACTACCCGGCCCTTCACTGCCAAGCCACGGCGCCGCGGCAGCCATATTCGTCCCTACCGTCACCGCCCACAGAGCCAACTGATCCCAAGGCAACAAATAGCCCGTGAACGACATGAGCATCGTCAGCACCAGCAGGCACACACCCACCACCCAGTTGAACTCCCGCGGCGGCCGGTAACTGCCGGTCAGAAACACACGCAGCAGGTGAAGCCAGCAGGTGATCACCATGAGATGCGCACCCCACCGGTGGATCTCGCGAAGCAACCCGAACGAAACATGCCCTCGCAGCCCGACCATGTCGTGGTATGCGTATTCCGCAACCGGCCGGTAGTAGAACATCAACAGGATGCCCGTCACCGCTTCGACCAGAAAAAGGAAGAAGGTCAACCCGCCCAAGCACCAAGTGAACGAAAGCCGCACCCCGCTCCGACGCAACTCCGGGGGATGCAGATGCAGGAAGACGTTGCCCATCACCGCCAGAACGCGGCTTCGGCGATCACGCGGAATGCCCTGCCGAAAGACGGACCGCCAGAGCTGCGATGCGCGAATGGATTCGCCTAGTCGTCGAAGCATACCCATCATGTCGCCCGAACCGCACATCCCGGGTCAAGATTCGGCCGACGGCTCCAACCGAACCATGCTCTCCGAATGCCCCCACTCGCCCCGCTCGCCTCGGAACCGCCGCCGGCCGTCAACGATCACCCTCCCATCCTCCACGGTCACACGAAGACGCTCCAACGGCCGAGGCGCCGGGCCTTCGCGATTCACGCCCGCCAGATCAAACCCGCTGCCGTGGCAAGGGCATTTGAACCGCCCGTCGCGATCATCCCAGTTCAACAGGCAGCCCAGATGCGTGCAGCTCGTGCTCAGCGCGACCAATCCTTCCGGCAATCGCACAACCCAAAACCCCTGCCGCTTGAAGCGTTCGTCTACCGTGCCCAACGATACTTGGGCGTACCCAGCCAGCTCGCCGATATCCACCAGCACTTCCGGCTCCGCCGTCACATTGGGTGCGAGCAGCCGCGGCACGCCCAGAACACCGACGGTGCCCCCAAGCGTCAGCGCGGTCCACCCAACACCCGCCGCCGTCAGCACCGTTCGCCTCGCCAAGGGCGCAGTAGCCCCATCGCTTTCGGTGCCTCCGCGGCTCCTGCCGGGGTCACCGTTTGCGCTTCTCGGGGTGTCTTCAGATCGCATAGGGGGGATTATAGCCGCAACCGGCCTCAGCCGAACCCGGCGCGCGGAAACTGCCCAACGAACCACGTACCCGCCCTGCCAAGTCAGAGAAGATCCCGGCGGCACGAAGTGAACCGCGGAACACAAACCCTCGCCGCAAACCCCACAATCAAAGTGCTGTTGCGTCCGGAGTCGGCAACGAAGCTTCACTCGCCGGACCACGCGTCGCCGTCGAGCTCCGCAAGCAGACACGCCCCGGAACAAAGACCAGTTGTGGCCGGGCGCCAGGCGTGGCCGAGAGCAGTAGTTCGGTCGCCCAGTCGATGATCCGGTCACGATCCGTTTCGTAAGCGGTCAGATTGCGCTCCGTCGGCAATTTTGCACCAGGCTCGGCGATCACCGCGACGGCAAGCTGCCCGGGCACGCGAAGCCCGGCTTCTGCGGCTTGGTCCAGAACCGCCGCCGCCGCCTTCGTCCCCACGCAAACCCATGCCCCGCCAAGATCAGGCAGCCCGCCATGACTCACGGTGCAAACCGGGCGGCAAGCCATACCGTAGCGATTCAGAGCGGCTTCGTAACCCAGCGGTGCTGCCCCGGCCGCAGGCAACAGACTTGGATCCACAGCCAACGTCACTTCCTGATGCCCAAGCTGGATCAAGTGCTGCGTCAGCTCGAACGCCCCGTGGGCGTAGTCGACCGTCACTGCCGACACTCTGCCGGCATTGTGTATGTTGTTAGTCAGCACGACCGGAAGATGACGACGCTGAATACCCGCCAGCAACCGCAGAGGCGGCACTTGCCCCACGGCAATGAAGCCCATCGCGCTCTTGAGCCGACCGCAATGCAGATCGCGCTCTTTGCTCGCATCGATAACCTGCTCGAGGCGACACCCCTGGCGCTCCAGCAGACCACGGGCGCGGTTGTACAGGTAATCCGCATCTGTGCCGTTCCCATCACTGGAAACAAGCCAGCCAAAACGTCGCCCGGCAGGCTGCCCGTCAAGAGCAGGCTCTTCACTACCGGTCACATACGTCCCGCGTCCCACCTGCCGCGACAGCAAGCCCTCGGCAGTCAGGTCGCTCAACGCTTTATTGACCGTCTTGGCATTAGCGTCATAGCGTTTCCCTAGGATTCGCTCGCCCGGAAGCTTGCCGCTCAGTTCGCCGGTCTGGATCGCCCTTCGAAGCCGTTCGCGCAACCGTTGGTACTTGTAGCTGACTTGGGCGGTTAGAGCGCCCCCGGCTGTCGTGGTGTCAGTAGTCATTGATCTCATCCCGAAAAAAGGTGGTCGACAACATCCGCGGCACCAACGCCAATGCGCCGCTTTATCGGCCTCGGAAATGGGGGGAGAAGTGGGCCACGAACTACGGGGAGAGCAGCCCTGTGCCACTTCTTAGGCGCGCTACATTGTGCACCAGAGGGAGCACTGTGTCAAGCCCCTCAGAACATTTTAGGGCGTTTTCCCTAGTCCTTTTGAGGCGGTTGGCGGCGTGCCCCATAGCCGTTGACTCAGTTTGAAGTCCCGCCGTGAAG
This sequence comes from Phycisphaerae bacterium, assembly GCA_012729395.1. Taxonomy (GTDB): domain Bacteria; phylum Planctomycetota; class Phycisphaerae; order UBA1845; family PWPN01; genus JAAYDF01. The sequence continues at coordinate 29,677 of JAAYDF010000305.1, forward strand.
CGTCCATTCTGGGGATGCTTACCGAGAAGATCATCCCGAGTCTATGGCACCGCATCGCCGTGTATTAGGCAGTTAAATCGTTAAAACTACTGACACAGAGCGTACGCTCTACATGCTCCATGCCTCCCATAGCGTGCGGTAGTACTTGAGGAAGCGCACGGCGTCCTCATCGTGAGCGGACTTCATCGCCTGGATCTCGATCAACGCGTAACGGTCGTAGCCGGTCTTATTGAGCAACTGGAGCAGTTCTGGCCATGGGTATGGATTGGTCAACTCGTTGATGTGCACGGACCAGATCCGGTCGCGGAGCGACTCGAAGTAAGGCTTGACAGACCCATCCTTCAGGTCGTGCGGATGGTTGCAGTTCCAGGTCACACCGACGTTGGGGTGGTTGGCGACATCCATGATGGTGCGAATGTGGGGCGGATGAGACGTACCCCGGCCGTGGACTTCGAGCCAAATCTCCACACCCATCCGGGCGGCGGCCTCGCCACATACCCGCAAGGCGTTGCCGATCTGCTCGAGGGTCTTGCGCTCTTCGACTTCCTGGGGCAATGCGTTGGGACGGACTTTGACACCCTTGGCCCCGACGTCGTGGGCCAGGTCCACGAACCTCTTGGTCAACTCGATGTTCTGAGCCACGACGGCCGGGTCCGGGGAATGATATTCACAGACACTGCCCAAACCCCACAGGACGATTCCGGCATTGGCGAACTGCTTGCGAACCTCTTCTCGCCTCGTTTTCGATGTATCCGGCTCGACCCCGTGTCGGTGCGTCGTGCGCAGCTCGACCGCGGCCATACCGACCTGGTGACATCGCTCGATGATGGTGGGGATATCCCAACCCGCGGCGATGTTGTAGGTGACCATGCCGAGCTGCATTCGCCGACTGCCGGCCACACCTCGTTGGGTAGTCGACGGAGTCGCCGCTTCCGCGGGTGCCCCCGAGCCCTCGGCGGACATCGCCCCGAAAGCCACACTCGCAGCGAGTGCCGCCGAGCCCTGGAGGAGTTGTCGTCGGTCCACAGGCTTCCTCACAATGGGCCTCCTTCGCAGAACGAGTGTCGCCTTGTGCCAGGAATCGCGAAGGCAGAGCTTACCCGTAGCCCACGCCGGGACGCAAGCGGACTGACCGACGCAGCTCGCGAGAGAGACGTGCCAACATCGTCGTCGTGCGACGCTCCTGAGGACGAAGTCCACTGATTGATGGACATCTCCTGGCATCTGTGATTGAAAGTAGCAAGCTGCTTTGGTTGCCGCGAAGACGCCGGCTGCAGCACCATAGGCCACCAGCCCCGGCCCGCCGTGGCGGGGCGGCGACGGCCAGGAAGCATCGCTGTCGCGTTAGACGGGAATCAGGCCGGGCTGGACGCTGCCTGCTTGAATCTGCTTCATGCTGCAGCAGTTGCGTCCCTTCTCCTTGGAGCAGTAGAGCTGCTTGTCCGCGGCCTCGATGAGCATCTTGGCGGTGAAGGGCTTGCCAGCGCGAGTCAGAAGTGCGGCCCCGACGCTGATGGTGACGCGATGGGTTTGTCCATCCTTCTCGACGACGCACTCTTCGACCGCTTTGCGGATCTTGACGCTGATATGAGCCACGGTCATCCGATCCGCATTGGGCAGGATAACCGCGAATTCCTCGCCGCCGTATCGTGCGACGAGATCCACACTGCGTATACAGGGTCCCAGGCAGGCGGCGACCCGCTTGAGCACCGCGTCACCCGTGAGGTGTCCATAGGCGTCGTTGAATTTCTTGAAATGGTCGATATCCATGATGATCAGACCGATGGGGCATTGCTTGCGGCAGCTCTCATTCCAGGCAAGGCCCAATCGGTCGTCGAACGCGGCCCGGTTGGCGATTCCGGTGAGCCCGTCCGTCCAGGCTTTTTTCTGAAGCCCTTCGTTCTCTTTGGCGATGGCTTCGGTCTGAAGCTGAGCAGCCAAGCTGAGTTCGGTAAGCACGTTACCGGCCTCGGCCTGAATCTCGGCGAGGGACCGCTTGCATCCATCGCTGACCGAAAGGATCGCCGCCAACTCGCGAAACTCGCGTTGCAGAGTCTCCAAGGACTTGGCTAAGTCATCCTCCCCGTGGAACAACGGCGAAGCGAGCAGTTTCTGGCGACGACTTGAAAGCACCACATCCGGGGCCGCTTCGCAGAGCAGATCGGCGAGGTCCGTGGCGGTCGCCACAACCGCAGCCAAGGCGCGGAGGCTTGGATCGCCGTCCACCTTCTCCGGGGTGCGCTGATAGCGTACCGCATCGGACAGCCGATCGGGGATTCCCCATTCCGCCAGGAGATCGGCTCCCAGCTCGTGGTGCGAGTTCCCCAGGTAGGCTGATTCCTCCTTCTCTGTCCGCCCGAGCGTACCTCCCGCGGCCTGCAACACGGCTGGATAGTCCTTGGGCATGCCTACCGCGAAAACCAGCTTACCGATGTGCGAGAGCAGACCGGCGGCGAACGCTTCCTCCGGTGAGAGAGGCCTGTTTCGGACAGCCAGGTGACGCGCCGACACCGCACATCCCAGCGAGTGAGCCCAGAACCTCTCGTAGTCGAACCCTCGGCAAGCCTTGGCATCATCGGTGGACACCAAGGAGAAACTCAAAGCCATCAGGCGTACGGACCGCATACCCAACAGCAGGACGGCGTCGCGGACGTTTGTGATCTTCTTGTTGGCTCCTACAAGGGCGGAATTCGCGTATTTGAGCAACCGGAGGGACAGTGCGGGGTCCGCGGCGAGCGTGTCGGCGAGTTGTCCAAGGGAGACGTCCTGGCTTTGGCACAGCTGCAGAATCTGAAGGGCCATGCCAGGAGGGCTGGGCAGGCTGGCCGTTCGTTTGATCTTATCCAGCAGGGTCCCACTCATACTTCCACGTCCTTGGATGGAAGGCCTTACGCGTCCGCCATCATTGCCGCCATTTCCTGATCGCTCACGAGGAAGGTGCCCAGATACCGTGTCGCGTCCTCGACAGAAAGGACACCGCCCAATGCGAGGGCTTCGGTGATATCCGCTGGCACACGAAACTCCTGAATCTTGACGAGGGCGCTGACCTGCTGCTCGGTCAGGCAGTTGAGTTCCACCGCGATCTCTCCGAACCGACGGTCCGGTTCTTCTCGCTGGCGGTCGAGAATGATGTCAATCTGGTCCGTCCGGAGCAAGCCGTGACTCACCGCGATCATACCGATGGGCTCACGCACGAAGCGTTTGTGCTCGGCGAGTTGTCTCGCGACGTTTGGAGGTATCAGATCCCGTTCAACCAAGAACTCGACAAAAGGGTGCTTCATGGCACTGCCTCCCGACCCACCGACACGTTGGGATATGTGAGCGGCCCTGAGTTGCATGGTGCATCGCCGGGCGAATAGGCGAGCCACGTTTCCCGCGTGTGCAGGCGAGACTCAACCACGGCAAGATGCGAAGACACGCGTGACAGGTGACGTTTCTTCAGCTCGCCGTTCCTCATTCTCAATTCCCCCGATGTTGCGGCATGCGGTATAAGGGGTGGGTTCACCCCAACACGCTTGTACGAGATCATCGACCCAATAGCCGGGAGGCATAAGAACTTTACTGTACGGCATGACATCGTCTGATAACATCGAAGCGGGACTTGCTGACGAGCACTTTCCGCTACCCCGGCCGCGTCGCGTGGCTGGAAGTGGATCTTGGATTCCCCTTGAGTTGCTTCAGCCGACACCGCGGTTATCATGCACGGATAGCAGGGTGCCTTCGCGGGTGCAGAATCAGGGAAGGCCCCAGCCGGACAAGGAGGTCGTTATGCCACGGCAAACCATGTCAGTCGTCGCCCGACCGGTTCCCACAAACAGCTTACTGCCGACCGGATCGACAAGGCATAGCCGCGGGGGTCTCAATCCGCGGGGGTCTGGCTTGGCTGTACTCGGCGTGCGACACCGATCGGTGGGTCTTACGTGCGGGCTGGGTGTCTGGCACTGCCGCTGGCTGGCGGTTGTGTTCACGACAATGCTGGTCCCCGTTGCATTCGGCCAAACGCCCGCCGACGAAGCATCGCTTCGCCGCCATGTGGCGTGGCAGGTAGCACTGGACAGCGTGGGCTTTTCGCCCGGCCTGATCGACGGTCGCATCGGACCGAAAACGATCCTGGCCACTCGCGAGTTTCAGCGGGTGCGCGGGCTGCCGATAACGGGCGAGTTAGATACGGCCACAACGGCGGCGCTCAAGGTATCACCGGACACGGTCTTCGGCCGGTATACCATCGAGGCGGCCGACTTGGCTCAAATCGGGCAGGTGCCGCAGAGTTGGGTCGCCAAGAGCAAGCTGCAGCGACTTGGACATGAATCCCTCGAACACGTGCTGGCTGAGAAGTTCCACTGCGCCAGGCACTTGCTCAACACGCTGAACCCCGGCCGATCGATCAACCAGCTTCGAGCCGGCGAGAAGGTCATTGTCCCGAATGTGACCGAGCGTAGCTCGTGGCCGCAGGCGACACACCTGGAGGTCAACCTTGCGGAGAAGGTGATCCGGGCGATCGGTCCAGATCGACAGCTCATCGCCTTGTTCCACTGTTCGATTGCGGCATCCAAGACCAAACTGCCAAAGCAGAACGCCGAGGTGATCAAGGTGGCCGAGAACCCTACCTACACCTTCGATCCGCGTATGTGGCCGGAGGTCAAGGAAAAGGTGCCCGGGCGACTGGACATTCCGCCCGGACCGCGTAACCCGGTCGGCGTGTTTTGGATAGGGCTCAGCTTGCCGGGGTACGGCATTCACGGCACACCCAACCCGGAGCTGATAGGCAAGACGGGGTCACACGGTTGCTTTCGGCTGGCCAATTGGGACGCGCTTCGTCTTGGGCGAATGATCCGGGTGGGCATACCCGTGCGGTTCGTGAATGAAGCTGACGGCAAGCTGGCAAGCCGATGAGAATCCGAGGCGTTATCTTTGATCTCGACGGAACGCTGGCCGACACTCTGGCCGACCTGAGTGACGCGGTCAATGCGGCGCTGCATGAGTTCGGATATGCGACTCACGCGACAACCCAGATCCGAGCCTGGATCGGGGAGGGCCTGCCGCTGCTGTGTCGCCGGGCGATGAGCAACGGCGACGAAGTGAGCGCCGAGCGGCTGGACAGCGAGGTCGTGGGCCAAGTCGTGACCGCGGTCACGGCACACTACCGGGAACACCGGCTGGACAAGACCCGCCCTTACCCGGGCATCCCCGGACTGCTGGACGCCTTGACCGCGCAGCAGGTACAGCTTGCGGTCCTGACCAACAAGCCTCACGAGCATACGGAACCGCTGGTCAGCACACTCCTGGGTCGCTATCCGTGGGTGGTGGTCCAGGGTTGCCTGCCGGATGGGTTGCGGAAGCCGGACCCACGGACGGCTTGGCCGATCCTGTCGCAGATGCGGCTGCGTGCGTCCGAAGTGGCGATGGTGGGCGATTCGAGCATCGACGTGATGACGGGTCGGCAGGCCGGCCTCATGACCGTGGGCGTCACCTGGGGTTTCCGCGACCGGCAGAATCTCATCGACGCCGGCGTGCAGTATCTCATCGATCGACCGGAACAACTCCTGCAGCTTCTGTGATGCATACCTGCCGGTTCCCCCCCTTTCGCGAGATGGGCTTGTCGCATGCTCGCCGAGGCAACACGTGTATCACACGCTCACCCGCGGCTGGCAGGTGCTGTCGCCCGGGCACCGTTCGGCTACTCAAGGATCGCCACATGGTTGTGAGATTGGCAAGCTGACCGTCGCCCGGAGAGACCGCAGGGTGCGGGATACCCAGACGATGCCGATGCTGCCGACGGCAAGGTCGGTCACCAGACGCCCCGCGAACACGCCGATCACCCCGTAAAGATGTGCCCCCAGGTAGACAAGCGGAATCAGAAGGACCAGCACGCGGATGGCGTTGAGCGCGGTCGCACACACCGGCTTATGCAGTCCCGTCAGGAAGAACCCGCAATACCGATGCACTTCCATCATCCCGTAGCCGAAGGAGATAATGCGAATGTAGGAGATGAGCACATCGGCCACCTTCTCGTCGTCGGTGAAGGCCGAGGCCAGCCACGGAGCGCCCAGAAAGAACACGATCGCCACCAGTCCGCCGTAACACAGGGCGAACCACGTGGTCACCCTCTGCGCCTCTCGGACGCGATCTACGCGGGCGGCCCCAAGGTTCTGACTCACGAAGGGGGTAAGCGAAATGCCTAACGCCATGGGAACCACGAAGGCAAACATCTCGATGCGACCGGCCGCGCCGCAAGCCGCCACCGACTCGTACCCAAAACGGCTCAGCAATCTGGTGATCACAATTGCGGAGGTAGGCATCAGGATCATGCTCAGAATACTCGGCACCGCGAAACCCATGATTCGCCGGAAGGACACGAGCCATCCACCCAGCCAAGCGGCATGCAACACCAGGAGGCGATGCTTGCGGTACAGCAAGTGAAGGAGCCATGCCGTCGCCGTCGCATGCGCGAGCAGCGTAGCCAGGGCCGCCCCGCGCATACCCATCGCCGGGCAACCCAGGTAGCCGAAGATCATGATGGGGTCAAGAATCATGTTGAGGACGGTACCCAGGATCATCAACTGGCTGGCGGCCTTGGAATCGCCCGCGGAAATGAGGATGCCGTTGCCCAAAAACGGCAGCGACATGAACACGGTTCCGAGGAAGCAGGTGCGCATGTAGTCGCCGATGAGGGGCAGCGTCTGGGCGTCGGCCCCGAGCCTTCTGAAAATCGGCCCGATACTGAGGTAGCCCACGACGGAGAGCACTGCGCCGACGCACACCGTCAGGCTGAGGCCGTGGGTGACCAGCCTGGCCGCGGCGTCGTGATCGTGCCGGCCGATCGCGTGGGAAACCAGGGTGGTGATTCCCGTGCCGATTCCCCCGGCCACACAGGTCATCAGCATGACCACAGGGAAAATGAATCCCATTGCCGCCAGCGGAAGCGTACCCAGCTTGGCGACGAACCACGTATCGGTGAGGTTGTAGGCATTCATGGCGAACGTGCCGGCCAGCATGGGAAAGGCCATGCCGAACAGGGTACGTGTCACACTGCGATGAACCAGCACTGCCATGAGTCGTCAACCTTGCCGAGCCGGATGACTCGTCGCCTCCCCCTGTGTGACGGCCTTCCCGCGAGTCGGAACGCTGTCATTCGAGCGGTTGCCGAGGGCCAAAGGGGCCGTTGGCGTCCTTGCGGACTGTCGAGTGGGTGCGTTTCGGTCTTGCTTCGCTGCCGACCCTCGTCGTCGAGTGGCCGGAGGACCAGAGCATGCGGCGACATGGGTATTCTACCTGTTGGCTCGTGCGATGACCAGACCGGGCTGACGGCCACCCGAGATGGGCGGGTGCATCCACCGAACCGTGGCGGCTGGCGGGGCTGGCACGCGTCGTCGTGTGCCACTGCTGTGTCAGCAGCCCCCTCCCCCGACAAACACTGCTGACAGAGCAGCGTCACACGGATAAGGCCTGCCCCAAGCACAGAAGATGCACCCCGGGATGGGCGGCGTTTCATCGCTGTCCGCGGCGACTGCGGAGGAGCACCGGCAAGCGGCCTTAGCCGACCCTGCCGCAGGTGCGCCTGCGTGCGTCCGAGGTGGCGATGGCGGGCGATTCGAGCATCGACGTGATGACGGGGCAGCAGCCAGCCTCATGACCGTGGGCGTCACCTGGGGCTTCCGGGACCGGCAGAATCTCATCGACGCCGGCGTGCGGTATCTCCTTGATCGGCCGCAGCAGCCCCTGCAGCTTCTGTGAGCACGAACTTCCTAACGCGGCAATCCGGTCAGAGCCGCGACCTCGTCAAGCGTTTTTTCAAGGACTCACCCACCGCATAGCGGTGCCTCACGGTCGCGGCTCTGATAATCCGGCCTGCAACGGGTTGAAAACACCCGCCGCGCGGATACCATTCGCCCATGTTCCGCTATATCGCTCTCATGGTTGTTGCCCTGCTGGTCGTGATTGGGGCGTGGTTGGGTCGGCCGGATCCGCAGTTTCTGGCCCGGCAATGGGTGAGTTCTCGTCTCGCGCAACCGCTTGCTGAACTCGCCGCCAAGGATTCCGCGGAAGCAGCCGTGCGTGTCGCGATTCAGGCCGACGGCGACGATGCCGCGGTAGAGGCCCTCGCTCGTGAAGTGGTCCGCCTGCCGGCACCGCTCGAATGGGCCGAGCCCGGCACGCCCGGCGAGCAGGCGGATCACACCCTGCACTTGGCGATGGAATCGTCGCCGCACAGTGCCACGCTTCGCTACGCGGTGGATGGGCAAACGCCGACCGTTCGCCGGGTCGCCTGGTACGCTATTCTGCCGCCGCTTTTGGCGATCATGACGGCAATCATTTTTCGGCACGTCATCCTGTGCCTGGTTCTCGGCATCGTCGCCGGGGGCGTGCTCGTCATCTGGCCGACGGATCAACTCGCCGTCTGGGGCGTGTGGCATGCGTTCTATTATTACTTCCTGCGACACGCGATCCTCGACGCCTTCCGCATCGAGATCATCTCCTTTGTGCTGCTCATTTGTGCGATCGTGGGCCTGGCTCAGCACTCGGGCGGAATCAACAGCGTCATCAACTGGCTAATGCGGTTCTGTCGGACAGCCCGTGCCGCACGGATCACGACCGCGCTGATCGGCCTGATGGTCTTCTTCGACGACTACATGAATTGCATCATCGTGGGCAACGCCTTGCGGCCGTTGACCGACCGCTACCGCGTGAGCCGGGCCAAACTCGCGTACATCGTCGACTCGACCGCGGCCCCCGTAGCCGGCTTGGCCTTGGTTTCTACTTGGATCGCCTTCGAACTGAGCCAGATCACCGAGGGACTGGTCGCCGCTCGCATCAGTGCCGAACCGTTTGAGGTCTTCATCCGCACGATTCCGTACCGTTTTTACTGCTGGTTCACGCTCATCCTGGTGTTCGTGATCGCGAGTATGGGTCGCGACTACGGGCCGATGCTGGCGGCGGAACGACGGGCCCTCACGGATGCCCCACCCGATGACGCACCGTCCGAGGAGGGTAGACCGTCCGGTCCGAACGGCCGGGCGATGTACGCCATCCTGCCGATCGGCCTGACGCTGGTGGCGATCGTCGTCGGGCTGTGGTGGACGGCCCAGCCCGGACCGGGCGAATCGCCGATCGTCGCCGACGGGCTACTGGACTACCTGCAGCAGACGCTCGGCCGGGCGAACTCCGCTCGGGCGTTCTCCCGTGCATCGGCCTTCGGATACCTCTTCGCCCTAGCCTTGGTGCTCGGCGGCAAAGCAATGACCTTCCGCCAGGCGATGCGTGCGTCGTTCGTCTCCATCCGGGCGATCCTCGGGGCCATCGTCATTCTGCTGCTGGCGTGGTCGATCGGTGCCGCCTGCCGGGACGTCGGCACCGCGGACTACCTGGTCGCGATGTTCCACAGCGTGCTCAACCCGGTGGGCTTCTCGCTGATCATCTTTGGGCTGAGCTGCCTGGTCGCCTTCGCAACCGGCTCATCGTACAGCACGATGGCGATCCTGCTGCCCAATGTCGTGCCGTTGGCGCTGGCGGTCGGGGAGGGGTCCGCCCTCGGCGGCATGGCTCTCATCGTCATGTCCATCGGGGCGGTGCTCGAAGGGGCCATCTTCGGCGACCACTGTTCGCCCATCTCCGATACCACCATCCTCTCGTCCATCTCCTCGCGTTGCGATCTCATCGAGCACGTTCGCACCCAAATGCCCTACGGTCTCACCGGCATGATCATCGCGGTTGTCGTTGGGTATACGCCCGTAGCCCTGGGTGCCCCGCCCGTGCTGTGCCTGGCCAGCGGCGCCGCGGTGCTCATTCTTGTCGTCCGCGTCCTGGGGCAGCGCACGGTGCCGAGCGATTCATCGGCCGCATGACAGGCCCGCGCTGCACGAGTCACCCTGTAGCGGCCGCCGCCCCTGGCGGCCGGGGTGGCGATAGAGCTACCGAGGTGCCACAACCGCCGGACGCCGTGATTTGCCTGCCCCGGACAACGCCGATG
>JAAYDF010000306.1 GCA_012729395.1 Phycisphaerae bacterium
CTGCTGAAAGGGATTCCCCGGCACGGTCACCACCATCAGAAAGGTGATCGTGTAGATAGCCCACAGCGTGGGCACCGCCAACAGCAGCCGCCGAACGAGGTACTTCATCGCGGGGTATCTTACCGTCTGCGGCCGACGCTGCGTACCTGCCGCGAACATCGGCGAGCGCGGCGGGTTCGTGGCAGAATCGGCGGAGGCCCCCAAACGAGCGAGCCGGGAAAACCGAACGGCAGGGTGACCGGAGCGAGCGGCGGGGTTTATCCCCGCCTTCTGCGCGAGAAACACTGGAGTTCATCCCTGCCGTTTGCGCGAGAAGCGCCGGGATGAACCCGGCGCCGTGGCGTCATTCGCCATCGTGGTCGTATCCGCGGCCGTGGCCTCGTCCATAGCCTCGTCCGCGGCCATAGACTCACCCGCGTTAGGCCCGGCATTGATGCCGGGTCCAAGGCGACCCCCCCGAAGGCATCCAGGCCGCTTCAGCGGGGTTCTCGATGTGTGGGTTTACCCGATGCGTATGCCCTTACGGCTCCAAGGGCTCAAGCCACCCATCGAGAACCCCGGTAAACCGGGCTTACGCCTCGGTTGGGCACGTCCCGCGCACCCGACGTAAACGCCGGGCCTAGCGCACGAAGCGCCAGGCCGAGGGCACGAAACGCGGCGCCCGGGGCGGCCTTCGGTCACATTGTCAGCAGTGCCAGGTTCGACCCCAACGGGGACGTTCTGCCGGCCCAGGGCGAAGTCCTGGAGACGTGTCCACCTCGGCCCCGATGCTCAGCGTCGAAGACTCGTTCAGCTTGCGTTGCCCAGAAACCCCGCCTGCGCCGAGGGAGATGGCAGCATGAACGGCCCCTACAGGGCCAATCCTTGGTGCACGGTCGCGTCCCATGCCTCCGGCCTGGGCTGACAGAATGAGCCTTTCAGCCTCGAAGAAACGGGACCCGGGCTCGAAGACCGGGCGGCTGGCCCAGGTCCTCTGGATGCCAGCGGGCGGAGGAACAGGCGGATCTCGTTTACACGGGTTTCGCGTCGGCCGGCTGCACCGTCACGCCGCTCCACCCGTGGCCACAGCCCTTCGCTCCTCCGAAGCGAGATGAACACGCCGAGCCCGTCGATTCTGTCGCGCACCCCGGCCCTTCTCACCGACGAGAAGGGACTCGTGTCCTTGGAGGCTTGCTGGTAGAATGCCGCGGACGATGCCGCTCTACCGGACGCATCAACCGGAAAAGACAGGAGACAAACCATGAAGCCGATTACAGTACCCTTCCTGCTGGCGGGGGCGCTCCAGGTTCTCCCACTTCTCGGCGGCTTGTCCACCGTGGTTGCCGCGGCAGAGGCGGACCAACGGCCGAATATCCTGTTCATCATGACCGACGACCACGCTTCGCACGCGATGACCTGCTACGGAAGTGTGGTCAACAAGACGCCGCACCTCGACCGCATCGCGGAAGGCGGGGTGCGGTTCGACAACTGCTTTGTGACCAATTCGATTTGTACGCCCTCGCGAGCAACGATCCTGACTGGCAAGTACAGTCACCTCAACGGCGTGCCGGTCTTCAACCGCTTTGACGGCTCGCAGCCCACGGTGGCCAAGCACCTCCAGGCGGCGGGTTACTACACGGGACTCATCGGCAAGTGGCACCTGGGAAGTGACCCGACAGGCTTTGACCACTGGGAAATCCTGCCCGGACAGGGGCGATACCGCAACCCCGTTTTCTATACGGCAACCGATACGCGAACCATCGAAGGCTACTGCACCGATATCATCAACGACTTGTCGATCGAGTTTCTCAAGAATCGCCCCAAGGACAGGCCGTTCTTCTTGATGTCCCACCACAAAGCCCCCCACCGAGCCTGGGAGCCCGATGAAAGGCATGGAGCGATGTTCGCGAACCGAACGATTCCAGAACCCGCGACGCTCCGCGACGACTATGCCACCCGTACGGACGCGATCAAGGAGAACCAGCAACGGGTGTTCGATGACATGACGCGACGGGATCTGAAGCTCAAACCGCCCGCCGACCTGAAGGGCAAGGAACTGAACCAATGGCTGGGCGTCAAACCCACCGAGGTTGAGATCGAAGTCGATGGCCGCAAGAAGATCCTCACCGGCGAGGAGTTGAACGCATGGAAGTATCAGCGATATATGCAGGATTACCTAGCATGCGTGCAGTCGGTGGACACCAACGTCGGGCGACTGCTTGACTGGCTGGACGCCAATGGGCTCAGTGAGAACACCATCGTGATCTACACGAGCGACCAGGGCTTCTACCTGGGCGACAAGGGCATGTACGATAAGCGGTTCATGTACGAGGAATCGCTGCGTACGCCGTTCGTCGTCCGCTGGCCGGGGGTGATCAAGCCGGGCACCGTGCAGAAGGGCATGGCACTGAACGTCGACTTTGCGCCGACGTTGCTGGACGTGGCGGGGATCCCCATTCCCGCCGACATTCAAGGCCGAAGCCTCTTGCCACTACTGCGCGGCGACCGGCCGGCCGACTGGCGAACCAGCATGTACTACCGCTACTACCACGACCCCGGCCATCATCGCACGGCGGCCCACTACGGCGTGCGAACCGAAACGCACAAGCTGATCTACTTCTGGAAGAAGAACCAATGGGAGATGTTCGATCTCGTCGCCGACCCACATGAGCAGAAGAATCTATACGGCAACCCGGCCCATCGGGAACTCCAGGAGAAGCTCAAGGCCGAGTTGTACCGACTGAAACGGGAGCTCAACGACAACGACCAGTTCGCCCATGAGCAACCCCCCGCCGGCGTGGACGGCCCCCCGCCCCGCCGCGGTGCGAACCCATAGCCGAACCCGGCCCGACGCCAGACGTCGCCGACTGCCCCCAGTTGACACATGCCCCATCGTCGCGATGATGGAACCGTTTGTCATCGGTCACCAGCCATCCGGCAGCGATGGGCTGAGTCTTCGGGCTGCCGCCCTGTGGCGGGCGACAGACCTGAGCCCGAAGCCGTTGGCGGCACAAAGGAGGATCTGTGATGCAGCGAGGTAAATCGCAAGAGTTGTCCCGGCGTGATTTTGTCAAGGGTGCGGCCACGGCGGCGGCAGTGGTAAGCAGTTTTCCATTTGTGGCCCGCGGAGCAGCGGCCGACCGGCCTCTGAGGGTCGGCCTCGTTGGCTGCGGCGGACGGGGCTCGGGAGCGGCCCACGACGTACTGGCGGCCGCGCCCAAAGTGCAGATCATCGCCTTGGCGGACGTCTTCAAAGACCGGCTGGATAGTTGCCGCGCGGGCCTGAAGGACAAAGCCCACATGGAAGTGCCGGAGAAAAACTGCTTTGTGGGCTTCGACGCATACAAGAAACTGGTCGCGATGGATGAGGTGGACTATGTCATCCTGGCGACGCCGCCGTACTATCGGCCGGCGCAACTCACGGCCTGCATCGACGCGGGCAAGCACGTATTCATGGAGAAGCCGGTCGCGGTGGACCCGGTAGGCATCCGCAGGATCATCGCCGCGGGCGAAAAGGCCGCCAGCAAAAACCTGTCGATCGTAGCCGGCACGCAACGACGCCACCAGAAGAGCTACATCGAGACGATCAGACGCATCCAGGACGGGGCGATCGGCGACCTCGTGGGTGGCCAGGTCTACTGGAACGGCGGAGCCCTTTGGTACCGCAAACGCGAGGCAGGCTGGGCGGACATGGATTGGATGATCCGCGACTGGGTCAACTGGTGCTGGCTGTCCGGCGACCACATCGTCGAGCAGCACGTGCACAACATCGACGTGTGGAACTGGGCCTTTGGAAAGCCGCCCGAGAGCGTGGTAGCGATGGGTTCGCGGCTCCGACGCAAGACCGGCGACCAGTTCGACAACTTCGCCGCCGACTTCACCTACCCGGGCGACGTGCACGTCATGAGCATGTGCCGGCAGATCAACGGCTGCGACAGCAACGTCTCCGAGCGGATCATCGGACAGAAGGGCATCTCCAACTGCAACGGCTTCATCAGCACGGTCGGCAAAATCGAGGTCGATTCGCCCCATCCCTACGTTCAGGAGCACGCGGACTTGATCCAGGCCATCCGCACCGGCAAGCCGGTCAACGAGGCCAGACAAGTGGCGGAATCGACCCTCTGCGCGATCATGGCCCGGACGTCGGCCTACACCGGCAAGCCGGTCACCTGGGAAGAGATCATGAAGTCGGATGAGGAGTTCGGCCCGCCGGACTACGAACTGACCGAAGAGAACGTGCGGGCCCATGTTCCAGTGCCCGGCACCGTGCAGGGATAAGCGTCGATCGTATCCTGACGATCAGCTTCTGGCGTGGCCGGCCGCGATGGCATAGGACGCGCAAGCCGCCGTTCGATACGGTTGAGCATACGCGGCTGGTGCTCGTGCCCGGCGAAATCCCGCTTCAACCGGCGGATATAGGGAGCGGCAAGGCGTGCACGCTCCTCCGGCGGAAGGTCTGCGGCTGCGTAGAAGAAGCCCAGGTCGGCCACGCACCAGAAGTACCAGGGATCCGTACCGTAGCTGGCGAGGTAGTATCGTTCCGCCTGCTCGCGGTCGTCGAGTCCCTCCCACGCGACCGCCTTGAGGTAGTCGATCTGCCCCGGCCGGGCGACCGCGGGAAAACGTGACGCCTTCCCAATGCGCACCATCGCCTCCTCGAACTCGTGGTCGCGGATGAGGGTTTTAGCTTCCTGGAGCTGGTTTTCGCGACCGGCGCGCAAGCAGTGTGTCCCCATCGCGGCCAGAAGGATACCCACCGCCAGGACTTGGCCCGCCACCACCCAGAATCCCGGGGCGGCGGGCACGCAGGCACAGTCTTCCGCGAGCGTCTGCCCCCGCGACCCGTCCCCCTGCGATTGGGCAGGCTTGCTCGCCCCCCGGAAGGCGGCGGGAGAATCCGCATGAACGGCTTGGCGGACAACCACGAAGACCACAAACAACACAGCAAACAGAAGTGCCTCGTCACGCGGGGCAACCGGAATCATGGTGAGCTTATCTGTCAGCGGCCGGTCCCACACCGGCCACAGAAGCAAGCGATCCGTGGATTGCAGCGCATCCAGCAGGCTGTGCAACCCGATCAGGAGCAAGGCCAGAAACACACCCCGTCGCCACGCAAGTCGCCCCAACCAGGCAAGACCCACCCCTACCGGAACGGCCAACACAATCGCTGCCAGCAGTGAGTGAGACGCAACCCGGATCCCCGGCAATTCCGCCATGAGACCCAACTGCGTGAGCACGTCCGGTAGGTAAGCCACCCCTACGATCGTGGGCACCCACAACGCCCGCCTCGGAGCACTCTCGCCCGCAGCGGGAACACAATGGGCAGCCGCCAACCCACAGAATGCATGGCCGATCACTGGCATTGGGATTGCTCGCGATTCGCCACCATCCCGGCAGCTCAAAAAACCCACTTCCCGGGCCACATCGCCGAACCGTCCTCTCCCATTCTACGTTGCTCCTGCAGCTATGGCAGGATCCCGGCCGGAGCAACCTGGGCGCGAGCCACCTTACCGCTGTGCGTACGCGGAAGCTGCGCCACAATGCGAATCGACCGCGGCAGCTTGAAAGTCGAGAGATGGCCGCGGCAGTAATCCAACAACGCTTCAGCGGTGGTGGCATGACCAGGGTGCAACTCGACGACGGCAGCGGGCACCTCACCCAGCAAATCGTTAGGCATCCGAATCACTACCGCCTCTGCCACCGCTTCGTGAGCGTGCAGAACCTCCTCGACCTCGATGGGAAACACCTTGGTCCCCCCCACGTTGATCACATCCTTGCTGCGCCCCATGAGGAAGAAACTGCCCGCCGAGTCTCGCCGCACAACATCGCCTGTGCGGAACCATCCGTCGTGGAGGATCTCCTCCTGCGTCCGCCAGGGGGCATAGTAGGCGGCCAACATTCCCGGCCCCTCAAGCCAGAGCTCGCCAGCCTCGCCGGCCGGCACGTCGTTGCCCTGCTCGTCCACGACACGAGCCCGAAAGCTGTCGATGAGCCGGCCCAGGGCATGATGCTGCCGATCGGGTCGCGGCAGGTTCATGATGGGCATGCCTACCTCGATGATACCCAGGGCCTGCAGGAGCGGCACTCGGCAGCTTTCCTCGAAGCGAATGGCAACCGCGGGAGGCAGGGCCATCGCGGTCGAAATGGCCAGCCGTACGCTGCGGAACGCCTCCGGATCCACATGCGGCGCTTCGGCCATCACCCGGTATGTCACCGGCGTGCTGTACAACACCGTCGCCCGATGCTCGCGGACTTGGCGAATCATCGAGTCACCCAAAAACAGACTGCCGGTCACAATCGTCGCCCCGACGCTCAGGTGCAGCATCACGCTGACGGCGAAATGGTGGGCCATGGGCAACGCGAAGAAGATGACGTCGTCCTCGCCAATCCTCAACGCCTGGTTGGCGGCAATGATCCGGTCGTGAATGCCGCCGTGCGACAACACAACGCCCTTGAATGACGCCGTGGTTCCAGAGGTGAACCGGATGTTCGAGGCATCGACGGCCACCAGCCGCTCGTCGACCGGGTCGGACGCCAGACAGGTTGTGGGCGAGAGATGCATCGGCTGTGCCGCCCGATCCGTCAGCGGACGAATGATGGTCCCGGCGTCACCGCTCTTCGCTAAGCTCAAATCATACTCGCAACGGACCATCTCCAGCATCGCGGCGCGTTCGGGCGCCTGCATGTCGGCCGGACAGGGGACAGCAATTGCGCCGCACCGAAGGATGCCGAGCATGGCGGCGACGAACTCTGGGCCATTGGGCGCGGCAAGAGCGATTTTGCGGCCGGGAACCACGCCGGCGACACGGAGCGACTCGGCGGTACGAGCGGTGGCCTCCTCAAGCTGGGCGTAGGTGCACACCCGCCCACCGACGATCAGGGCCGGCCGACTGGGCATGCGGGCGGCCGAGGCGGACACCAGCGAGGAAAGGTTCACGACGGGCCACCTTCCGTCAGCAGGCGGTCCACCATGGCACCCATCGCTCGAATGCTGTGGAAGTTGTCTTCGGTCAGATGCTCCATCTCGATCCGCAGCCCAAACGCCTCCTCCATCTCCGTCACCAAGCTGAGCACGCCGACGGAATCGAGCAGGCCGACTTGGAGAAGCTCTTCATCGTCAGCGACCTGTTCCATGCCGTGCCGGCGACTCAGAATCGAACGAATAGTGGCCAAGATTTCAGGCATGACTGACATGATAGCAGGCCCCCATGGGCATGCCAACCCCCCCCAGCAAGGGAGTCTACGCCTCCTGCTCGGCTGGGCCGGTCGGCAGAGCATGCCCATCCGGCTCGACGGCAAGGACCATCCGCACCAGCTCGGCGAGCGACTGGGCCTCCATCTTGTGCATGGCGTGGGCTCGGTGCAGCTCCACCGTCTTGCGGCTGAGGCCTAGCTTGAGGGCCATCTGCTTATTGGAGAGCCCTACAATAGTGAGCCGCATGATCTGCTGCTCCCGCGGGCTGAGCAAGGCCAGCCGGCTCCGGATTTCCTCCACCCGCACCTGCTGCGAACGGTTTTCCCCATCCTTGGCCAAGGCCTCGCGCACGCGGCCAAGCAGAGCCCGCGGGTTGAACGGTTTCTCGATGAAATCCATCGCCCCCGACTTGAGCGCTCGGACCGCCTTCCCCACATCGCCGTGGGCGGTAATCATGATGATCGGCAAGCGTATCCCACGGGCGGCCAGCTCGGCCTGGAGCACCAGCCCGCTCATGTACGGCATACGAACGTCAAGCAGCAAGCAGCCCGGTTGGTCGGAACAATACGCCGCCAGGAAACTGGGCGCATCGGCGAACGTCTCGACCCGCAGACCCGCGGCCGCCAGAAGCTGCTGCAACGACTCACGTATGCCTTCATCATCGTCGACCACGAACACAGTTGGCTCAGTCATCATGGTTCCTCTGTCCTTCCCGCTACGGGCAGCGAAAAACGAAAGACAGCCCCTCCGTGGGAGCCTCGCACATACCAAAGATGCCCGTGATGGGCTTCTATGATCGACTGGCAAATCACCAAGCCCAGCCCGAGACCGTGCGGCTTGGTGGTCAGAAACGGCTCAAAGAGGCGGTCCCGCACGGCCGGATCAAGCCCCGGGCCGGTGTCTTCCACCTCGACTTCAACAACGGATCCAGTCAAACGGCAACGGACCGTGATCTCGCGACGTGGGGCCCCGGCGGCCTTGATCGCTTCGATGCCGTTCTGCACCAGGTTCAGAACGACCTGCTGAATCTGCACACAATCCATCCGAAGGAGTGGCAACGGCTCCACCACATCGAGCATGATGCGGATGCCCTGCTGGTCAGCCTCCAACTTGGCGAGTTCCAGGGCCTCGCAGATAAGTTCCGGCAAAGACGCCATTTCCGGCGAGGGTGATTCACGACCTATGAGACGCCGCAAACCGTGGATGACGTTCGCGGCTCGCTCCGCCTGGCGAGTGATGTTCTCGAGATCCGCGGCAATCACCCCGGGCTGACAGTTGCTGGTCAACAATCGCTGACGACACGCCTCGGCGTAATTGAGAATCGCGGACAAAGGCTGATTCAGCTCATGCGCCAAGCCCGAGGCCATCTCCCCAAGCAACGTCACCCTGGCAACCTGAGCCATGTCCTGACGCCGCCGCCACAACTGGGCCGCCTCCGCACGCCGCTGCCGAATATCCCGAGCGATGACCTGCACAGCTCGCCGGCCGTTGAATACGCAGGCTAACGATGAAACCTCGATCGGAACCGGCGTGCCATCGCGCCGCATAAGCTCCTACTCAATAATCGGAACCGTCGCCCCGGGCGTCCGGAGAAGGTGGCCTACCCGCCCACGAACGAGCTTCCGAAAGGCCGGAGACACACAGGACCAGACGTCAGCTCCGATCAACTCCTCAGTAGACTCCAGGCCCAGAAGTCCAGCCGCCTTCGAGTTGACGAACAGAAACCGCTCCCCGTCGTGAACGAAGATCGCGTCGGGACAGTTCTCCACCAGTTGACTGTAATGGGTCGCCGTGATCCGAAGCTCATCCTCTCTGAGTCGGCAATCGGTCACATCGCGTACGGTACCCAGAGTGCCGACCAGCTTGCCCTCCGGATCGATTTCCGGCACGAGGTTCGTCTGGTAAGAGCAGCCGCGTTCCGCAATCGCTGTGTCGAACTGTGCTTCCGTTGGAGCCGCCTCGGCGAGCAAGCCAAGACACGCCTCCACACAAGCCTTGGACCATTCCTGCGAAAGACCCACGCTCGCACAAGGCTTGCCCACGATATCCGCGGCATCAACGCCGGTGATTTCCACCATGCGCTCATTCGCGAATACATAACAGAGCCGAGCATCCAACCGGAAGATGACATCTGGGACATGGTTGGCCAGCGATTCCAGCTCGCGTGTGCGATGGGCGAGTTCCTGCTGGGCCTTGATGCGCGCGATGACCCCGCCGAACTGCATCGTGATACCTTCGATCCACTGGCGAGCCAGCAGCGGGATCTCGTCCTGGGTATGCGACCCCAAGTTGACACAAGCGATGACCTCTCCACCGTCGCACAGGGGCACCGCGGCGACGGCACGAATGCCTTCGGGCACACAAGGAGGATCGTGCTCGGCGACATCCGGACCGGCGAAGTACATCGGACGCCCGGCGCGAACCAGCCGGGCATGGTGCGAATCGCCCGCGAGAATACCGACCGCCTCGACAAACACCTCCGACAACCCTCGGTGCACCGCAAGCCGAAAACCGCCCGTCACCCTGTCGGAAAGGTAAATCCCTCCACAATCCAACTCATCAATGATCAGGGCGTAATCCAGCAGCAGCGAAAGTGCCGCCTGCATGTCGCTGGTGGCCGCCAAAGCGATCGCGAGATCCCTCTGGACCACGACAAGTCGTTCAGCCAACGTCACCGGAGTACCAGATGGGGAGAAGTCCACCTCAGCGGCAGTCGGCGAAAGCTCCATACGTGTGCCCCCTGCTGTTGCGTCCGCTTCGCAACGATCGAGTACGATCTATCCCTGCCCCCTGCCCCCTGCCGAGACAAATGTGACCACACCACGGCAATCCACTCACATGATTTGGCTATCGCGTCACGGGATGGAGGATAACAGAAAAGAGGCCTTCGTCCAACAGAAAAGTGCAGCGGCTCCGCCGCGGGACGACCCGTGTGAGAAACCATAACGATGCGATCGCGATCTCGCCTTGAAAAAATGAAGCGGAAAACTCCGTTAGTCCACGCGGCACACTGAACATCGCCGCGAAAGAAACACCCCAACCAGCGAAACTGGACAATCGCATGCGTCCCATTCGCCCGCTCCAATCGCGAAGAAAAAGGCCCGATGTCCAGGCACATGACAATGCCGCGATCAACAACTCACACCCCCCCCACTCCTCAGTACGGCTCCAGCCTTTGACAGCCCGACTCGGGGGCGCCACCATTCGGCATGTGAACCTGGCGGGCCAAGACAATCCCGTGCGGCGACAAGACGCGGTGTGTTGCCCAAACAGGCAGAGGTGATTCATGGCGTTTGCGAATGGGGCGATGACGTACAAACGGTTCTTCGTTCGAGGCGATCTGCTGGATCGGGTGGACGAGGAACTGCTGGAGAAACTGGCCGTACAGGCGATCGACGCCAAGCACGAAGCCACGGCCGATCAGACTGTGTGCGGCTGGACCACCGGCGACCATATCCTGGATACCCGCTTCGACTTCGCCAAGAACGCGGTCGGCGACGGGCTGCATTTCGCGATGCGGACGGACACCAACAAGGCTCCCGCGGACCTGGTCCGCAGCTACCAGCGGCAGGCGGAGGCGGCCATGCTCGAGGCCAGCGGACGGGAGTTTCTGTCCAAGCCTGAACGGCGCGAAGCCCGCGAGCAGGCCCGCTCCCGCGCCGCGGACGAGGCTCGAGCCGGCGCTTTTCGCCGCATGAAGCAGGTACCTGTTTTCTGGGATCTGCCTCGCAACAACGTGTACCTCGGCACCGGCGCGTCTTCCACCGTGGACCAGTTCATGTTGCTGTTTCACCGGACGTTCGGGCGAGGGCTGGTGCCGGCCAGCGCGGGCGAAGTGGCCGCCCGCTGGGCCGTGCGGTCGGGCGAAGCGTCGGCGTTTGACAACTGCCGCCCCGCCCACTTCGTCAATCCACCCGCCGCGGCCGAGCCCGATGATGAAATCCTCAACCCAGGCGAAGGACAGAGCCGCGACTTCCTGGGCACCGAATGGCTGACCTGGCTGTGGTACACCGCCCAGATCGAATCGCCGGAGATCCCCGTGCCCCATGGGCCGGCCGTCACCGTGCTCTTCGAACGCACCTTGCAGCTCGAGTGCGCCTTTCGACTGAGCGGCTCGACCACCGTCACCGCCGACGGGCCAACCCGCTTGCCCGAGGCGACGGCGGCTTTGGCGTCCGGCAAACGACCGGTACGGGCAGGCATACAAGTCGCCGTACAAGGCGACGTCTACGGCTTCAGCGTGCGAGGCGACGGGATGAACTTCAGCGGGCTTCGCGTACCGCAGCCCGAGGAGGCCACTCACCCGCGAGCCGTGTTCGAGTCGCGACTGGAGCATTTGCGACACTTCATGGAGGCCGTCGACGGGTTGTACGCCGCCTTCCTCAAACGCCGCCTGTCAACCAAATGGCCCCAACTGCTTGGGGCGATCCGGCACTGGATCGCCGGCCTGGAGTCCGAGGAGGCATCGCCTACGGAACTGGGCGTCGCCTCGTAGCCAACCAGCCGACAACCATCAAGCATCCGCGGCTCAGCGCGAAAACCGCCGGCCGGCTTCCTTGCCGCGAGTACATACCGGCCGCCACTTCCGCTCCAAGCAGCAGGCCACGGGCGGTTGGACAGAGGCAACCGTTGCGGATACCTTCGTCGCCCATGAGCGAGATGAACAACCGCGGTATGGATAACCTGCCTCACGGCGTGGTGTTTGACATGGACGGCGTCTTGCTGGACTCGGAGCCGTTCATCTGCAAGGCGGCATGCATGATGTTCGCCGAGTTGGGCCTGACCGTGCAGCCGGACGATTTTCGCCCCTTCGTCGGGGCCGGCGAAAATCGCTACGTCGGCGGCGTGGCGGAAAAGTACGGGTTTCCCATCGAGATCGTCAATGCCAAGCGGCGGACCTATGAGATCTATCTCGAGATCATCCGCGGGCAACTCGACCCGCTGCCGGGCGTGCATACGTTCCTGGATGCCTGTCGGCGGGCGGGTAAACGGCTGGCCCTCGCGACCAGCGCCGACCGCGTTAAAGCCAAGGGCAATTTGCGCGAAATCAATCTGCCCCTCGCGACCTTCGACGCCGTCGTCACCGGCGAAGACGTCGAGCACAAGAAGCCGCACCCGGAGATCTTCACCACCGCCGCCGTTCGGCTGGGGCTGGACCCGCGTCATTGCCTCGTGGTCGAGGACGCGGTCAACGGCGTCGCCGCCGCCCGCGCCGCCGGCTCACGCTGCCTCGCTCTGACCACCAGCTTCACCCCAGAGCAGCTGGCTGGCGCCGACTGGCACGCCCCCACCCTCGCCGAGGCCCCGCCCGAGGTGCTGTCCTGGCCTGAGTAAGGCCGCTGAAGTGCGGACTGTGACAGAAGCCGCGGGCTGCCGACCTACCGTGGACCGAGTCAATTCATTGACGTAAGGATCCAGTCAACTTGTTGACGTCATGGGACCAAGTCAACTCGTTGACGTCAGGATCGAGTCAACTTGTTGATGGTGTCCGGGGTCACTCTTGGTCTACGGTGATCTCCAACGCCGGGCCGGGGGTCAGGAGGATCAGCGAGCCGGTGGCGTCGACGGCGTAGGCGTCGACGGGCAGCAGGCGAACGGAGCCCGCACCGGGGGCGATGTCCAGCCGCAACGTGGCGACCGCTATATACGTCGCTCACCACAGGCGAGCCGGGGACGCGAGTCCCCGGGTGGCGCCCCTCGCAAACCATCTGCTCCACGGGATCGGCGATGTCGCATCTCACAAACGAACCTGTCCGGTTCCCAATCTCAATCGCTCTGGCAGTTCGAGGCATGGCCAGGAACATACCATCGATCAAAACGAATGACAGTAATCAGTGATGGCCCTTTCACTCTTGGTCGATTCGAGCCTCAGCCTCATCGACCACCTGCTTGACGGCGGCTCTCATGAGGCATGGTGCGAACGACGCGGCTGCACCGCCAATACCGGTCCTGGCGGGATTCTCCAGTCACCCGCTCACATCGGCAAGCCATCCTGAGCTTCCGCCCACCACGCCCAAGTGTTCGGAATCTTGTCGGGCTTCCGCCGCCGCTGACCGCCCCGCGTGGCCGGTCCATCGCCGGCAGAACGGGAGTTGTAGCAATGTTGGGGCG
Organism: Phycisphaerae bacterium; assembly: GCA_012729395.1. Taxonomy (GTDB): domain Bacteria; phylum Planctomycetota; class Phycisphaerae; order UBA1845; family PWPN01; genus JAAYDF01. Next base: position 13,286 of record JAAYDF010000306.1, read on the forward strand.
TTTGGTAAGATGGTAGGATGCAGTGGCACGCCAGCGTGAGGGCAAAGAACATGAACTTCTTCAGAATAGCCGGCCAGGTTCTCGTCGCAACCTTGTCCATCGCAACGGCAGCCCACGGTGGCTGGTCTTGGACGACGCTGAACTACCCCGGGGAAACTTACATCTACCCGGCCGGCGTGTCTGGAAACACCGTTGCTGGGAACTACAACGATGCGACCGGTAAACACGTTTTTGTCTACGACGGCATAACCTGGACGACACTCGATTGTCCGTATCCGGATGCCGAGGTCATCGATATCGACGGAAGCAACTTGGTGGGATACCACACCGACAATCTCGTCGATGTTGTGCACGGGTATCTTCATTCCGATGGCACGTGGACGACTCTTGACTACCCCGAAGCTGGCACGGTACTAACGTATCCGACAGGCATTTCCGGCGAGAGAATCGTCGGGCTCTACACGGGGCCCGGCGAAGGCAGTTTCGTCTACGACGGCACGACCTGGACGACACTCAGTCACCCGGCTGGATACCGAGTCACAGCGAACGGCATCGACGGCGATCGAATCGTCGGCACCTATACCGGCGTCGAAGGTTGGGAACGAGGATTCCTGTACGATGGGACCACCTGGACAACGCTCGATTACCCGGGGACGGCTGCGGGCAGTTTTACCCCGATCGGCGTATCCGGGAATGTTATCGTCGGATATTACATGGACGACACCGGAGAACACTCCTGTCTCTACGACGGCATGACCTGGACAGCGCTGAACTACCCCGGGGCACTCGATACGATGGTAAACGGCGTTTCTGGCAACAGCATCGTAGGGCTGTACTCGGACGCTTCGGGTGACCACGCATACCTGCTGACAATCCCCGAACCGGCCACACTATCATTGCTCGCGATGGGCTCTCTCGTTCTCGTGAGGCGAGCACGTCAGCGGTAGCATGGCTGTTGTCGCAGGCCAGTTCTTCTGATTCCACAGCTGCTACCCTTCCGCCAACAACCGCTCCGTCTGCCATTCACCGCTCTCGACCAAGGAGGGCTGTAACGAGACGCCAAGGGCCGGTCCGCTGCTCAGGGGGCGGCCACGCCACTTCGTTGAGATAGTATCGAAACCTGTGTAAATTGAAAAAGCGAGGGGCATCCTCCATAAGTGTTGTTGTGACTGCACTTTGAAAGGAGGAGCCCTGATGGCTACTACAACCGATCGTGGTCGGAAGGTC
>JAAYDF010000307.1 GCA_012729395.1 Phycisphaerae bacterium
TGACCTTCCGACCACGATCGGTTGTAGTAGCCATCAGGGCTCCTCCTTTCAAAGTGCAGTCACAACAACACTTATGGAGGATGCCCCTCGCTTTTTCAATTTACACAGGTTTCGATACTATCTCGGGTGGCGGCCGCTACGCCATTGCGTGAAATGCTCTAGCGCGGCAGCAACACGCTGCGGCGGCCATGGTCGACAAGCGTCATCGATCACCTTGTGAAGCGTAACCGAGCGCGTCATGTTGACGAAACGTTGAGGTCGCTGTCATCTGGCTGATCGCCACCACCACGCTTCCGAAGAACCCGCGGCCCCCGCCACACGGCGTGTGGCGAAAGACCGCAAGTCACCGGCACGGATGCCATGAGGCGGGTCGTCTCCCACTGCAAGATTATGTTTATCAATATGTTACGATGTTGAATCGGTTCTACGGAAGAACCTTGGGCCAGCCAAGGGGAACAGAGCGCTCCGATGGTGAAAAAATGTTGCACTTCCCTCTTGCATCGCGGCCGAGCTTGGGTTAAACTGAGTGTGGCAAAGGTGAGAGAGGGTGTGAAGGCTGGGCCCCGATCGGGCTGGCCGTGTAGGGGAGAAGAGAGAGAGATCGACGCAGTCGCTGGCTGCGAAATTGGCCCTACAATCCCCCGCCGGCTGCCACTGGGTGGCGCGGCTTATCCTTTGTGGTTCACTGGCGCGGATAGAACAACGGGAGGTCTCCTGACGCCTGGATGGCGTGTTTCGTTGAGTATAGCCGTCCCCGAATGGGGGCGGATTGCATAGCGCTTTTCCCCTCCGGAAAACACCAGGTTGCCCTTGGGCTCCTGGTGTTTTCTTTTCTTGGCGGTCTGACGCGAACGTTTGCCGGGGTCACCCCTTTCCCTCGTCTGCGGTGGGCGCGGAGGACGAGTGGAAGGGCAGGAACGTCGCGCTTTCTGCCGGCGAGGTTTTTCCTGAAACGCGACGGGATGAGCATTTCACGAGCAACAAACGCCCCGGCCGCACTTGACAAAGAGCGTCCCCAAATCTATACTCGCAAGACTAGGTCTAAATGTGCTTCTTATTGCCCGATAAGAAGTTACGGTTGTTTCTCCTGTCATTGAGGGCGTAGCGTGGCCAAGCGAGCAGGATCATCAAAAGGGACGAGTGGCCGGACAGGCCATCCCAAGGCTTCGTCAACCCTTGGCAAGTCGGCAAGTAGTACGGCCGCGCGAAACAAGGAACGGTCGGCGGCCCCCAAACGGGCAGGCGGCTCGAAATCCGCGGTCGCGTCGCGCCCCAAGGCTAAACCCGCACGCAAGCAAACTGGTACCCAGACTGCCACAGTCGCGAGGAAGACGGCACGGCCGGCCCAGGCGGTGAAATCGGCCGGCTCCAACCATAAGAAACGCGCCGCCGACCCCACTCCGAGAATGACCCCCTCCTCGGACGCCGCCCCGCAGTTGTCTAAGAATCATCTCACCCGAAAGGAACTGGACGAGTTTCGGGAGATGCTGGTGGCCAAGCGGCGCCAACTGATAGGCGACGTGAGCAACATGGAAAGCGAAGCCATGCGGAGCAACAATCAGACCGGGACGGGATCGTCGTCCATGCCGATCCACATGGCGGATCTGGGCAGCGACACCTGGGAGCAGGAGCTGACGCTTGGTCTGATCGAGAACGAGCGGGGCCTGATTCGTGAGATTGATGAAGCCCTGAGCCGGATCGAGGACCACACGTACGGTATATGCATTGCGACGGGCAAGCCCATCGCGAAGGCTCGGTTGCGAGCGAAACCCTGGGCCAAGTACTGTATCGAGCACGCGCGCAAGCTCGAGTTAGGTCTCTTATAGACAACAGGGGATTCGCAGGGAGCCTCGCTCGCCCTGCCCCAACTCGGCGACGATTCCCGGTTGGAGGGCCAGCGGCCGGCTCTTCGTCATCCCGCGATCTTGATTCCATGATGAACACCCCCGACAAGGCACTCCGTGACACTCCAGAGGCTTCTGCAGGGCATCCACCCTTTGAATCGGCGATTGGGAGCGTCCGCTCGCATCTGAGGCTGTGGCTGGTCGCGATCGTGGGGTTGCTGGCTGATTTGTGGACCAAGCACTGGGCGTTCTCCGCGTTGGATCCAAGCCCGGACCCGTCGGCGGCGATGGTGATCATTCCACACGTGATGAGCTTTCGCCGATCTCTGAATGCCGGCGCCCTCTTCGGGCTAGGCAAGGGGCTGACCCCGCTCTTCATCGCCGCTTCATTCCTGGCGCTCGGCTTCGTTCTGTTCCTGTTCATGCACAGCGGCCGAGACCGGCGAAGCCTGCACCTGGCACTGGGGCTGGTGCTCGCGGGAGCGTTGGGTAATCTTTACGATCGCGTATTCATGATCGCCGACGTGGTCGAGTACCGAGTCGACGGCCGCAAGCGAACCGAAGCGTTTGCCCTGATCGAAGAACGACCGCACGGGATCGTGGTGGGCACCTGGCCGGGGCGGGAGCACCCGCACCTCATCTCGAACAAGTACGAGCCCAAGGTGCTCAAACGAGGCGTGGTGCGTGACTTCATCAAGATGGAACCGAAGTTCTCGATCGGCGAGCGGCGGGTCGAGATCTGGCCTTGGGTGTTCAACGTGGCGGATGCGCTGCTGGTGGTGGGTGTGGGTCTGCTGATGCTGAACTTCTGGTGGGAGCGCAAAGCGGAGCGTGCGGCCCATGCGTCATCATCGGCGTCCCAATCACCTCATACGTAGCCTCGGCGGGCGTCGCCGGACGGCTTGTTCCTACGGATTCTGGAGCGGACAGATGCCGGGGCACGGCGTGGCGTAAAGTATTCAGAGGTACCCCGGTGCTTTCTGGTCGTGGTTTCCGAGTCCTCCGGTCCGCGACAAAGGGCGGGGGAAGTGGCGCAGAGATGACGATCCGGTTCACACCCGAAGACGAGCGTTTCATGCGACGAGCATTGGCTCTGGCGGCTCGCGGCCGGGGCAGCGTCGAGCCCAACCCGATGGTCGGCTGCGTGATCGTGCGGGCCGGACAGGTCGTTGGAGAGGGCTGGCATCGGCGGTTCGGGGGCCCTCACGCGGAGGTCCACGCCTTGCGGGAGGCGGGCCCGCAAGCCAAGGGGGCTACCTGCTATGTGACGCTCGAGCCCTGCTGCCACCACGGCAAGACCCCGCCGTGCACGGACGCGTTGCAGGCCAGCGGCGTGCGGCGCGTGGTGGTGGCGATGCGTGATCCCTTCCCGAAGGTGGCCGGTCGAGGATTCCGGCTGCTCCGAGGTGCGGGAATCGAAGTCGTCGCAGGGCTGTCGGAGCGCGAAGCGGCTGAACTGAACGCGCCTTACCTCAAGCTGCTCCGCACGGGTCGGCCGTGGGTCATCCTGAAATGGGCTCAGAGTCTGGACGGCCGGATCGCGACACGAAGCGGCGACTCGCAATGGATCAGCGGTGAGCGGTCGCGGGCATGGGTGCATCGTCTGCGAGGCAGGGTGGATGGGATTCTAGTAGGGCGAGGCACGGTGCTTCGTGACAACCCCACGTTGACTTGCCGACTGGGCCGGCCGCGCCGCCAAGCGGTGCGTCTGGTGCTGGACCGCCGCTTGCGAACGCCCTTGGTGAGCGGGATCGTCCGTACCGCCCATCGTGTGCCCACCATGATTGTGGCCGAGCGAGGGGAGGTGGACTATCGCCGGGCAGTCGCGCTGCGCAAGGCTGGGGTGGAGGTTGTGGGGATCTGCAACGGGCCTGGCGGTCTGGATCTCAGCGAACTCCTTGATGAGCTCGGTCGCCGTCGGTGGACCAATCTGCTGGTCGAGGGAGGTGGTCAGGCGATCGGGTCTTTTGTCGACGCCGGGTTGGCGGACGAGGCCTACGTGTTTGTGAGCCCGCGGCTAATCGGGGGGACGACGGCGGTGTCGGCTGTCGGAGGACTTGGCCCAGAGACGATGAAGACCCTCCCCCGCGTGCGCTGTGTTCGCATCGGCCGGTCAGGCGAAGACCTGCTGTACCACTTGCGTTTTTCGGAGCGTTGAGGCTTGCCGTGTGGTCGCCGTCAAAGGCTTCTGCCCCTGTTTCTGTCCCGCGAATCATGCAAGCGAGCCGGGGACGCAAGTCGCGAGAGTGACGAATCTGCTCTCGTAGCCGGTCGCGGATCATGCACACGAGCCGGGGACGCAAGTCCCCGGGTGGCGCCCCTCGCAAACCATCCGCTCCACGGGATCAGCGATGTCGCATCTCACAAACGAACCTGTCGGGTTCCCATCGACGGCAACAAGCA
>JAAYDF010000308.1 GCA_012729395.1 Phycisphaerae bacterium
CCCGGGCGTCGATCTCCAGCGTATGCGGGTCGATCCGCCGCATCGGCTCGGGCTCGGGCGGCTCGTACTCGTCCGCAATGTCCCCGATGATCTCCTCGACGATGTCCTCGATACTGACCAGCCCGGCCGTCCCGCCGTATTCGTCCACCACAATGGCCAGATGCACCTGCTTCTCTCGCATCTCCGCCAGCAGGTCCGACACCTTCTTGGTTTCCGGCACGAACGGCACCTTGCGCATCACCTCGGTCGGATCGAAGAAATCGCGATCATCGAGCATCAGCAGATCTTTGGCATAGAGCACACCGCGGATGTCGTCGAGGCTCTCCGCGTAAATCGGAATCCGCGAATGCCCCAATCGGCCGATGAACTCCTTCGCCTCGATCAGCGTCGCCGTGGCCGGCAAAGCGGCAATCTCGGTGCGCGGCGTCATGATTTCGGCCACGTCCTTGTCACGAAAGGCCATGACCGACTCGATCATGTCGGCATCCTCCTCGTGCACGGCACCGGCCAGCTCGCCTTCGCTGACCGCCACGAGGATCTTCTTCTCGATCTGGTCCGCCTCATCCTGCTTGGCGTCCCCTTTCGGAACGCCCGCCAGCCTGCGCACGAAGCCATCCGCCAACCGCTCCAACATCAGCAACGGCGAGAACACGTGCCGCGACGCCAGCAGCAACGGCAGCGTGGCTACGAGAAACGCATCACCTCCGTAACGAGCCCAGGCATTGGGAATCGCCACACCGAACACCAGCACGACAGAAACCGAGATGGCAAAAGCGCCCAGGTACTGCGCAAAGGTCTCTCGCCCGCCTTCAGGAGCCAGCACATGGGCGACAAGCAATACCAGAACCAGAATGGCGGCGATCCGCACCGCCGATGTGCAGAAAACCAGCGTACCGCGGTGCGTGGTGAACTGCTCCAAACGATTGCCGCGGCCCAGGCGCTCCAGCCGCTCGGAAAGCTGCACCCGCGAGCAGTGGCGAATGGCCACATGAGCGGTTGTGGAGAGCGTGATCAGAGCGGTAAGTGCGAAGGCAATCCACAATTCCGGTTGAGACACGTCGCTGGATCCTCCACTCACATGTGCCGCCGACGAACCTTGGAGCGCTCACTTGCCGCCAAATCCGCCAGGACCCGATCCTCCTGCCGCCGCATCCGTCGGCGTTGCGCCGCCGTCCCATCGTCGTAACCCAGCAGATGAAGCACCCCGTGAACAACGTAACGCAGGATCTCCTGATCCAGCGCCAGCCCGAGGCGCTTCGCCTGGCGCGCCGCCGTCTCCACCGAGACCACGATCTCGCCCTCCAGCCCATCGCCGGCCGGGTCATCACGCAAATCGAAGCTCAGTACGTCGGTGGGAGAAGGATCCCCAAGATAACGCTCGTGCAGTTCGGCGATGGTGGCATCATCCACCACGGCCACACTGATCGACCGAACCGCTTGACCGGCGAGGGCCACTTGAACCGCCCGGGTCACTCGCCTGGCGGTCACACCTTTCGCCCGAGCCAAACTGCGCACGGCGACGCGACCTGGCCCCTCATCTCCGCCGGCATTGTCGGTCTGCTCGCTCACGCCTGACGTGCAACCTCCCGAGTATGGGCCGCAGAAGAAGCCGGCACGAGTGCCTGATCTTCCTCTCGCGATTCCGCGGAGCCCGGCTCCGCCGCACGACGTCCCTCGCCCGATGACCCCCGAATATCCGTGGGATACTTGATCCGCCCATGGTGAATCGCGCACAGGCTCTTGACGATCGACTGCTCCACCATGTTCAGCTCGCGAAGCGTGATCTCGCAGTCGTCGAACTGCCCGTCCGTCAAACGATCCATCACCACCATGTGGACGGTGCTCTCGATACGCCCCGGTGTCGGCTCGGAGAGGGCTCGCACCGCACCCTCGCATCCGTCGCACAGCATCAGGATCGCCGACTCGCGCGTCCGCGGCCGGGGACCGGGATAGCGAAACTCGCTCTCGGATACCTCGCGGTCGTGCTTCCCGGTATTGCGGGCCGCCGCCTCGCTCGCCGCGTGGTGGAAGTACTTCACCACCGTCGTCCCGTGATGCTCCAGAATGAACTGATGCAACGCCCGGGGCAAACCGTACGCACGGGCCATCTCCAACCCGTCCTTCACGTGCCCGGTAATAACCAGCAGGCTCATCGTCGGCGAGAGCCGATCGTGCCGGTTCATCCTCGCTTCCTGGTTCTCGACGAAATAGGCGGATTTCTGCGTCTTGCCGATGTCGTGATACAGGGCACCTACCCGGGCGAGCAGCCCGTTCGCCCCGACAGTCTCCGCCGCCTCTTCCGCCATTTGACTGATGACCAGCGAGTGGCTGTATGTGCCCGGCGCCTCCTGGGCCAACCGCCGCAGCAACGGACGGCTCGCGTCGCACCACTCCAGCAGGGTCATGCTGGTCGCGATACTGAACATCCGCTCGAAATGCGGTAAAATCCCCTGCACAATGAAGCCGGCAAACAGCGCCGTACCCCCCGCCGCCAAGGCGTGAGCGATCACATACTTGAGATCCTGACTCGCCAACAGCCCCGTAGCCAACGACGCCACCAGCGCCCCCCCACCGGCCATCGCCCCCACCGCCACAACCTTGCTGCGCGTCCGGATCTCATTCAGCGCAAACACCGACACCGCCATGCCGACCATCAGCGTCAGGAACAGCCCGAAGTCACCCCGACAGGCCAACGTCACCAGAATCGCCAGCCCCGCACCGCACCCAAACGCGAACCGCTGGTTGTACGCAATCGTCAGCAACATCGCCGCGATCACCACCAGCCCAACCGCAAACTCCGCCGGCGGGTGCGTCGGAAACTGCACTTGATCCAGCAACCGGCTTCCCAAAACCACCGCCACCAGCAAACCCGCCAAGCCCAACGTCCGTCCCGGTTTCTCGAAAACCCGATCCTGGTACGCCGCCGTGTACGCCGCCAACCCCACCGTCACCATCAGGATCACCACCGCCATGCCCAGCTCGGTCAGCAGCTTCTTGCGCCTCAACTCCGGGACCGCCTTCTCGGCCTTCAGAAACTCCTCATGCTCGGTCTTGAGCAACTCCAGCTCCGTGAGCGACAACACCGTGCCCGCTCGCACCAGCAGATCGCCAGGCTGCTTCCGGATGGTGATCGGACGCACCCGCTCCCGGGCCTCCTTGATCGCTTCCGCCGTCGCCGCGGCATCATAACGCCACAGCGGGGTGAGCACCGGCGACCCCTTGCCCGATGGCCCCAGCAAAGTCTCCGATATCAAGCTGACCACCGGCGCATGCAGCCCCGCAGGAAAATGCCGCGCCGCCGCCTGCTCCGCGATCTGCCGCACCGCACGCGTGTCCGTGATGTACCGAATCTGGTTGGTCAGAACCTCCGTGTCCAGAGGCCGCTCCTGCTCCATGCTGCGCAAAATGGAAGTCCGCGGCGTCGCTTCACGGACCGGAGTGTCCGGCTTCTGAACGATGTACGTCCGGCTCAGTTCGGCTGTCAGGTTGCTGACCAAGGCCTCATACTCGCTGCCCCGAGCCTCTTCGCAGAAGGGCTTGAGGGCTTCAAACCCTTCCGCGGTAATCGTCCAGCCTTTGGCGGCCGCCTGCTCGCTGAACTTCGGCAAGTCACCCGCCGACGCCTTGGCAATCGCCAGAAGCTCCGTCAACTTCCCGCGAATCGACGCCAGAGGCGCGGCGTTGCGAAGATACACATCCGGAGCCGATGCCGACGCCACCTGCTTCTGGTCCTGTGTCGCCACCGCGTCCACAATCTCGAAGGCCACCCGAGCGGTGATATCGTTGTCGATCAACTCTCCAAGCCGGCGGGGCATCGACTTGCTGCCCACCTGCATGATGAAAACGGTGGCCACGTAGAAGCCTGCCCAAACCAGGAAGCTCACCGGGTGGCGAGGTTGGATGAACTGCTGCCAAACCGTTGCACGCTGCGGGTTGATCCGCCGCCGTGCGGGCTGCCGCTGAACTTCCTGTCGTCGTGAGGATTTCTGCTTCACTGCCAATCGTCCAAACCAAAACCGGTGCGGCTCAGAGCACCCCTCGCCCTGGCCAAAGCCTCGCCAGAGTTCACCGGGCGCACTCCGCCACACGCGGTCCACCGTCCACGCCGACGGCCACGCACACCATCACCGCAACTCCACAACCCCCGAACCGGTACATGCTTGCTATCATCGTCAAGCAAGACCCAACGCGCCAATGCGGTAAAGCACGTCCGATAATCTCAGCCCTCCCGGGCCGCATACGCGGTCACAATATCCTGGACCAGCGGATGTCGCACAATATCCGCGTGGCTCAGCCGGATAACCGAAACACCCGGAACACAACGCAACCGACGCAGGGCGTCGGTCACACCAGACCGTTCCGGGTGCTCCAGATCGATCTGGCTGTCGTCGCCGGTCACGATCATCTTGCTGTGATGGCCCAACCGAGTCAGGAACATCAGCATCTGTGAACAGGTCGTGTTCTGAGCTTCATCCAGAATAATCGCGCTGTTGTTCAACGTCCGACCACGCATGAAGGCCAGCGGGGCCACCTCAATGACGTCGTTGGCGATGAAACGCTTGATCTGGTCGAAACCCATCATGTCGTGCATCGCGTCGAAGATCGGTCGCAGATAGGGATTGACCTTGGCCTGCATATCACCGGGAAGGTAGCCCAGCTTCTCGCCGGCCTCGACCGCCGGTCGGACCAGGACCACGCGTTGGATCGCCCCGGCCTTGAGCATGGCGACGGCCATGGCGACAGCCAGGTAGGTCTTGCCCGAGCCGGCCGGGCCCACGCACAACACCAAATCGTGCTCGCGGATCGCATCGATATAATGCTGCTGACCCGCCGTCCGCGGACGAATCACCGCGTGCCGCGTGTACACGTCGATGGCATCGCCGTTCCCACCCTTGGCGTCCTCCACCCGGCTCGCGTCACGCAGCACTTCGATCACTTGGTCGTCCATGAGATCGCTGCGATCACGCAGCAGCCGTTGGAGCTCCTCCAGCACGGTCGCCGCCTGCCCCACCGCCTGGGCGCTACCCGACAACTTGATCGACGAGTCCCGAGCCGTGATCTGCACACCCAGGGCCCCGCGAATCAGTCGCAGATGCCGGTCGCCCGACCCGAACAACGCCGCCCGTTTGCTGGAGTCGTCCAGCGTGATGGTCAGTTCCAACGTCTCTTTCGTCTCCCGTCTCCAGGGCGGCGCCGGCCTGGTAGTTCCACCCGCGGCATCCGGCAAGCCGACGGCGCGCGCCCGACACTGTCCATTTTATCGCGCCTCCGCCAGAATTGTCATGGCCCACCACGCGGCGGGGGCCGCGAACAGCGGCGAGTCCAGGATATCCAGCAGACCGCCGAACGAGGAACTCGCCGCGCCGGAGTGCTTCACGCCCACGTCCCGTTTGATCGCCGACTCCGCGAAATCGCCCAGATGCCCCATAACGGCCATAAGTATCCCAAAAACAATAGCTTGCGGCAACTTGAAGGGTGGAGACCCGAATGCGGCCGATCCCTTGGCGGCCCACAACGGTGTCACGACAGCGGCGAAGCCGGCGGCCAAAACCACGGCGCCGACGAAGCCCTCGACCGTCTTCTTGGGGCTCAGCCAGGGGGCCAACGGGTGCTTGCCCAGGAACCGCCCTGTGAAATACGCGCCGATATCGCCCATTTTGATGGTCAGGACGCAGTAGAGAACCAGGATCGCCCCGGCCGGGCCGGGATCCAGGTAGCGGATACGAACAAGGAAAGAGGCGAGCAACCCGAGGTACATGAACACAAAAATGGTGGCCGCCATGTGAGCGAAGGCTTGCTCTGTCTTCTGGCGAACCAAGACCGCCAGAGCCGCTCCGATGATCCCACCAGCCAGCCAGAACGCGGTCATGGAAAGGCTGAGATCACTCAGCCCGCTCCATGCGCCGTTGGCACGGGTGGCATGCTGGAGCACAATCCACGGGATCACCACCAACCCAGCAGCGACAAACGCGGCCCAATGCTTGGCGGGCCGATAGCCGGCCCGGTTCAGAAGCTTGCCCAGTTCGTAGGCTGCCACAATCGTCAGGACGACGACAACGACGACCACGGGCAATCCGTTCGACCTGATGGTCGGCGAAGCACCGGGAACCGCGACAGGGTCAGACAAGGTAGGCCCGGACAACCACACATCCAGGATGATCAGCCCCACCATCGCGGCGATCATCAGGCTGCCAAGGAGCACTCTCTCAAAAAGCATAAGCGACGCTCTCCGTGTCAGTGAGTTGTCATGCTATGCGATGGTGGCGGCAGAGTCCACGGCCGAAGCGATGCGGATCGCAGGCGAGGTGGCGCCGGGGGCTTCTGGCCAAGACGGCCGGTCTTGGATACCTTGCCTTCTCATGCTGGCAGCACTCAAGATGGCTCTGCGGCGATTCGGCAACGAGCTCGAAGCTCGGCCGCGGGTCGCCGCCGACAAGGCACCGGGAGCATGGCTTGCCGGGCCGGTTTCCACCTTGATCAAGACGGCCGGCCGGTTGATCTCACACGAAGTAGCCATCGCGACGGAATCCGTGCGGAGCAGCCAAGCTCCCCCCCCTGATCTCAGGCTGGTCGTCGGCGGTGTCTTCGGCGGGTATGTGGCGTTGGGGGCTCCGGGCCAGCAGACCGACACATCTCGCCACCAACGCCGCGACGAGAGGCGATGGGACCGCCTGAGGCTGCAACCGAACATCCTGCATACGAGTGGTTACGAATGGAGCCTCTTCCAGAACGGCGTCCTCGTCGAGAGGCTGCCATGTTCTTGGCGGGGCGTCGCCCGCAACGGGGGTGGGAGCATCCGAGATGCGGACGTAGAGCGCTTCAGCTCGATCATGTCACGATGGTTCACATGGCAACCTGTCGTCGGGCGGAAACCGAAGGAGCAGGCTGAGTTGCTGGCCCCGCTGTGCCGCTTGCTGCGTGAGGAGGTGGCCGACGCGTTGTGCGACCCGGTCTCACCCTTGGCGGATCGGATAAATGGCTGGCGATCGCTCTTGTCTCCTGGCGCGAGCGATGAGGGTCTCGCCGACGCTTACGCCCAGATGGTCGCCTTTGCGTTGCTGCTTGCCCGCTGGGAAGGTGCGGATGTCTGCGATATCGCCGGGGCGGTCACCGCACTCGAGGCAAATCACACACTGCTATCACATGCCCTTCAGATTCTCGCCGACGCCCGGAATCGACTGGAGGTCGAGTCTTCGCTGGCTCCTCTGCAGCGAGTGATCAACGCGTTCCCCGGGCGAACGACAAGGCATGACCAACACGACGCCGAAGATGACTGGCTTCGCTTCTACGAACACTTTCTGGCGATCTACGATCCGAAACTGCGTGCAGAGATGGGCGCGTACTACACACCGGCCCAAGTGGTTGAGTGCCAGGTGGCTCTGGTGGATGACCTGCTCCGCTCGCGACTGAAAAAGGCTGGGGGCTTCGCCCACAAGGATGTGGTAGTGATCGACCCCGCGGTGGGGACCGGGACATATCTGCTCGGGGTTGTCAGGCACGCGATGGACGCCGTGCGGAGGGTCGAGAAACCGAAGGCCGTCGTGGCTCAAGCGAGTTCGCTTGCGACCCGGCTGCACGGATTTGAACTGATGGCCGGTCCTTACGCCGTCGCGGAACTGCGGCTGACTCGCGCCTTCGGGGAACTCGGTGCCGCGGTCCCGGCCGGGGGTCTGGGCATCCTGCTGGCCGACACGCTGGAATCGCCGTTCGCCAAGCGCTCTGAGTCGGTCCTTGTCGGGCGATACGCCACCAAGTCGCGGGCGAGGGTATTCGAAAGCAGAGGCAAGAAGACCGTTCTCGTTTGCCTGGGCAACCCGCCCTACGATCGCCATGAAGCGGTCGGCGCACTCAGCCGCGAGTCGCGTGCACGGACCGGCGGTTGGGTCCGTTGGGGCGATGAGGGCCTTGCCGAGCAGGCGATTCTCAACGATTTCACGGAGCCCGCCAAGCTAGCCGGTCATGGCGGCCAGCTCAAGAACCTCTACAACCTTTATGTCTACTTCTGGCGATGGGCGATGTGGCAGGTCTTCGAGGCGAGCCCCAGCGGGGTGCGGCCTGACCCCGGCGTGATTGCGTTTGTCACCGCCTCCTCCTATCTCCGCGGCGACGCCTTCGTGGGCATGCGCGAGACGCTCCGCCGGCTTTGCCACGAGGTTTGGGTCATCGACCTGGGCGGTGAAGGGCGCGGCACACGACCGAACGGTAACGTGTTCAACATCCAGACTCCCGTGGCTATCTGCATTGCCCTTCGCCTGGGACCGAAGGACACAGGCACGCCCGCCGCGGTCCGTTACGTGTCGATTCATGGCACGCGGGAGGATAAGTACGCCCAGCTTGCGACGATCCGGTCGGTCAAGGATCTCAAATGGAAGACCTGCCCCACAGCGTGGCCCGCACCGCTCCGCCCTGCCACAGCGGGCACCTACTCCAGATGGCCGATGCTGACGGACCTGATGCCCTGGCAGCAATCCGGGGTCATGATCGGCAGGCTTTGGCCGATTGCCCCCGACCGCGACACATTGGCCCGCAGATGGAGGCGACTGCGACTCGCCGAACCCGCGGCGCGTGCTGGACTCCTCAAGAACTCCCCCACCGGGCGGAAGGCTACAGACACTCCCCTCGCTTTGCACGGTCAGGCCAAGCGACTGCCGTCCATTGAGAGAATGCCAAGAACGGCCACACCGGAGGCGATTCTGCGGTTCGCCTACCGGCCGTTTGACCGGCATGACCTCATCGCCGACGCACGGGTCATCGATCGTCCGGGCCCCTCGCTATGGCGTTCGTGGAGCGATCGGCAAATCGCGTTCGGGACACTTGTTACCCAACCGCTTGGCCGGGGCCCTTCTGTCTTGGCCATGGCGGCCATCCCGGACAAGCACCATTTCCGCGGTTCGTTTGGCGGCAAAGACGTGCTACCGCTCTACCGCGACGCGGCGGGCGCCGAGCCCAACATCCTCCCCGGCCTGTTGCCCCGCTGGGGACAGCGACTGAAGCGAAGCATCACCCCGGAGGCTTTCGCCGCCTACATGTACGCCCTGCTCGGACACTCGGCATTTGTCGAGCGGTTCTGGGATGAGCTGGAGGACCGACAGTTGCGTGTACCACTCACACTCGACAGCGGACTCTTCGATCGGGCGGTGGCCCTGGGCTCACGGCTTATCTCCCTGCATACCTACGGCGAGCGTTTCAACGACCGCAATCGCAAAAGCAAGTCCATCCCCAGAGGAAGGGCCCGCTGCACCGAGCCGATCAGCGACAAACCCGTCGACTACCCCACGAGCTTCGCGTATATCGAGTCCTCGCGCGTGCTCCGCATCGGCACCGGCGCGGTTGCCCCGATCGCCCCCGGCGTCTGGGGATACGAGGTCTCGGGACTCAAGGTGGTTCCGTCGTGGCTTGGATACCGCATGAGGCGGCGTAAGGGCAGAGAATCCAGTCCGCTGGACGCCATCCATCCCAAGCGGTGGCCCCGCGCATTCACCGACGAGTTGCTGCAACTGCTTTGGGTTATCGAGCATACGTTGGCCATGCAGCCGGAGTTGACGGCGTTGCTTGATGCCGTGTGTGCCGGCCAGGTGCTACCCGCGTCGGCCGTGCCCGCGGTACCGGTTGCCCTGCGCAAGCCGCCACGAAGGTGAGCAGAAAAGGGTGTCAGGATGATTTTTTGACGGGGAAGGACGCAGCCCCTAAGCATCATCATACTCGTCAAAAAATCATCCTGACACCCTTTTCTGCCCTGACGGGCGTGGCTCCGCTGGGTGCAGAGCGGGCGCCAGGTAGGCGCTGGAACTTGGCGGGTTATCATGCTGATACCAGGTCTGATAACAGACCCGCCGGCGACCGGGCGCGGGCTCGGCCGTCGAACGACTACCCCCATATGGTTCGTCGGTAATAAGGAGCAAACCGTGAAACCCCATCCCGAGCTCAGCAGACGGACGAATGGCAGAATAACCACAGCGCATGGCGGCCGGGGGCCGATCGTGTTTCTGGCAAGTCTGTCGATCGCGGTAGCGCTGGTCGCCGGATTGGCCGGCTGCCAAGCCCTTGGCGGGTCGGAGGTGGGCTACGCGGCGATCGGGGGGAACTTGCCGCTCATTCCTGACGGCGTGGTCAGCCGGGCGATCACCGAAGAGAACCGCGATGGAGCGACGGAAGCCGGCGGCAAGGCGATCGAGGAGAAACTGGGCCAGGGGCGTAAGGGAGCCCCCTGCATCCGAGATCTTCAGAATGGCCAGACGGCCACCCTCATGGACGTCAAAGGCTGTGGGGTGATCCGACACATCTGGATCACGATCAACGATCGCTCGCCGGAAGCCCTCCGCAACATGATCCTGCGTATGTACTGGGACGGCAACGAGGTGCCCAGCGTCGAGGTGCCGTTTGGCGATTTCTTCGCGACGGCCCACGGACGAACGGTGGATCTGGACTCGGCGTATGTCAGCGTGCCTTTGGGCAAGGGCTTCAACTGCTTCTTCCCCATGCCCTTCGGAACGCAGGCCCGCATCACCCTTGAAAACGACCTTCCCGAAGGCAAACCGATGCGGCTCGTGTTCTACCAGATCGACTACGAATTGCGGGACAGCCTGCCGGCCAACACCGGACGATTTCACGCCCAGTTCCGCCGGCAGAACCCCACGGTGACGAAGCGGGACTACGTCATCCTCGACGGAGCCGAGGGGCCGGGCATGTTCATCGGTTGCGTGATCGGCGTGCGTCCGCTCGGACCGCACTGGTGGGGCGAGGGCGAGATGAAGTTCTACATGGACGGCGACACTGATTTCCCCACCATCTGCGGCACGGGTACCGAGGACTACTTCTGTGCCGCGTGGGGCATGAGCGCGTACCAGAAGACTCACTTCGGCTGCTCGCTGCACCTGGATGCCGCGCAGTTCCCGCCGCACGGGCTGGTGAGCATGTATCGCTGGCACAAGAACGACCCGGTGGTGTTCCGCAAGAGTCTGCGTGCGGAAATGCAGCAGATCGGCTGGGGCGACGGTGGGCTGTACGAGCGCAGCGATGACTGGTGCAGCGTGGCGTACTGGTACCAGCTCAAGCCGATCACGCGGGTGCCGGCCTTCCCGGACCGGGCGGCCCGCAGCGCGAACATCCAGGCACCCGCGGCCCAATAGCGTGACCGCCCGCTGCTGAGAGCGACCGATGAACCGGACCGAGCTGGAGTTTGAACCGCCGCCCCTGGCCGAGTGGCTTTGGGTGGCAGTGGCTGTGCTCATACTGGTCGAGTTGGTGCGCTACGTCTTGCTTGGGCGGCGGCCGGCCGGCCAAGCCTTCAGGGCCCTGCTGGCGGCCGGGTGCCTCGTGGCGGGCATGGGACTGGCCATGTCAGGCCGCTTGGGCGGTGATGGCTCGGGCCATGGGCGGGCTTGCGTCGCTTTGGCGGTCCTGATAACCGGCTGGTTGACCCGCTTGTATCGGCAGACCTCGCGTGCGCTTCGACCGGGCACGAGGTACGCTCTGTTGGGGCTGCGGCTGGCGGCGGCGGGGATTGTGCTGGCGGCGTTGACCGGGCCTGTGCTGACCCGCAGCGAAACTACCTTCGAGAAGCCGGTCCTGGGGATCGCGGTGGACGATTCCCTGTCTATGAGCATCCGCGACGTGCTGGCGGCGGACGAAAGCGATCCGGCCGAGGCCATCTCTCGCTCCGCGTCGGTCCGGGCGGCGTTCAACGCCGCCTTGCCGGCCCTCCAGGAAATCAAGCAACAGGTCGACGTGCAATGGTTCACGTTTGACACCGCTGTCCGGCCGACAGTCTGGCCGGCGCTGAGCAGTCGCGGCGAATGGACGGCCCTGGCGGACGCCGTGACCCACGTGCATGAGGTTCTTGCCCAGAGCCATCGACGTGTCGCCGGGGTGCTGGTGATCTCCGACGGTCAGGACAACGCATCGAGCACCAACCAGCCTCAGGAGGCTTCCGCCAGACTGGCAATGGCCGGTACGCCGCTGCTGGCGATCGGCGTGGGCAGCGAACTCCCGGTCGGTGAAACGCGCAACCTGCTGGCCAGACGGCTGATCGCACCGGAACGCGTGGGCGTTCTCAATCGGCTTGCGGTCCAGGCGGAGCTTCTGTCGGCGGGCCTGAGCGGCGCGGAGGTTGAGGTACGGATGCTGCTGGATGGCGAGGTAGTGGATACGCAGCGGTTACGGCCGCAGCGGGCACAGCAACTGCTCCAGGTGGATCTGGCGTGCGTGCCGGCCGAGGGCGGACTGCGTCTGGTGACCGTGCGTGCTCAGGTGATCGGCGACGAGCGGCCGCCCGCGGAGCTGTCGCAGTTTGTGCACGTGACCGCGGACCAGACGATGGTGTTGTACGTCGATCGACCGCGCTACGAACGTGCGGCAATCGCCCGATCACTGGCTGCCGCCCGAGAATTGCAGGTGTTGCACGTCGAGCCGAGCCAACTGACCGACCTCCTGGCGACACGGACCGTGGCGCCGCCGGTGGGTCAGCGGCCCCGGTATGACGCGATCCTGATCGGCGACGTCGAGCCGGAGTCGTTCGGCCCCGGCAATCTGGCGCGGATCGCCGAGCTCGTCGTCGCAGACGGGAGCGGCTTGGCCATCCTTGGCGGTACCCGCAGCCTAGGGCCGAATGGTTTCGGCCGTACCCCGAGATAGTATCGAAACCTGTGTAAATTGAAAAAGCGAGGGGCATCCTCCATAAGTGTTGTTGTGACTGCACTTTGAAAGGAGGAGCCCTGATGGCTACTACAACCGATCGTGGTCGGAAGGTCA
>JAAYDF010000309.1 GCA_012729395.1 Phycisphaerae bacterium
CGTGATGGTGCGGTTTGGGCCGTCGAGGACCAGGACGACGTTCCATTGGTCGTAGACGAAGCGCTGGTAGACCTCCGGGTTGGCTTCCCAGTCGCCGGTGCCGCCGTTGAGCGTCGCGTTCCAGGCAAAGACGCGTTTTTGCACCCGCCTGTTCATGTAGTCGTAGGTGAACACGACCTTCTTATCCCCCGCCGCCGGCACCGCCGGGGCCACCGCGACCAGCCGGTTCTCCGCGTCCCAGGAAAGCTGCCAGTGCAGCGGCACCTCCGGCAGCGTGCAGGAGGCGGAGGCGCTCCGGTTGTCGTTGGCCGCGACCAGGTCGAGGATGTTGATCTCGCCGTTGGCGTTCACATCGCAACGGAAGTTACCGGCCGTGACCGGCTGCTGATTCTGTCCCTGGATCGCGGTCAGATCGGCCGTTTCGACCAATCCGCTGGCGTCCACGTCGCCTTTGAGCACGACCACGCGGACCTGGTTGATGCCGACCAGCCGTTGGCTGCTGGACGCGCCGGCCACGTTCACCAGTGTCAGCGTCAGGCAAGCGTTCTCGTCCGCACCGCTCAGCTGGACCTCGTAGGCATGATTGCCCAAGGGGGCCACTCCTACGCACGTCCCGCTCGACAGATCCACATTGGAACCGCTCAGCGTCACCGCCTCGGTGAACTGCAAGACGATCCGGGTCGGCCCGCCGGCCCGGCACTCGACGCCCGCATCCGCCCCCGCCGCCAAAGGCAGCGGAATCGCGAAATCACCCACCGCCCCGTGCGTCCGCACCGACGCCGCACTCACCAGCATCGGCCCATCGCCGGCAGCCGCCGAGATGGCCGTCAGGTTGCCGTCCGCGTCGTATTCCAGCCGCTGGGTCGGCGTGCCCGGCGTCGGGCAGGTCGAGGCCTCGTCGTCGATGGCGGTGTATTGGTTCACGCTGTTGGCACAGTACCAGCGGCGTGAGGCGTCGTTGTCCACCCGGTGCATCAGCCGGTTGCCGATGGGATCGTAGTTGTAGGTGTATTCGCCCGGCGTCATCTGGTCGCCAAGTAGTGGTTCTTCGAGCTGCGTACCTTCGTGGCGGTTCGCCCCGGTCAGCTCGCTACGATCATTATAGCTCCACTTCCACAAGTGGTCCTGCACGAAGGCCGACCCCGTCTGCACCACGCTGGTCCGCCGACCCAGGGGGTCGAGCTGGTACTCATACTTCGAGACGGTCACCTCCGGCGTTCCCTGCACCACGTTCTGCACGGAAGCCAGCAGGTCGCGGTCCTCCTGGTACCCCCGCGTCGTGCTCGCCAGCACCGTGCCGACGTCCGACTTGTACTCCAGCGATTCTACCATATCGCTCGTGGGGTTGGAACTCTCCATCAGCCGGGTGTATTGCACCCCGTAGGCCGGCAGCCCCGGCCCGGTCACCCGCTCCAGCCGGCCCAGCGAATCGTAGTGGTAGCCCGTAGCGTAGTCCTCGTCCGTATCCTCTGCCGTGCCGATCTCGAACCCGCTCACCCGGCCCGCCAGCGTCTCGCCGGTGCCGTCCTCGTAGTTACGGGTGACAAGGAATAGTTGACTGTCCCGCAGTTCCCAACTCTGTGCCGCTACCCGATCGCGAACAGCGCCCGACGAGGGCGACACAGGCAGCCGCAACAATCGCCAATAGGGCGGGCATCCAAAGGGGAATGAACAGCCGTGATGGCTCGATGAGGATCCCATCCGGAGAGGGTGTTATCCTTCTTGGGTAGAAGACGGGCAGCCATGTGGCGACCTGCGGCGTGAGGGAACAACCGAGCATCGGGCCGTCATAAACAGGGGCACCGAAATCCCACACGATCCCGACAGTCCCCTCGCCGTACTGGACGATCACAGAATCCGATGGAAGAATGCACACTATGAAGCAGCTCATAATCCAACTGAGCATAACCATGAAGGTCACAATAGTTGGACGCGATTTTAGGGAGATAGTATCGAAACCTGTGTAAATTGAAAAAGCGAGGGGCATCCTCCATAAGTGTTGTTGTGACTGCACTTTGAAAGGAGGAGCCCTGATGGCTACTACAACCGATCGTGGTCGGAAGGTCA
>JAAYDF010000310.1 GCA_012729395.1 Phycisphaerae bacterium
CACAGGATGCGCCGCCACACGCCAAAAGGCCAACAAGGCCGAGTACCCCGAAAAAGTCTATTCTCCAGAGAAATACTCGATATCGGCGTGGTCTGCTCCAACGTACGCAAGAGCATCGAGTTCTACACGAAGGCCATCGGCTTCACCGAGGTCGAGGGCTTCGATATCGATCCACAATTCGGCGGCGACTCCGGCCTCAGCGACAACGAGCCCTTTCACGTGCACGTCCTTCAGCTCGCCGCCGGGCCAAACGCCACCAGGCTCAAACTCATGCAGTTCCCCAACAAGCCCGGAAAACTCACCGACCAGGCCTTCATCCACTCATCCTACGGCTTCAGCTACCTCACTGTCTTCGTCACCGATATGGACGCCAGTCTCGAACGTGCCCGCCAGGCCGGCGCCACCATCCTCGCTAAGAGCCCCGTCATCCTCGGCACCGGCCCCGACCACCTCACGCTGTTGCGAGATCCCGACGGAAATTTCGTCGAACTCGTCGGTCCCAGGAAGTAGCCAACCTCGCATTGTCACCCGTCGCCGGCGAGCGTAAGATCAAACGGCAACCCTATCAGCAAGGGCAACCGAGAACCGGATGCCAACAACGCATCCCCGGTCCTCCCGAACTGGAAAGGAGATACCATGGCGGAGCCCCAGCATGGCCGGCAACCCATCGTCGTCGAGGAAACACCCGGCCGAAAATCCTATTGCCAGTGCGGACTATCCGCTAATCTGCCCTATTGCGACGGCGCACATCGACGTGAAAACACCGACATTCGACCAATCGCCGTCGAGATCACCGAATCGGGACGCAGGGCAATCTGCCAATGCCACCAGAGCGCCAACAAGCCCTGGTGCGACGGCACCCATGCCCGGTTGCCCTGATCGCTCTCCCAGACGGACCCGACCATGGCACAAAACGATCTCCAAGGGCGATTCCTCGCTACCCTCCGCGACGAGCTCCGCATCGAGCCCGACAAGCCGGTGCTCATAGGGGTGTCCGGCGGCCCTGACTCCGTCGCCCTGCTCCACCTGTTCTGCTGGCTCAACCAGCAACCGGACTGGCGAGTACCTCTTCGGGTCGCCCACCTGAATCATCAACTCCGCGGAACCGACGCCGACGAGGATGCCCGGTTCGTCGCCGACCTGTGCGACTCACTGCGCATCCCCTGCGACATCGGCACCGCCGACGTGACCACCCGGGCACGCCAAGCCGGGCTCTCCAACGAACACGCCGGTCGCCAATGCCGATTCGAGTTCTTCGAACGACTGTGCCTCAAACACGCCATCCACACCGTCGCTCTGGCCCACCACGCCGACGATAACGCCGAGACCATCCTCCACCGCATCATCCGCGGCACGGGCATCCGCGGGCTCGCCGGCATCCGCCCCACGCGGAAACTCCGCGAAGATAGCGAAATCCGCGTCATACGCCCCCTCCTGGCCATTCGACGCACCCACATCGAGGCCTACCTCAAGGAATGCGGCCTGACCTTCCGCACCGACGCCTCCAACCACTCGCCCACGTACACCCGCAACCGATTGCGACACGATGTCCTGCCGCTCCTGCGCGAACGCTTCAACCCCCAGATCGAAGATGCCCTGCTCCGCCTCGCCGAACAAGCCAGAGACATCGACGCCTACCTCGCCGAAACCGGCGAACGGGCCATCAACACACTCATCGTCGAGCACGACGACCACCAGCTCGTCCTCCACTGCCCCCCCCTGCTCCGCAAACCCCGCGTCATTCAAACCCAGCTCATCCGCAAAGCCATCTTGCTGATGGGGAGCCCCGAGGGCGAACTCACCTACGCACACCTGAACGCCGTCGCCGATCTCGCCGCCGGACAGGACGGCAGCAAGTCCCTCGACCTGCCGGCCGGCCTGCGGGTCTCGCGACGCTACTCTCAACTCGTCCTCGAACGGGCCACCGCCGCCCCCGGCACAGACCTGCGGTGCGACGACATCCGCGTCTCAACCGCGGGTACCACCCCGCTGCCCGGCTTCAACCTCGAAATCACCGTCCAACTCCTCGCCGCGGACGATCGACTCATCGACAACCACATCGCCCACCAAGCCGAGCGAGGCCAGTTCGTCTACGAGGAATGGATCGACGCCGACGCCGTCCACCCCCCGCTCATTGCCCGATCCCGCCGGGCAGGCGATCGCTTCTTCCCGCTCGGCATGACCGGCATGAAAAAAATCTCCGACTTCCTCATCGACGAGAAAGTCCAAGCCGCCCGACGCGACCGCATCGTCCTCCTCTGCGATCAGCTCGGGCCGATCTGGGTCGTCCCCCTGCGACTCGACGAACGCGTCCGCCTGACCCGCGCCACCCGCCAGATCCTCCGGCTCTCCGCCAAGTCAACCTTGCCCTAACCGCCCAACTTACCGCCACGCATCCCAAGCCACTCACCCAAAGTCGATTTTGTATACCAAGGGTGCACGCAGACACCGTGCCTCTTCTCCTCCGTGGCCGGCCCGCACCCCCAGCCCGGAACAATTTTGCATCAGTCTAAAAAAAAACGCCAAACCCCCTTGACAAGCAATCCCGGGCGAGTAGGATAGGCTTCGCCGGTGACAATACGCTTGGGGCCACACCCGTTCCCATTCCGAACACGGTAGTTAAGCCCAAGCGGCCGATGGTAGTCCTACCGGGCGAGAGTAGGTGATTGCCGGCACTTTTTGAACTACGCCAAGGCCCGCCGGGCGAAACCCGTGCGGGCCTTTTCATGCGCCCTCACCCCACCCGCCACAATTGACCCCGACCGCCCCAGCCTATACGCTACCTCGACTCTGACTTCAGGAGCCCGTGAGACAACGCCCCATGGCCACTACCGCCCAACAGCCCACGACCACCCCTAAGCCCACACGGGCCACAATCGACAACGTCAAGGACACCGTCGAGTCCATTGTGGTAGCCTTCGTGCTCGCCTTCGTATTCCGGGCCTTCATCGTCGAGGCGTTCGTCATCCCCACAGGTTCCATGGCCGTCACGCTTTACGGCGATCAGGCAACCAACACCTGCTCCACATGCGGCTACGAATACGCTCGCGGAATCGCCGACCATGAGGTTCGCGACGCCCGCAACAATCGCAACCTCAGCGTCCAGCTCCGGTGCCCCAACTGCGACACCCTGGTCGACCACATTCCCCCTGCCCGAATGCAGCGCCCCGACAGCGGAGACCGAATCCTCGTCCAGAAATGGGCCTGGGCGCTGAGTCAGAACAGCGGATCCGCAGGCCCCCAGCGCTGGGACGTGGCTGTTTTTAAGGACCCCCGCGACGGCACGACCAATTTCATCAAGAGACTCGTCGGCCTGCCAGGCGAGGTCCTCGAAATCATCGACGGCGATATCTACGCGGTCCCGCTCAGCGTACTCGCGGAGAAGGAACCCGGCCTCGTCGAGGCCCTTGACCAACTCCGCCGTGAGGTCTACCAGGATGGGGAGCGCCGGCCGGATCCGTCGGCAGCCGCACTCTTCCGCCAACGCTATGAGGAGTTGAACCAACGGCTCCTGCCCCACCTGCGCATCCAGCGGAAGACACCCCGCAGCCAGACGGCACTGTGGTTCAACGTCTATAATGACGATTTCCACCCCGCCGCCGCGCCCGGCGGACATCCGCCGTCTCCAGTTGGCTGGTGGCCTGTGGATCAAGCCGCCAAGACCGCATGGACCACTGCGGACAAGGAGATTCTCTTCGACTCCCGCGACGCGAACAGCTATGCCATCGAATTTGCAGGCAAGGACATAGACGATTTTGTCGCCTACAACCATTCCAGCAGTCCCGGGCGATCGGCAGCGGGCGAATACTACGTCGGCGACCTCCGCTTGAGATTCGTCTGGCTCCCCGACGCGGGAGAGGGCAGTCTCACTCTCCAGATGAACCGCGACCAAGACTCCTTCATCGCGGAGATCCGCCGCGACGGCACCGTGATCGTCGAGAAGCACACCGTCAAGGGAGCCACTGGACGGCCGGTCGTCATCGGCACCGGCGGACTGGATCGGCCTATCGCCAACGGCCAAGCGGTCGAGGTGGAGTTCACCAACGTCGACTACCGCGTCACCCTCTCTCTGGACGGGCAGCCCCTCGTCATGTCCCGCGACGAGCAATACGCTCCGGACCTTGTTCGAGCCCTCGCTCACCGCGGCAAATCCGAAGTTCTGCCATCCCGTGTGACCATCGCCGCCCGTGATCTGAGATGCCGCTTACGCCACCTCGTTCTGGAACGCGATGTGTACTACCGTAGCACCGAGCAGATCGAGGAAGCGATACGCGACCCGCGGGTCGGAACCGTCCGGCTCAACCCGTACTATCGTTGGCCCGGCTGGGGAACTGCCGGAACGCCAATCATGCTCCGACAAGCGAGGGAGGTGCAAGGCAAGCACTACCCCGACGAATACTTCATGCTGGGCGACAACAGCCCCGCAAGCAAGGATTCCCGGCAGTGGTGGGAGATCGGCCCCCACCTGAAGCACATGGGCGAGGAGTATCAGCTTGGCACAGTGCCCGGAGATCAGCTGCTGGGCAAAGCGTTTTTTGTGTACTGGCCGGCCGGCTATCGACCGTCCTGGGCAGCCAACATCGGGATCATCCCCAACGTAGGGCGTATGAGGTGGATCAGATAGCCCCCGAGCGGTCAAAAACACGGCAGTTATCCACAATGCAGCAGCCAGTTAAACCGCAAGCGGAATTCTTGGTAGAAATCGGCCGTGTCGCATGACCGAACACAGGCCAAAATGGGACTTACGGCCATAAGACAATGATAAACAGGAAGTTAAAGAATATCGGTGCAGCCCGCGACTTCAGGATGAGGAAGGTTTCGATGCCTGCGGACCCACCCCCTACTTGGCGAAAAACCGTCTACCCGGCAAGACTTTTCAACATGCTATCCACCATGCGCGGCCTCCTTGCTGGCGCGTCGGGAGGCTGCTCATGGTAACCCCCGTCAAGTTGCTCGAAACCATCGATCTCGTCAAGCGTTACGGGAATCGCACGGTCGTGAATCGCGTGAGCTACAGGGTCCATCGGGGAGAGATCGTCGGGCTGCTCGGCCGCAACGGTGCCGGCAAGACGACCAGTTTCCGCATCACCATTGGGATGATTCGGCCCGATGCCGGGCAGGTCGTCTTCAACGGCGAGGACATCGCCCGGCTACCCATGTACAAACGAGCACAGCGAGGCATCGGGTACCTCTCTCAGGAACCCAGCGTCTTCCAGCGGCTGACGGTTCGGGCCAACCTGGTAGCCATCCTGGAGTCCATGCCACTGCGCCGTCGCGATCGGCGCACGCGAGCGGACAATCTCCTCGAGCAATTTGGGCTCAGTCATGTGCAGAAGCAGTTGGCCCGCGACTTATCGGGCGGCGAGCGTCGCCGGCTGGAGATCGCCAGGGCCCTGATCACCGAGCCGCAGCTCATTTTGTTGGACGAACCTTTCAGCGGCGTGGACCCGATCGCGGTCGAAGGTCTGCAACGCGAGATCATGCGATTGCGAGCCGAACACGGCATCGCCATCCTGCTGACGGATCACAACGTGCGGGAGACCCTTTCGGTCACCGACCGCAGCTACATCATCCACGAAGGACAGGTCATCGCCGAGGGCCCGCCGCGCGATCTGATCAACAACCCCAAGGTCCGCCAGATCTACCTGGGCAGCACCTTCCGCGGCGACGAGTTCGACTGAGTCATGCTCCGGGCTCTTCAGCAAGCCGCCCGACCTCGGCCAAGCCGCCACGACCGTTGGGCGGTGACCATCAGAATCGGGCGTCGTCTTTGGGCTTCATGGACACGATGATATCCATGTCCGAACCGATGGCTGCCAGTTGCTCTTGCAGGCGAGCGACGTCAACGCACGGCGGCACCTCCACCTCGATCATCATCACGTAGAGCGGCGACTCGTGATGAATGACCTCAGTGTGCAGGTTGGTGACGTTGACACTGTGCTCGGCAAGATGGCGGGTGATCCGATGAACGATCCCCTTGCGATCGGCCCCATACACATGGATCAGGTGCTTGGGTTGCTCGGTCCGCGTCTCGCTGGCCTCCTCGGGCCGCAAGTCCTGGACGTCATACCGCAAGGCGAGTTGGGCGGCCACGTCGTGCAGCCGGTGGGACAACTGCTGGCTAACCAGGCCTTCCGGCATACGAATCATCAACATGCAGGCAAAGGAAGGCCCCAGCCGGGCCATCTGCGAGTCTTCGATGTTGCAGTCACACTCCAGAAGCACGCCGGCAATCGCGGACACGATACCCGGCCGATCCCTCCCGCTGGCGGTCAGTAACGCGTAGTCCGGCATAGCCAACTCCTGTCCGGTCACACGAGTCGTCAAACACTCAGGAATTGTCCAGTCTAGGCCGGTCCCGCCCCCCATGCAATCCCAGGCTTCCACACTTCCGCCGAGACAGAGCCGGGTTACCAGACTGGGGCGTACGCCGCACCCTTCGCCCAGTCCGCCACCTCGCCTCCGCCTCGCCGAACAGATTGCCATGTACCGACGGGTTGCTTCGGCCCCCGAGTCACCGGTATGATATGCGGGTTGCCGTCTGGAGAGGTGTCCGAGCGGCTTAAGGAGCAGCCTTGGAAAGGCTGTGTACGACATGTTCGTACCGGGGGTTCGAATCCCCCCCTCTCCGTTCTACCCGGCGCATGGGCCGGAAGCTCTTGAGATTCCAACGCTTGCGCCGGTTTGCCGGTCATCGCTATGGTCCTTGAATCCCGCTTCGACACCAACTTGAACTGCGAGGATGGCATCTCCCGACTGCCAGGATGGCGCCTCCTGCGGCCCCCCGACGCACGGGCTGCTGACTATCCTCGTTCCGCGGGTAGCAGTGGCGGGCCAGGCGACGCGTTTGGGGACATCGGATGTAGCCTCGGCGACTGCGCGGTTCTCTGAGCACACCTGCGGCAAGCCCTTCCATTGGCTCCGCTTGATGATCAAAACCATTGAATCGTGGCCGGCTCGCCGGCAAGAGGCCGGTTTTCAGCACTGGAGCCGCAGGTCACGTCACATTCTGTGATTTCCGGACGCTTGCTGGAGAGCCGCACCAACTTTCGGCGGCCACAGTACTTATCGGCAACTCAGCACAGGATGCGTTCGCACGTGCGGATGCCGCTTCTCGTCCCACGTCATTACGTCCGCTGTAGCAGCATTGCGGGCGACTGGACAGTGCGACTACTTAAATGCCTTTCCCCCAACAACCGATCTACCAATGGCTGGAGAGTATCGACACCGCTGGCCCAGTTGCCCGTGCCGAGTACCGCCCGCCTGCGCTAGGCTCGCTGGCCCGTTGGCGCCACAGGAACTGGACAGGTTTGATAAGAGGGCTCGTATCATGACTATCACACGTGGCATATCGGTTCTCGCGGCGATTCAGCTGTTCAGCTTGGCGGCTCTGGTGGGAGCCGGCGGGTGGATCTTCTCGCGATCATCGACAAGCATGCAGGCGACCACACAGGACAACTTGCTGCCGGTCATCACGGACGATATGCCCCAGATGAGCCGGTACGCCGACGCGATCGAGTTACTGCTCAACGCGGATCGCGATGCTTACCAGGCGTATTTGTCCGAAACGCTGGCTGTTGATGAGTTGGCTGCGACTCGCCTGCAGGAACTAGAGGCGGACCACCAGGAAAACGTAGCCCAGGTGGTGGATCGATTCCAACAGGCGTCCGTTCACTTTGAAGCGGACATGAAGACCCATGTGCCGGATTTCAATGCCAAATACGACCACTGGAAGTCGCAGAGCAGTTCCGTGGTGAAGCTCTCCGTGGCGATGGCCGAGAACTCACGACGTGCGAAAGAATCGCACGCAAAAGCACAGCTTCTTTTCCCGGTGATGCGCGACACGCTAGACCAGTTGCAGAATCTCATGGAAGACAAGCTGCAGAAATCCACGGGTGACGTGGCCGCCCTGCGTCAGGCGATGACCTTGGTCTTCAGCGCCGACCGCGACGCCTACCAAGCGTACGTTGCTCAGTATCAAATCCTCGGGGCGGATACGCAGGAAACCCTTGAAGCCTGCGATGCTGAGAACGCTGAAAACATCCAACAAGTCCACGATCGCGTCACAGAAGCCAGCGGCGCGTTTGATGAGGCGATGAAAGAGGTTCATGCACAGTTCGAATCGCAGTACGCGGAGTGGAAACCTACAAGTCGCGAGGTCGTCGAGTTTACTCGAGCCAATGCCGAGCTTGCCCAGCAGCGTACGAGCTTGACCCAAGCCACGCAAACATCCTTCAGCGCGATGCGCGATTCCATTGACGGCTTCGTAGGCATGTTGGAGGAGCGGATCAAGGCAACACAAGCGAATCTGACGGAGAAAGGCGATACCGCGAAAGCGAGCGCCGATGCGCTTGAGTCTGAACTGAAAACAGCCACAATCGTCTTCATCGCGGTTGGCTCGGTGGCGGTGGTGCTTTGTGCGAGCATCGCGGTGTTCCTGACCAGGCGCATTGTCCGTTCCATCAAGGAGGTGATCCTGACCCTCTCGTCGGCGTCTGAACAGACCGAGATGGCGTCGAATCACGTCTCACAGGCTTCGCAAAGCCTGGCCCAGCAAACGTCGGAGGCGGCGGCGAGCCTCGAGGAGACTTCCGCAAGCGTACAAGAGATGACCTCGATGATTCGCCAGAGTGCTGACCACGCAACTCAGGCCGACACCCTCTCCAGTACAACCCGGGCCGCAACGGAAGAGGGTGCCGAGGCGATGACTCGGATGCACTCGGCGATAGACAAGATCAAAGCAGCCACCGATGAAACCGCCAAGGTGGTCAAAACCATTGATGAGATCGCCTTCCAGACGAATCTGCTTGCCCTGAACGCGGCGGTCGAAGCGGCTCGCGCCGGCGAGGCCGGCAAGGGCTTCGCGGTCGTCGCCGAGGAGGTCCGTGCGCTGGCCATTCGGTCCGCCGAAGCGACCAAGAGCACAACACAGATGATCCAGGACTCGATTCAGAACTCCCAACAGGGCGTGAATCTGGTGGGAGAAGTTGGGTCATCCCTGGAGAAAATCCGCAGCGGGATCGGGCAGGTTGCGACATTGGTCGGCGAGATAGCCTCGGCGGGCATGCAGCAATCCAGGGGTATCGAGCAGATCAACAACGCGGTTAGCCAGTTGGAGACCGTCACCCAATCCAACGCCGCCAGCGCCGAAGAGTCGGCCAGCGCGTCGGAGGAACTGTCCGCTCAGGCCAAGCACCTCCAGGCTGCGGTCGTCAATCTGCAATCGATGGTTGAGAAACGCCGATAGAACGCCGGCTCGGTTATGCCCATAGTCGGCTCGCCGATGGCAAGCCCAACAAACAACGAGCACACGCGGGCGACTGGGTATCCCGCGTGTGCTCTTGGCTTCTAGAGACTACGTATTCGCTGGCAACCCGCAGCCTCCTGTTGTCTCAGCGCAACCCGCCGCTGGCTTCCGGCAAGATGGGGAGATCATCATCCCAACAGCCCTGCCAGGATGATTCGTCGTCGAAGAACACCTCGCCCAGGATCGTGGACATATCGCCCAAGTCCGCGGCCTTGGCTCCCAGATCCGACACGGCATATACCGTGTCGCCGATGAAGATGCCGCGGGTTGCCCCCCAGTATCCCCAGTAGCAGTTGCTGCCAACACTGTTCAGGTCCACCGTGGGTAACCGCCCGACCTCCTGAAAGTCGGTGTCCGGACCCACCCGGTAGACCATCAGTCCGGTGAACTCGTGTTCGCCGATCTCCGGCCCCGTCGTGCCGTCGCTGTACAGCTCGATGGGGAATGCCACCACCCCGCGGGCGGGGAAGTAGTTGAACGCCTTGGGGTTGTAGTTCGCCTCGCTGTTGGTCCCGCGGCCACCGACGATCTTCACGTACTTCTGCTGGGGATCGGCCGGGTCGCTGACGTCGAAGACTGACAACTGCACACCCTGCACCCACGCCCAGGAGAAACCTTCGTTCGGGTCGGCGTACTTGCCGATGGTCAGCAGGTGGTTCTCGTCCATCATTTGAATGTGGTCCGAGTAGCCCGGAATCTTCAACTCGCCCGTCACCCGCGGGTTCGTCGCGTCGCTGAGGTCCAGCACAAACAACGGGTCGACGCGTTCGAACGTCACCACAAACCCCCGCGGCCCTACAAACCGCACGGCGTAGATCTCCTCGCCCGGGGCCATGTTCTCAACCTTGCCGACAACCTCCAAGTTCGTGCCGTTCTCGCCGAGCACGTAGACCGCGTTACTAAGGCTCGAACCGCTCTGCATCGACCACTCATCCAGCGTCGTGGCGATGCGGAGGTGGTCTTGGTATTCGCCCAACGAATACTGCCCCAGCGGGCGGCCCGGCACCAGACCGCTGGCCACATAACGCGTGCCCGTCTCGGTGAACGCCAGCTTGTGAACCATCGTGTCCGTCCGCGAAATCAACGCGTTCCAGTCGTATGCCGTATCGGCAACATACAGGGCGTCCGGGCTCGCGTAGATGGTGCCCGCGTTGGCGGTGATGGCTGTGGATGCGAACTCACCCGTCGGGTTGTCCACGTTGAGAGTGACAACCGTGGTGATCGCGTAACCGTCACCGGTCTCGGGACGGTAGGAATCCGCCCAGCCCACGATGTTGCCCGACCGGCTGTCGCCGTCCCCGTCGGTCACCTTGTAAGCCGGCAACCACTGCTCCAGGGTCATGCCGCCCAGGGTGGCCGGTGTGGGGTCATCCGGAAGCCGAGGCATACTGGTCACGACCAGGTGCAAGCGATTCCCGATCATCCGGCTCGAAGCCAACTCGCCCTCGAAATCCACGGTCGCCTCGACGGTCGGTGCACTCGGATCGGACACGTCGATAACCGTAACCGTCACCTGGCTGCCGTCGTTCCAGAGGCCGCCGACCATGTTCTCGGCGGTCGTGGTTCGCACATCGGCCGGCCCCCAATACCAACCGCCCCACTGTCGCGACAGAGCGATCAACCGGCCGTCCCGCAGAAACAGCGAATCGCCGTACGACCCCAATGGCACCTGGGCAATCTCCGCCAACTCCTCAGGCGGCTGGGCTTTCAGGATGTGAATCTGGTCCTCCCGCAGCCAGTAGATGTATTGCCCGTCGTTTTTGACCACGTCGCTCTCATCGACGCCCTCCTCCTGTATGTTGGTCGTCGAGTAGGGCTGCCCCCCGCCGCTGTCCTCGGCGTTCCCGGCATCCGGTGCAGCCGTTGGCGCTCCCATGAAGAGCCATCCGCCGCGCCACCAGCCTCCCGACCAAGAATCAGCATTCATGCGGGCGTCGGCCTGCTCCACCAGGAATTGCCGCATCTCCTCCGCCGAGCTGAAGCCTCGCAACGCCGCGACGCGCGGTTCAGCCGGCGTGAAAAGCGGCAGGCAGTTCATTCCGCACATACCGACAGCCAGACCCATCAGGGCCAGAACCGAGAATCGTCGCATGGGGAGTCTCCTTGCGCGAAGTGCCAACCTCAAAAGCGAAGCTCAAGCGGCCATTGCGCGGACGCGCCATCCGCCGGTCCCTCCTTGACCGCTTCCGTCCGGGATCGGCGGGGAGCCATAGCCGGCTCTGCCATTACTGTACAGAATGGCCAGGTGTCCCGTCCATGTCCGGCAGACGGCCAACTTGGACGCCCCCCCCGCCACAATGCCCTGCCATACCCACTCCGTCAGCAATCCTGCAAGAATCAACACATGCAGAAGAGTGGCATCGTTTTCCACTTGCTTTGCGGTGGGTTATGCGGCAGAGCCGTGATTGCTGGAACTTGCTGGAGATAGTATCGAAACCTGTGTAAATTGAAAAAGCGAGGGGCATCCTCCATAAGTGTTGTTGTGACTGCACTTTGAAAGGAGGAGCCCTGATGGCTACTACAACCGATCGTGGTCGGAAGGTCA
>JAAYDF010000311.1 GCA_012729395.1 Phycisphaerae bacterium
AGGTGACATATCCGTCGATCTGCTGGAGGCTGGCCAGGTCGACGGCGCCTCCGGTGGTGGCCACGACGCGCACGCGGTCCAGTCCGCCATATGTTCCCGACCCTCCGCGGAGCAGGGTGACGCCGGACAGGTCGATGAATCCGCCGTTGGTCGCGGAGATGGTCCGGGTGTGGGTGCCGTAGTGATCGGTGTAGCTGTCGACGGTGGACACAAATGGCAGATTGACGACCGCGTTGGATCCGCTGGCGGAGAGGAAAGCTGTGTTGTTCAAGGCGGAGTTGGTGGCCAGGTATGTGCCGCTGGCGTTGAGGGTGATGTTGGCTGAGTCGGCGGGGTTCGCGGATGTATTGACCTCGAGCACCGCACGATCGCCGGAGAGTGTGCTGGCGACGTGGGCGGCAGTGAGCGACCCGCTGGTGGCCTTGATCTTCCCCGCAATAGCGGCGCTGTCGTGAACGACGAGATTTCGCCCCTGGAGATTGACGGTGCTGCCTGCGGCCAGGGAGAATCGCGTCACGCCGTTATTGCCGCCGGGGCCGTCAGGCACGTCGTAGTTGACGGTGACCCCGGCGCCGATGACCACGACGTACTCTTCCGTGAGTGTGTTGATGGGGACGACGCCGATATCCCAGTTAGCGGGATCGTTGTAGCTGTTGTTCGCGGCGCCGCCGGTCCAGGTGGCGGTGGTCTGGGCGGACGTACCCGCGGCAACGGACGCGCACATCACCGCGGCACACAGCGCGCGGGTAATCCGCAGATGATTGGCTTGCATCTCTACTCTCTCCCTTCTTCTGTACGGCCCCGGTTCGCATGAACGCTCACGCGAACCGTGAATGCCGTCCGCAGTCCCTTGGCCTCTCCCCTCGTTCTCATCCCCGGCATTGCCGGTTAGCAGCACCGAGGCAAACATCCTTCACGTGGCTGCGAGCGCCGAACAGTCCACCGGCAGTCGCCGGCCGGCATTGTGCCCTCCGCTTGGTCATGGACATCCGCCCGAGATGCTGTTGTTCAGGTTATTCCTGACCAGGACCAAGTCAAAGATATTGATTGCCCCGTCCGTGTTCGGGTCGTTGCGAAAGTTGCCCGCAGTCACGGGCTGGTTCAACTGATTGCGGATCGCGACCAGGTCGAAGATGTTGACTCTGTCGTCGCCGTTCGCGTCGCCGAGCAGGACGCCGAAGCACAGGGTGTCGGTCACAAGGTTGCTCTCATCCCCCTGCTGGCAGATGCCGGGAAACGCGATGCCCAGCATGGCGGCATTCGCGACCGACCGGATTCGTACCAGTAGTTCGTTGTCTCTGGCGGAAAGGCTTGTCACCAGGCCACTCGACAAGGCCACGTCGCCGACGTCGAGTCCGCCTACGCCCTGGATGTCCTGGTCGAAGGTCACCAGGATATCCGTGGGCCCGCCTGAGCGGTTTTCGACATTGTCCTGGAGGGATACATCGATCGGAAACTCGCCGGCCGTTGCGTGGTCCTTGCTCGAAACCGCGGCCTCGATGATTGGTGGACTGACACCGCTCACGTAGCCCGTGTCGGGTAAGCTGAAGTCGCTGGCTCGGCTACCGCTGCCGTCTACCGCCGCCTTGACCCAGTAGTAGTAGGTCACGCCCGGCGCAGCCGAGGTATCGTCGTAGCTGGTGGGGGCCTGCCAGGGGCCCAACGCGGTTGCACTTGGGGAGTGATTGGTAATGTGCCGGTAAACTTGGTAACGGGCTGCTCCTGCCACGGAGGTCCAGGTGATGTTTACCATGGCGGCGTAGGCTCCGTCGGTAGCGGTCACGCTTTTGGGCGCGGCCAAGGCTCGCCAGCCGGCATCAACGTTGCTGAAGTCGCTGACATGGCTTCCGCTACTATCGACGGCTGCCTTGACCCAGTAGTAGTAGGTTGCGCCAGCGGTCACCGCGGCGTCGTTGTACGAGGTACCGGTCTGCCAATTGCCCAGTTCGGTCGCCGTACCAGGGTCGTTGGCAGTGTTGCGGTAGAGCTGATAATGCGTGGCGCCGGACGAACTGCCCCAGGATACGGCGATATAGGTGGAGGAGGTGCCATCGCTGGCGGAGATGGTGGCCGGCGGTGACAGGGCCCGCCATCCCCAGGCTGCAATGCCGAAACCGCTGGCCCGGCTGCCACTGCTGTCGATGGCAGCTTTGACCCAGTAGTAGTGCGTCAGGCCGGGCGTGGCCGTCGTGTCGTTGTACGCGGTGCCCGTTTGCCAGGTTCCCATAGGCGTGGCGCTGCCGGAGTCGCCCGTAGTACTGCGGTAGACCTGATAGTGGCTGGCGCCGCTTGAGCTGTTCCAGGTCAGGGCGACGTGGCTGGTGTAGGTGCCTTCGGTTGCGGTGAGTCCGGTCGGCGGCGATAGGGTGCGGTACCCGGAGGTCATGTTGCTGAAGGCGCTCGCTCGGTAGCCGGCACTGCTCAGGGCCGCCTTCACCCAGTAGTAGTAGGTTACTCCTGGTGTAGCACCGGTGTCGTCATAGCTGCCGGTTGTGATCCACCCGCTGATCAGCGACGCGGTGGCGGATTCATTCGTCGTGCTGCGGTAGACCCCGTAATGTGTGGCATAGGGGTTGGTCCCCCAGATGACTCGAAACCAGCTCGTGCTGCCGAAGCCGGACACACTTGTCGGCGGGGTGAGGCCTCGCCAGCCGCTGTTGTAGCTGCTGAGGTCGCTGGCTCGCGTGCCCGACGAGTCAATCGCGGCTTTAACCCAGTAGTAGTAGGTGGTTCCTGGTGTTGCCATGGTATCGTTGTACGTCGTACCAGGCTGCCAGGATCCCAGGGCGATCGCGCTGCCGGGGTCGCTCGTAGTATGACGGTATACCCGGTAGTGAGTGGCGCCGGTGGCGCTGTTCCACTGGACAGAAACCCAGTTGGTCTCGCTCCCATCACTGGCGGACAAGCCGGTCGGAGGCGACAGCGTGCGGTACCCGGTGTCTGCGGTACTGAAGGCATCGTTGCCGCAGAGATTCCTGGCCTTGGCCCAGTAGTAGTAGAAAGTGCCGGGCGATGCGCTGCTGTCATTGTAGGTTGTCGCGGTTTGCCAGCTCCCCAGGGCTGTCGCACTGCCCGTGCTGTTGGTTGTGTTACGGTAGACACGGTAGTCAGATGCTCCTTCGGCACCGTTCCAGGTGACTTGAACATAGCTGGTCGATGTGCCGTCGGTGGCCGAGACTCCGGTTGGAGCGGGTTGGCTGGGGCAGGTCACGGTGATCGGGGCGGCGTCCCATCCGGACGTCGCGTTGTTGCCTGTGTTGCCGTCGGTGGCGTCGTCGTAGATCACGCCGAGCCAGTAGTTGCCCGCCGTCGTGTTCGCGGGGATGGTCACCATCCCCATGTTCACCCGCACGGAACTCATCGCCCCGAAGTCCCAGGTATAACTCTGCGTGCTCACGAGGGTGTCTGACGAAGTGATGGCATCGTCGCTCGACAGATACACGCGCAACGTGCAGTTGATGCTGGAGGGGTTGTTGTTCGTGGGGTTGTAGGCCAGATGGTTGAGCAGCGTGGTTTGGCTGCCGGCAGCGATCGTGGCCGGCTCGGCGTTGCAGTCGAGAGCCTGCAGGTCGAATGCCGTGCCCCGGCTGGTGGGGATGAAGTCGTTGTTCAGGTAATCGACCCAGCCCTCCCACATCTTACAGTAGTAGGTGACGGTAGCGCGGTCGCTGGTTGAGGCGACGGCGTGAACGTACCGGCTGCCTTCGGTCAGGAAATAGGCCCCGCTGCCGCTCATGCCGCCCCAGCCGGCGTTGAAGCACCCGCCGGTGGTATCGAGCTGCAACTGCTGGTCTGGGCAAGAGTCGAAGTAGCCGGACCAGAGGTACAAATCCCTCCCGGTGTGCAAACCTCCGCCGCAGTTCTCGGCAGGCCAACTGGCGTTGCGGTAGTACCGTGAGGTCGTCGTCGCACACTCCTCGCTGTTGTCGGCGTACAAGCCGTACCACCCGGTCAGCCCGCCCACCGCCCGTGTGATCCGAACCGCGCCCACGTCGCCGTCGGTATTGCCGTCATTAACCCAGGCGGTCGTGGAAGCCAGGCCTCCAGTGGTCGTGTGTCCGTACCCGTAATGTTGGACGGTGGTCGGGGGCGGATTGAACTGGCCGCCAACGCCATCCCAGCCGGGGTATGCCCAGACATCTGTGGCCCAGTCATAGGTCTCGATGCCGTTGGGGGCATGAGCATAGATGCAGTGCCCTGCCGTAAGCAGGGTTTCGGCATCGACCATGCTGGCTGAGCAGGTTGCGAAGTAGACTTGGCTGTTCTGAGCGACGAAGCGCATGACCAGCTTGCAGTTCGTCCGCCAGGGATGGACGGCGACATCGGAAACAACGACCATGTCGTTGAAGGATTCCATCATCTCTGGAAACCCTTCGCTTCCATCGGCGCCGCTGTAATCCTGCGTTACCGACGGAATGCCTGATGTGGACTCATCGAGGGGCACCAGATAGGTCTCGCCGGTCTGAGGATCATGGGCAACGACGGTTTGCGGCCCGGTTGCTGCGCCGCCTTCCTGGATGTCAGGCATGGGCATGGGAGGAATCAAGTCGAAGGGCGGGTGCGCGGGGCCCTTGATATTTTCCTGCTCCGTGTTTTCCTGCGGGGCGGGCGGTGGTGCGGACTTGTCTTCGATGGCCTGGACCGTTGGGGCCGGTCCAGGGGGTGCTCCTTGTCCCAAAGCAGCGCTGCCGAGCAAGAGGCTCGGGACCAAGAAGGTCACTACGCGTAAGCGGACCGCAGCAGTGCGTGGTGAGGTCGGCATGGCGTGTGAATCCTCCTGTACGAAGTTCGGGTGGCGCTGTGTGACGGCAGTGGGGAGGTGGTACTGCGCCTGCCGTCAGTGTGATGGTGATCCTGCGATGGGAGACTACGCTTCCAACGAGGAGTCCGGTCTCTCGGTGCATGGCCATTCAACGTGTTCATGGGCCGATGCGTCCTGGTTGAGTGATGAAATGATCCAGCTCGGTAGCCGAGTTGAGCTGGGCTTCCGATAAGGATTATACAGCGCCGGGTCGCAAGGCGCCAGGTTATTCTACAACTTTTGTACTGAATTTCGAACGATCGCCGCTTGGTGTGCACCCACGGCGATCATGCCCGACTCAGAAGCCGCGGACGACGTGCCGCAACCCAATAGGGAGCACTGTGACAAAAAAGGCCGTTGTCCGGCAGCAGTGTGCGACCTGTGGTGGTCACTGTGGCCTGGCAATCGTGTGTGACTGGATCTGCCTTGGCTTACGCTGCTTGCCTGGACTTCAGTCGGAGCGGAAGGCAAGCCTTCGCGGAGGCCGTGGATGCGTGTTCACGCGGCGTTGATGCCTCGCCAGAGCGATTCCGACGCATGGTAGCGGTCGCTCCTCCGCCAAGGCCTGCGCGCCGTAGCGGTCGCCCCTCCACCAAGGCCTGTCCGCCGTAGCAGTCGCCCCTTGCGAGCCCGATAGCGCAAGCGACGGCCACCTCCACGAGCCCGGAGCGCGAGCGACGGCTACCCCTACGAGCCCGGAGCGCGAGCGACGGGGGCAGGGGAGCGCCAGCGACAGGATCAACCCCCAGGGAACCGTTTCTGCCCGGCGAGCGATGAAGGGATGTGCGGTATGGTCACGCCTCCCACCCCGCGCTGGCGCTTGGGGCTCGTAGCTTGCGCCTGGAACTCGTAGACGACACGGAAATGCGAGACTGCCCAGCATGATAGTCCCGCATTTCACCAGGACCGTTTCTGCCCGGCGAGCGATGAAGGGATACGCGGCATGGTCACGCCTCCCACCCCGCGCTGGCGCTTGGGGCTCGTAGGCTGCGCGCCTGGGGCTCGTAGCTTGCGCGCCTGGGGCTCGTAGTCTGCGCGCCTGGGGCTCGTGACTTGCGTGCTTGGGGCTCGTGGCTTGCGCGCTTGGTGCTCGTGGACGACGCAGCAAGACGGACTACCGTGACGCACGGGTGGTCAATCGGTCCCGCCTACCATGACGCACGGGCAGTCAACCGGTCCCGCCTACCATGACGCGCGGGCGGTCCACCGATCCCGTGGCTGGAGTCGGCGCTTCTGGTAGAACCGGTTCTTTTAACCGGCGCTGAGGGCACCGCCGCTGCCGAGGGTCTTGATCAACTGGAGGGCGGCCGGTCCGACGAGCACCACGAAGATCGACGGGAAGATGAAGAGGATCAGCGGCAGCATGAGCTTGACCGTGGTCTTCTGGGCTCGTTCCTCGGCCTTGAGACGGCGCTTGACCCTCAGGGTGTCGGACTGGGTGCGAAGGGCCTTGGCGACGCTGGTGCCGAAGCGTTCGGCCTGGGTGATGACCGCGACCATCGCTCGCATCTCGGCGACGCCGCTGCGTTTGGCCATGTGTTCGAGCGATTCGCTACGCGGCACACCCATTTGCGTTTCGAGCGTGGCGATCTGCATTTCCTCGCTCAGCTCGGGATGGACGTTACTCATCTCGTCGCTGACTCGTTGGAGTCCCGCGTCGAGGGCCAGGCCTGACTCGACGGACACAACGAGGAGGTCGAGCGAGTCGGGCAGGCCGTTGCGGATCTTCTCGGACCGCTGGCTGCGGGCGATCCAGAGCCAGACGTTAGGCATGAGGAAACCGAGCCCGCCGGCCGTGGCGACCATACCGAACAACTGCTTGGCTTCGTATCCTCCGCCCCATGCGACGATGAGTGTGAGGACGGTCAGCACGCCGCCGACGATGGTCTTGCTGGCCAGGAAGTAGCGGGTCGCGGATTCGTGTCGGTAGCCGGCCTGGGCGAGTTTCTCGCGGAGCGTGGACATTTCTTCGTCGCTGCGGGGCATGACCGGCTTCATCGCATAGGGTGCGACCTTCTCCATGACGTGGCGGGCGGTGGAGGTTTTTTTGGCCTCCTGGGCCGCGCGTTCGCCCGCGAGCGGCGTCCGGCCGGACATTCGTCGCAGCACCTTGTCCTGCTCCTCTCGCCGGTCGGGGAGGAAGCTGTAGATGATCATCGCGGCGCTGATCACGACGAGAACGACTAAGATCACGAGTTGTGTCATGGCTTACACCTTGATATTCACGATCTTCTTGATCATGGCCATACCCATCAGGTCCATTCCGATGGCGATCCCGAGCATGGTTCGCCCGCTGGGGGTATCGATGAGCACGCGGGCGTACTCGGGGTTCACGAAGAGGCAAGCGAAGAAAACGACGACCGGCAGTGCGAGGAGCACCCACCCGGACAATCGTCCTTCGGCGGTAAGGGCCTGCACGGTACCCAGGAGCTGGATGCGATCACGGATGACCTTGCCGATTTTATCGAGGACTTCGGCGAGGTCGCCGCCGGTTTGCCGCTGGATAAGCACGGCCGTGACGAAGAACCGGACGTCCATCTGGTCGACGCGGTTGGCCATATTGAGCAGGGCCTCCTCGATTTTGATGCCGAGGTTCTGCTCATGGAAGACGCGGGAGAATTCCTTGGCGATGGGTTCGGGCATCTGCTGGCTGACGAGCTGGATGGCTCCACCGAGTGCGTGCCCGGCACGGAGGGCCTGGCCGAGCAGATCGAAGACGTCGGGCAGTTGCTCGACGAGGGTGCGGATCCGTTTCTTGCGTTTGCGGATCAGCCACAGCAGTGGCAGGGCGATGGTGGCGGCCGCGGCGGCGACGGCGCTGACCGGGCTGACCTGCAGGAAGAGGAGCAGGGCCCCGACGAACAGACTGAGTGCGGAGATATTGACCAGCATGCGTGCCGCGGACCAGTCGACGTCGGCCTGATCGAGGATATGCTGAAGCTTGGTGACGACGCTGAGTCGGGAGACGACTCCGTCGAGCAGGCCACTCTGCATGTCCGAGGCCCGGCGGCGGAGCAGCGAGTCCTTGACCTCCTGATCTCGCGAGCGAGATCGGTTTTCGGTCAGCCGGTCGACGACCTTCCTCTGCTTGGCGCTGCGCAGGTCCATGATGACCTGAAACAGACCCCATGCCAGCAGCATGGCGCCCATTAAGGGCAGGAGAATCAGAGTTATCATTTGCACGGCTCACCCCGCATTCGTACGAGCGGCGGCGCTGCGTCGCCGCGGCTCATAGAGTCTGTTGTGCTATGTGGGCTAATCATTGCGATCACTCATCAAAACCTGCCGCTCGAACAAAGCCGGGCTGATGTTGCAGCCCGACGCTTTCAGACGATCGAGGAAGGTCGGCCGCAGGCCGGTCGCGACCATCCGCCCGTAGGCCTTCCCGTTCCCGTCGATTCCGTCTTGTTCAAAACAGAAGAGATCCTGCATGGTGACGACGTCGCCCTCCATGCCGGTAACTTCGGTGACGCTGGTGATCTTTCGCGGTCCGCCGGTGAGGCGTTGGGCTTGGACGATGAGCTGTAGGGCGGAGGCGAACTGTTGTCGGATGGCCTTCACAGGCAGTTCGAAGCCGGCCATCATGACCATGGTTTCCACGCGTTGGACGGCGTCGCGTGTGGTGTTGGCGTGAAGCGTGGTGAGGGATCCGTCGTGCCCGGTGTTCATGGCCTGGAGCATGTCGAGGGTCTCGGCACCACGGCACTCGCCGACGACGATGCGGTCGGGTCGCATACGCAGACTGTTGACCAACAGGTCGCGAATGCTGATGCGGCCCTTGCCCTCGATGTTGGCCGGCCGGGTTTCGAGCCGTACCACGTGAGGTTGACGAAGCCGTAGTTCGGCGGCGTCCTCGATGGTGACGATGCGGTCGCACGGAGGAATGAAGGTCGACATGTTGTTGAGCAGGGTGGTCTTACCGGAGCCGGTCCCGCCGATGATCAGGATGTTGAGCCGGGCTTCGACGCAGGCTTTGAAGAACTCGACCATCTCGGGAGCACAGGACTTGTAGTTGACGTAATCGTCCCAGGTGATGGGATCGGCTCCGAACCTCCGAATGGACACGCTGGCGCCGTCGAGCGCGAGGGGCGGAATGATGGCGTTGACGCGCGAGCCGTCTTTCAGGCGTGCGTCGACCATCGGGCAGACCTCGTCGCAACGACGTCCGACAGCACTGACGATCTTGTCGATCACATGGATGAGGTGGGCGTTGTTGCGGAAGTTGACCTCAGTCAGCTCCAGCTTGCCTCGACGTTCGACGTAGACCTGCTTGGGGCCGTTGATGAGGATGTCGCTGATGTTGGGGTCTTTGAGCAGGATTTCGAGGGGGCCGAGTCCGAAGGTCTCGTCGAGGATTTCGCTGACCAGCCTTTGCCGCTCGGCATGGTTGAGGAGCACGTCCTCTTTTTCGCAGAGTCCGACAA
This sequence comes from Phycisphaerae bacterium, assembly GCA_012729395.1. Classification (GTDB taxonomy): domain Bacteria; phylum Planctomycetota; class Phycisphaerae; order UBA1845; family PWPN01; genus JAAYDF01. Next base: position 9,226 of record JAAYDF010000311.1, read on the forward strand.
TCAACTCACCGATCTGGTCGCGGATGGTTGGATCGTCGTTGTTGATGGCGCTCATGTCGAGCTGTTCGACGAGCTTTCGGTGGATGCGGGTCTTGAGGGCGTAGAACTTCTCGATTTTGTCTTCGCTGGGCTTGGCGGTTTTGGCGCGATCGAGGCCGCCGGTCTTGGGGCCCACTTCGGATGGCTTGTTCTGTACGGGCGGGGCCTCAGGTGGCCTGGGTCCCAGGACGGACTTGCCCTGTCGGATACCCGGCTGGAGTGCGGGAGCGGGTTCCTTGGGCGGTGTGGGTGCTCTCAGTTTGCCGAACATGTGTTCACATCTCCTTGAGGCACGGCTTTTGAGTGCCGGTCACGGAAACTGGTTCCTCTTTCGGCCCGTTGAGCATGGGCCGGCTTGCGACGAAGTCACGTCGCAGCGGTAAAAAGCCTCCCGAGCAGCCCCGTCTTGCCTTCGGGCTTGGTGGCGGGGCTGCCGGTCTGTTCATGAGCGATCGTCTGGGCGATCTCACGAATAGCCGCCCGGACCCGCGATTTTGGTGCGATCTCACTGAGGGGTGATCCGATGTTGATGGCCGAACTGACGGTCTTCCAGTCGTCGGGGATTTCGTAGGCGACTTTCTTTCCGAGGGTCTTCTCGATTTGCGGAACCTCGAGGTGCCCTGATTCCTGGCCGGCGCGGTTGCAGACCAGCCGGAAGCGATCCAGGTTGTACCCGCCGTCGCGGAGCCCGGTGAACATGCGGTGCACGTTACGTACGCTGGTCACCAGGAGTTGCATGACGAAGATGTTGATATCGGCGAGGTCGAGGACGGCGAGGCCGCCGGGGTCAAACCGGACGGGGCCGTCGACGACCACATACTCGTACATCTGTTGCAGAGAGCTCAGGACGGAGGCGCAATGAGCTGCGGTAATCTGGTCGGCCTGTGCGAAGTGGTTGGGCCGGGCCAGCAGATGGACGCCGGTGGCGTGTTTGACCATGGCCCGCTGAACCATGGGGACGTCCAGTTGTTCTGGGGTATCGCAGAGGTCAGCGATGGTGTAATCGGCCTGGAGGTCGAGCATGGTGGCCAGCTGGCCGTAGCGGAAATCGAGATCGACGACGGCGACGGGTTTGGCGGTGGCGAAGGAGGCGAGTTCGACGGCGAGGTTGGCGGCGAGCATGGAGGCTCCGGCGCCGCCGATGGTACCCATCACGGAGACGAGCGTACCGACTTCCTGGGAGGTGGTGGCGGCGACGGCGACCTTGCCAATGGCCGAGGCGAGGAGCTCGCGGTCGATGGGCTTGGTGATGAACTCGCGTACCCCGGCCCGCATGGCGGTCAAGATGTGCTGGGGATCCGTACTGGCGGAGATGACGAAGACGGCGAGGTCCGGTCGCGTGGACGCCAATTCCGCGGCGATGGGCAGGGCGATTTCGGGCATCGGGTCGAGGTGGACCATGAGTATCTCGGCGGGGAACTGCCGCACGGCCTGTTCGACGAGCGCCAGCTCATCCACCTCGGCGACGATCTGCACGCCGTCAAGAGTGAGCAGATCGGCCCGGATGACCGCCGAGTATTCCTCGTCGGCGTTGACAATGATGACTCGAACAGACCGCCTCATGGCATCCTCAGGCCAGCGTCGCCCGCGAGTCGGGCATCCCACACTGTGCTGCGCAGCAGGCAGACCGGCGGCACGCCTCGTGCTCACCGGTCGATCACGGGGTCTCTACGTGCGAGGGGCTACGCGCCCCGTTCGCGTTCGTCGTAGAGGTTCCCGGCTCCCGCCCCTCCGCCATGAGTCCCGTGTGTGTCCCTGGTTCAACGTTGGTCACAGGACTCCCTCATCCGGGTTGCTCACCGGCCGCCGAACCTCGTCGGCGGCCGGTGAGCCCGGACCCGGCCGGTTACTGAATCAGAATGACCGGCCTCTTGCCGCCCAGATTCTGGAAGATCGCCTCCAGTTGGGCGGAGTACTCACTGATATCACCCTCGGCGTGGAACCATTCGCCATCGCCGATGCCGGCCACCTCGGCCATGAGGCTCTTGTCGGCGGCGACACCCACGCTGACCGTATAGATCTGGATACCCTGGGCGCGCGCGTCTCTCGCGGCAGCCTTGGTGTCCTCTCGGGCCACGGCCTCATTGACCGTACCGGTGGCTCGAGTGGAGTTGGCGATGCCGTCCGTGAGCAGGATCATCACTTTGGCGGCTTCGTTGCGGGCTCCATTGTCGGTATCGAACAGGACGGCTCGGCCCTTATCGATGCCCTGGGCGATGTTGGTGTTCCTCGTCCAGTGGCCGGCCTGTAAGGCTTCCACCTTGCCGCGCAAGCCATTGAAATCGTTGGATAGCCAGGACATCAGATCGGGCTTATCGGCAGGCCCGTAGCCGTATGTGCCGTAGCTGGTAATCGCGACCTGGTCGTCGCTCTCCAGTTCCTCGACGACGGTGATCAAACGGCTGGAGGCGTCCTTGACCGCCTTCATGGGTTGATGCGGCGTGTCAGCCAGTTCCGGCGTATTGAAACTCTCGGGCACCTGCTCAAGCAGGAAGTTGACGAAGGTCTTGATGCCGAACCGGCTCACGAACGCCGAGTTGGTGCCAGACATCCAGGTGCTGGTTTTCATGTAGTTGAAGTAGTCCCGCCAGGAGCTACCCTGATACGGATAGTCGACAAGCCAGGTCATCTCGGTTTCATACCCGACTGCGTTGTTGTTGTTCCCGGGCGTCTCGCCGGTTTTGGTCCAGAGTCCGCCGGGATGGCCGCTTCGCCAGCGAGCGAGTCCAAGGGTGACCGCGACGCGTCCGTACCAGGATCCGCTCGAGTCATACTGCGCGCTCATGAGGGCTCTGACCTCGCTGTAGCAGTAGCCCAGAGCATAGAGACGGGACTGGATCGACGAGCTAGTCCAGGATGAGTTATAGGGTAGTCTCAGGAGACCGGGATCAATCGCGGGGTTGTAGCTGGAGCTGAGGTCCGTGGTGCCCCAGGTGTCCATGAACCCGAAGGTCGGTCCGGGGCTAAGTTCATAACTGGCTTCCCCGGTGTCTGTTCCCGCCTTGGTGGCCACGACCATGGTCATGGCGTCGAGGGAGGCGGTGGGGATGGTGAACGAGAAGTTGTGCGTCTCAACCGCGCCGTCTTCGCCGAGGCCGGTTCCGACGGCATCGAATTTGACACCGGCTACGCCGGTCGTGGGATCGGTGCCGCTGACCGGATCGGCGTACGTGCCGGAGGTGGTCGCCGAGTCCACCGCGGCCTGCCAGGCTTCCTGAGGCAACCCGAAGACCACATGGCTCAGGGCCGAGGTCTTCGACGAGTCATCGCTGGTCAGGTCGATCGAGAGCGTCGAGGTGCCGTCGCCGTTGTCCGAGACCGCTACGGCCGAAGTGAACCCGAGGGCGTCGGTCATCGGGCTGACGTCGTTATTGTTGGGCAACGCGGTCCAGATGTCACGCAGGTTGATGTCGGTGATCTTGTAATGCCTCAATTCGCTGTCGTCGTTATGGGACGCGCTCAGGTCGAGCACAACAGCGATATCCCGGGGGACAAGGACCGCGGTGGCCTTAGCCGAAAGCGTGGTCGACGCCATCCCGAAGATGTTGGCGAAATACAGGGGGGCCGGCTGACTGGCCCGCACGCGGATGGCGTTCGGGAATACGTCGGTTTCCTCGAACACGTACCGGTTGGTAGCTGGATTGATGTAGGCTCGCCCGAAGATCACGTCCTGATCGGGCTCGAGGGTGACTTCCTCTCCAAGAACGCGGTTGCGGAGGGCGAAGTCCGCCGCCACGGTACGAGCGTTGGCTTGTGGGTTGCCCTTGGAGTAGTCCGTCAGCTCGGCGGCGGCCGCCAACGCGGCGGCGTCTACCGTCCGCTGCAATTCCGTTCGCCCGCGATACATCATCCCCACGTCCACGGTCAGTGCGGCGAACCCGCACATCGTGGTGAGCCCCATGGCTACCTGGGCGGCGACCGCCCCGCGACGTCCCGGACGGCGCTTCGGTACACGCCGTCTCCTTCGTTCCGCAGTCTGTTCACGCTCCATTTTACCCTCCGCTTCTCCGAGAGCGTTCCGGTGTCCGGTCAGGGCGGCACAGCGCCGTCATCGCCGGATTTCTGGAACGAACTCTCTCTGGGATTCCCCGGACACCTGAATGGTCGGTTCTCAACGCGGGACTCCCTTCCTGCGCTAGTTGGCCTGCACAAACCATCGGGTGTCCTGTCTACCTCGACTACTACTTTCAGTCCCGGGCAACGGGCCCGAGCTTTACTGCATCGTTTCCGCCTCCTCGGCCGGGCCCCATGGGCCGTGCAGCGACATTTGGTGAGGCGGGCTTCGGAACTTCCGGAATTTCGGTGGTGTCTGCGTTTCCAGGGCCGCGTCGTCGTTCGGCTCTTCATCCATCGGTTTGCCTTCTACCATGCCCAGTCCGAAGAGTTCCCAATCGTTCGGGTCGCGCATGAACTGCCCGGGGACAGCGGCCACTTGGTCGGGCTGCAAGCTGCTGACCAGTTCGGGCGTCACCAGAATCACCAACTCGGTGAGGTTCTTCTGGTAGTTGACCGACGAGAACAGGGCTCCCAGTACGGGCACGTCGCCCAATCCCGGTACCTTCTTCGAGGACGCGCGGGCCTCTTCGCTGAGCAGGCCGGCTATGGCGATGGTTGTCCCGCCGGCCAACTCGATGGTCGTCTCCGCGGTACGCACCCGAAGACCGGGCACGGTGGTGCCGGCGAAGGTGACGGCGGTGGTGTAGTCCGGTTCGCTGACCGTCGGCTGGACGTGCAGGCGGATCATTTGATTCCCGATGACCGTGGGGGTGAACTTGAGAATGATGCCGTACTCTTGAAAGTCCACCGACGGTGTCGTTCCGATACCCTGCGGCAGGGGATAGGGGTAGGAGCCACCGGCCTGGAACCATGCCTCCTGCCCGCTGAGGGCCACGAGGTTGGGCTCGGCGAGTACCCGCAACAGGGTGTTCTCTCGCAGAGCCTGGAAGAAAAGCTGCATTTGGAGGCGAGGGAACCCGACGCTCAGTGTCGGGGTAGCCGTCAAGGGCAACCCGTCCTTGTCGGTGGCGAACAGCAGCCCGCCGTCTTGGATGATGTTACCGGCCGGGCCTGCGCCGATGTTCACCGGGTTGATCTGGTCAAGCTGGTTGACCGCGAACATGTCGCGGACGTTGTCGCCGGCGATCCAACCGTTGATCCCGAGTTGTCGCGTGGCCCGCTTGTTCACCTCGGCGACGGTGCAGCGTAGCAGCACTTGGTGTACGCCGCCCACCTTCAGCTGATTCTGGACTTTGGGCGAGAAGACCTTGGCCAGGTCGGCGATGCGGCTTGCCGTGTCCACGTCCGGGACCGCCCCCGTGAGGACGACGGTGTCCTTGACCGCCCGGACCTCGACCGCCGAGCCCGGCGCCGCGTTGCGGATCGCCGACACCAGCTCGACCAGGTCCAGTTCGACGACGACCGGCATGATGACCTGCTTGTCGTTTTGGTCCCAAAGGATGATTTGTGTGAAGCCCACGGCCTTGCTACTGACCAGCACCTGCCGTGGCGAAAGGACCGCGACCTCGACAACGTTGGGGTCGGCTACCTGCGCTCGCGCCAGCGGCTCGCTGAGATCGATCACAGCGCTGCGGCCTGAGGTGAGCACGATCTGTTGCTGGGTGGCTTCCATTCGTTGCACGGTGACATGCATCGGGGATTCGGGGGAGGCGCGCTCCACGCCCGGCGCTATGCTCGTGATGGCCGGGGAGTTCGTCGGATCGGCTTGGATTTCGTCGGGCCACGCCTGTCCGGGCCACGCCAGTATGGCTGTCGCCAGCCCTGCGCACAGACCTACCAGGCGGCCGCCCCCCCGCGCCGCCTGGCCGAGGCCGAGGTTCTTCCATGAACGCCGCAAGACTAGACCATCCATGTACGCGATCATCCTGTTCTACTCCGTTGGCTCCTGCGAACCCTGGGTCTCCCGATGGGCGCTGTCCTGGTCAACTCCGGCTGCTTCGAGCACCGGCTGCCGGGGAACGCCTTGCGGGGGGATGCCCACTTGGCCGTGCCGACCACGGTCGTTAGGTTTGTTCTCCAGGCGGCGGGCTCCGGTCTCGGGGCTCGAGAACCAGACTTCCTCACGCTGGGCACCACTCATCACCTCGACGCGCCAAGGTTCGGACGTTGGCTGCGTCTGTTGAGGTGGCGCCACCTGAACCTGGAGAACGTCGGTTGCTTTATCGGTCTTGTCGGCGTTCATCTTTGGTTGCCTGCTGAGTAAACGGCTGAGTAGGGACGGTCGTTCGGGGGCATCCGGGGCCTCTGCTTCGGCGGGGGCGGTGGATGGCGTGGAAAGCAAATCTTTATCGGTCGTTTCCATTCCGTTGCCGGTGTCTGCGTCCCTTTGATTACGCATGGCGAGTTTGATGGTGCCTTTGGTGGCCGCGAGGTGCAGTCTGGGGACATCCTCGGGGCGGATCAGGAGGGTCACGGACTTGGTTATCGCCGCGGAGACTTCACCTGTGGTGCCGAGGTCCTGCCCGACGGCGAGTACCTCGATGTTGTCGAGGATCACCTTGCTGACGGTGCCTCGACGAGCTCCTTGGTTCTCGGTCTGCATGACGGCGACAACGTCGACCCTGCTACCGGGGCGAATCCAACCGGCGACCCCGGCGAACTCATCGACCTTGACGGCGACCGCCCGATAACCCTCGCGGATTCGGGTGGCCATGCCGGGCGGTGTTCCCTTGGGAGCCAGTAAGGTGGGGATGACGGCCATGCCGCGCGGGATTGTCATGCCAGCCACTCGGCCGATCACCTCGTCTTTGCGGGTGAACACCAGTTTGGGCGCGAGGCTTCTGGGGACCGTGGTCATCTCGACCATGGAGTCTTTGATCTCCATGGTGGGGTTGATGTCCGTGTTAGCGCAGACCACCTGGACGGTATCGTTGTTGGTGGCACCTTTGGCTTTCTTGAGGACGTCGGTGAAAAGCTTGATGGCCAGTACGCCAACAGCCAGCCCCACTGCCAACGGAATGATTGCCCTACTTCGCATGTCCTGCTCCTTGGGCCGTGCCCCGGACCCAGTGGCGTGACACACGCTTGGGTGGGGGGGCCTTTCAGCAGGGGGTGAGCGGCACACACCGTCCGCGCCCCCCTTCCAACGTTACTGACTGTCGGGCCGACATCGGCGGATCGCCGCGAGGTTCTCCCCTTGACCCTCGTTCTGCCGGGTGAGCCGTCACTGCGGTGTCGGCCCCGTGGCCGCCTGGTTCTTCAGGCGCTGCGGTGTCGCCCACTGCGACACCGATTACAGCATTCCCTCTTTGCGCATCGAGCACGAGGAGCCAATCCGCTTTTGCGTGATCGTGTCCCCGTCACCCTGGCCGCTCGCCTGCCCCTGCGTGAACCACGATTTGAACAGGCCTGAGGGCAGGACACCCAGGAGGGTGACATCCTCATAAGGCACCTGCACCTTGACCCGAACGACGGGGTTCTCCAGGGTGGCCGGCTCAATGGTGACCATGTCGGCGGTGACATCGAGGCCGGTAGACGCCATGGCCTCCTGGAGTCTGGCCCGGACTTCCGCGTCGGTTGTGCCGGGTAGGCTGGCCAAGCGGCATGCCTCGCGGGCGCTGTTGGTCAGGCTCTGCTGCATCATGAAGATGTAGCCGAACTCGATCATGCCCAACATCATGGTCATCAAGAGCGGTGTCACGACCGCCATCTCTACGACCGCGGCTCCGCGGCGGGCCGTCCGCTGCGGGGCGCGGCGGATGCGCATGCTTCTTAGTCCCCTTGCTTCCATTTCCATCCTCCTCGATGATCGCACCGAACCGTTGTGCTACCCGATCAGCCAATGCTGCCCGAAGAAGATGATGAGTGTGCCGATGGTCAAGGGCACACCGTAGGGCAGCAGTTGGGATGTTTCCCCAAAGCTCTTGGCCGATCCAAAGTCGCTGAATACCGTTGATGGGCTGGTGACCTTCTGGCTGATGGTGAGCAGGTTGGCATAGGCATGCCAAAGCCGCCCACTGGAGAGGATCATCACCACGGCGATGACTCCTCCAACTACAGCGCCGACGCAGAAGGAGAGGAATGTAAGCCAGGGTCCCAGCCATGCGCCGATGGCCATCATCAGTTTGACGTCGCCGGCGCCCATTCCGTGCATGAGCCAGGGCACGATGAGGACCGCGAAGCCCACAATGAGCCCGAGGGCCGCGGTTGCCAATCCTGACCAACCGAAGAAATGCGCCTGGGTTGCGAAACCGGCGATAGCCAAAGCGGCATTGAGCCAGTTCGGAACCCGGCGCTCTCGGTAGTCAATCCACGAAGCCCACAGAATCCCAGGAACCAGGACTGCGCACGTCACAACCCAGAAAGACTCGTGCATAACCAACTCCATCCTGCTTCCTTCCCGTCTCCGGCTACCGTCCCGCCGACGCTCATCCGAAGACCGTGCGTGTTACTCGGGTGATAGGCTGGTGGGCGCCCGTCCCGCAACGGACGGGCGCCCCCCATCGCCTGACCTAGGCTTCGGTCTCACGCGAAGCCTCCGACATCACGACGATCAGGTGCCGTCCGGCAAGCCCGCCTCGACGTTCGTGAAGATGTCATTGACCTTGGTGCCCAGCAGGGTAATGCCCGCCAGAGCCACAATGATGATCAGAGCCAGCATGACCGCGTACTCGGTGGCGGTCGGGCCATCCTCGCTCTTCAGGAAACTCTTCGCTCGTTTGACCAGTGCCTGCATGAAACTCTCCTTTCGAGTGTCCGCCCCACCTGGGGCGACCCAGCCGCGGCATCACTCCGATTGGCCGTCGGCTCTTTCCATTTTCCCGGCTAACATGCCGGGCAGATGCTCGGTGAATCCCTTCTGCCGAGATTCCGTCGTATGTGTGCGTACCAACCGGCCCGTGGTCAGCGTCTTGTTGTGTCGGGCCGGTAATCAGGTCAACTCGGCTGATTCAACTTTCGCCGTTGCGGCGAGTTACACGTGCTTCCAACCAACCACACCTTCGTGATCGTCTGGACACGGGGCAAACATAAAAAACAAAAGGCCTCCAAGGCAAACGGAACTGCAAAAAACCTTGCGATTTTGCGTGTTCTAGGACTTCTCGGCGACATCAGTATCGTGTGGCCGGTTATTATGGGGCGAGCGGGGAAGGCCGGAAGGCGGGATTCGACGGTGAGGACAGGAAATGCGGGCGACGCGAGGGGGGCGAGAGGAGATGAAAGGGCCCAAAAAGGCTGGCGGGGTACCAGGACTGGCGGTGCTTATATTATGGGGCCTGTTGTCGCGTGTTATGGCCGTCAAGCGGTGCGGCAAACGGGGGACAGCTCGGCAGTGCGCTGGCTGGTACGCTCAGAAGTGATCGGTGAGCACCACCTCGTCGAGGGACAACTGGCCGGCGCGAGGCCGGGCGTCCTGAGTCGCCTTGCCGATGGCGACGAACATGACGATGACGTGGTCCGGCGGGAGCTTGATGAGCTTGCCGACGGCATCGAAGTCGAAGCCATCCATCGGACAGGAATCGTATCCCATGGCCTTGGCGGCCAGCATGAGCGTCTGGGCGGCGATACCGCAGGAACGCATGGCCTCGTCGCGCTGAACCTGCTCGCGGCTGCGGTAGTAGCTGTCAATCGCAGGTACCACGAAGTCGCGTACCGGGGCCGGTGCGTCCCGCCAATAGCGAGCGGGGTCCTTCTCCCAGGCTTTCAGGTCAGCACAGAGCACGACCAGGAGTGAGGCATCGGTGACCTGAGCCTGGTCCCAGCTGACCGCCCGGATCTTCTGCCGTAGCTCGGGGGCACGAACCAGCAGGAATCGCCAGTTCTGAATGTTGAACGCGGTGGGCGAGAGCACGGCCAGCGACATGAGTCGCTCGATCTCCGCGTCGGTCATACGGTGTTGCGGATCGTAGTGTTTGACCGACCGGCGGGCCTGTATCGCGGTATAGGTATCCATGTCAGCTCTCCCAGTCACAGTCTCTATCTCGCCCAGATGTTGCCAGTCTCGCCGACGCCGCCGGCGAGGTGCTTTCCATTGTAATCGCGATTCCGGCGACAGACGAGCCGGCGGGTATGAGTTCCCGCCACGGCACGTCCTCGGGTAAAGTTGGGGTCGTGCGGAAACAGGCTGCGCCACGGGCGAGCAAGATGTGAGATTGAGCTTGCCGCTTCGCGGGGAAGTCCCTTGCTGTGTCGGCTGAAATTGCCTGAACAGGAACGCAAACGGATGAAGACACTCTTGCTCAACGGCCATGACTGGACGCTCACCTGCTATTGGCAGCATTTCTGGCGGATGGGCCGGGCGGACAACGCGGGGTTCGGGCCGAGCAGTCCGCCGCTGCCGGCCACGGTACCGGGTGCGGTGCACGCGGACCTGCTGGCGGCCGGCCTGATCCCCGACTGGCAGAACGGGCTCGACGCCTTCAAGTCTGAGTGGGTCAATAACCGCGAGTGGAGCCTGCGGCGTACGGTTACCGTGCCGGGCGATTTCACCGGCCCGATCACGCTGGAATGCGACGGGCTGGACTACTCGGGGCATGTGTTGATTGACGGCCGGGTCATCGCGGATTTCGAGGGAACGCACCTTCGCCACTGTTTCGAACTGACCGGGCTTGTGCGGGCCGAGCAGACCTTTGAGCTGGAGTTCCTTTTTCACGTGGCCCCGCGGCTCGAAGGGCAGATCGGTTGGACGAGCCACACGCGACAATTCAAGCCGCGGTTCGGCTACTGCTGGGACTGGGTGCCGCGTCTGGTGAACGTGGGCATCTGGCAGGATGTTCGGCTGGTGGGGCGAGGCATGTCGCGGTTGGCCGGCTGCCGGGTGATTCCGCGGCTGGATGACGACTTGGCGACGGGTCGCGTTGTGGTGGCCGGCCAGGTCGAGGGGACGGCAGCTCGATTGCGTCTCACACTGACCGGCGAGGCGGGCGGCACTGCGGCGGTTGAAGAACGGGAGCTGTCGACGGGCGCTTTCGAGGCAACGCTGCAGGTGGATAGGGTGATTCCCTGGTGGCCGGCCGGTTTAGGCGAGCAATCGCTCTATCGGTTACGCGTCGAGCTACTTGGGCCAGATGGCGCGGTGAGTGACCGTATTGAGCGGATGGTGGGCTTCAAACGGGTGCGATGGCTGCCGAACCCAGGGGCACCCAACGACGCCGAGCCGTTCCTTTGTGAGATCAACGGTTGCCCGCTGCCCTTGCGGGGCGTCAACTGGGTGCCGTTGTCGCCTTTCTACGGGGCGGTGTCGGCGGGACGCTATGAGGCCTATTTGCGGCTCTACCGGCATCTGCGGGTGAATCTGCTGCGGGTGTGGGGCGGAGGGATTCTGGAGACTCCGGCGTTCTACGATCTGTGCGACCGGCTGGGGCTGCTGGTGTGGCAGGAGTTTCCGCTCAGTTCGTCGGGCATCGAGAACTGGCCGCCGGAGGATGTGGCGGTGATCGATCAGCTCGAACGGTTGGCTGCGGAATACATTGAGCGTCGCGGCCATCACGCGTGTCACCTGCTCTGGTGCGGCGGCAACGAGCTGCAGGGCGGGTTGGATGGCGGGAAGGTGGGCATCGGTCGGCCGGTCGACGGGTCGCATCCGCTCATGCAGCGCTGGCGGCGGCTGGTGGCCACGCTGGATCCGGGCAAGCGGTTGCTGTGCACGTCGCCGACGGGGCCGCGATTTACCGTGGACCCGGCGGCCATAGGGCAAGGTTTGCATCATATGGTGCACGGCCCGTGGTCGAACCTGCCGCTGGCTGAGCGGTACGACTTCTTTAACCGTGATGACGCGCTGTTCCGGTCGGAGGTCGGGGCACCCGGTTGCTCATCGGCGGCCGCCCTGGAACGTTACCGCGGTGATCAGTCGCTGTGGCCTCCGAGCCGGGCCAATATGCACTGGCTGAATCCCGGCGCGTTATGGACGCCGTGGGAGGATGTGACTCGCGAGTTCGGTCCGTTCGCGGACGATCCGGCCCAGTTGGCGCATGTGGTGCGAGCGTCTCGCTATCTTCAGGCGGAGTCTTACCGCTATGTTGCGGAGTCGGTCCGCCGGCGTTTTCCCGCGTGCGGTGGGCTGATCATCTGGATGGGCCACGACTGCGTGCACTGCACGGCCAACAATTCGCTGGTGGAGGTTGACGGCTCGACCAAGCCGGCATGCGATTGGCTACGCAAGGCGTGGGCGCCTCGGCATGTATCGCTGCGGCACGACCGTATCAGCTACAGGCCCGGCGAGCTGTTCGAGGGCGAGGTGTGGTGCCATCGGGACGAGCAGGCCGCGGCTCGGTCTGTGCCCGGAGAGGGCATGGGCAGTGGTTGTCCCCTGGGAGGGATGGTGCATGCCCGCCTGCGCACGTTGACCGGCGAGACGGCGTGTCAATGGCAGCAGGAGGTGAGCGGCACGGGGCCGAGTCTGTGCGTGGGCCGGGTGTCTTTCCATGTGCCCGCTTGTGCGGAGGGACTCTTCCTGGTTGAACTGGCGTGGGACGATGACGGCGGGGAGCAGGCCGAGAACCGTTACCTGCTGAGCCTGCACAAAGAGCATCCGCTGGCTCCGCTTGCCGCACTGCCAGCTACGTTTGTGGCTCTGCTTATCGAGGCGCCGGGCAGGGCGGTTGTCCGCAATGAGGGTTCGGCGGCGGCGATCGGCGTACGGCTGGTCTCCAGGCGTCCGGACGTGTTCCTGTTCACCGATGGGGGCTTCTTCGTCCTTCTGCCGGGTGAGAGCCGGGTGATTCGGCATGAGACGTATGAGGTCGGGCGGGCGAGCGCCGCCCAGGCCGAGGCCTGCTCCGCTGCTGAGCTTCGGTTGGAGTGGTTCAATGCTTGATGGCTGGTGCCGCAACGTGTGCCGAGGGCTGCCTTTGACATATCCGGCGCAGTTGTCCACAATGGCCGATTGATTCCCGCCGACTGGTGCATGGATGCTGGTAGCCGAACAGGTGCGGAGTCGCTTGGCCTGGCGGTTTCTGTGATACTGTAAGGAGATATGTCTTGCGAGCACCCTGGGTTACCTATCGGCCGGAACTGAAGGTTCTGGATTGCACGGTCCGCGACGGCGGGCTGATCAACGATCACCAGTTCGACAATGCGTTTGTGCGGGCGGTCTATCGGGCGTGCATCGACGCGGGCATCGACTACATGGAGATCGGCTACAAAAACTCCAAGAAGATCTTCAGCCGAGACCGGTTTGGGGCGTGGAAGCACAGCGACGAGGATGACATTCGCCGGGCGATCGGTGAGAAAGACCCCTCGGTCAAGCTGTGTGCGATGGCCGACGCGACCAAGAGCGATTACCACGAGGACATCCTGCCGCGGGATCAGAGTGTCCTCGACGTGATTCGCGTGGCCATGTACGTCAACCAGATCCCCACGGCGGTGGACATGATCAAAGACGCCCACGACAAGGGCTACGAGGTGACCGCCAATCTGATGGCCGTGTCCGTCGTGCAGGAGCCGGAGTTGGACGAGGCCTTGGAAGCTCTGGCGGCGACGCCGGCCGCGACCATCGTGGTGGTCGACAGCTTCGGCGCGTTGTATGCCGAGCAGATCGAGATCCTGGTCCGCAAGTACCGCAAGGCGATCGAAGGTACGGGCAAAGAGGTTGGCATCCACGCGCACAACAACCAACAGCTCGCGTTCGCCAACACCATCGAGGCGATTATCCATGGTGCGAACCGGGCGGACGCGACGATGGGTGGTCTTGGTCGGGGGGCGGGCAACTGTCCGATGGAGCTGCTGCTGGGTTTCCTGCGGAATCCGAAGTTTCACCTTCGGCCGGTCTACCAGTTCCTTCAGGAACAGGTGGCTCCGTTGCACAAGACCATGCAGTGGGGCGCTTTGGTGCCGTACAACATCACCGGGCAGCTCAACCAGCACCCGCGTGCGGCGATTGGTTTCCTGGCCGGCGAGGACGGGGACAAGTGCCTTGATTTCTACGATCGGTGCCTGCGCGAAGAGTGAGCTTGTGCAGGTATGGGTTCAACGGGGGGCCGCGGCGGGTCGGATCTCCGCTTGCCAAGCATCGAGACGACGGACGAGGTCGTTGACGATGTCCGGGTGTTGGCGGCGGAGGTTGTTGCGTTCGCCGGGATCGCGTTCCATATCACTGAGGAAGAGGGCGTCGTCGCCGGCAGCCCGGTTCTGGCGGGCCAAGTGCTGGTCGATGAAGCCGTTGCGGACCAGCTTCCACCGGCCCGCCCTCACGGCGGTCTGACCGTTCCACTCGAAAAAAGCGGCGTCATGGCCTGGGGCGGCGGGATCGCGCAGCAGGGGCAGCCAGCTTTGGCCGTCGAGCACGAGACCAGGGGGGAGCTCAGCGCCGATCGCCTCGGCGATGGTCGGCAGCAGGTCCATGGCGATGGTCAACTGGTCGCGGGTTTGTCCCTGAGGCAGGGTGCCGGGCCAACTGATGATGCCCGGCATGTGGATACCGCCGTCGAAGAGGCTGGTCTTGAACTCGCGGTAGGGTGCGTTGCTGCCGCCGCCTTCGCCTCGCCGCGACGGGCTTGGGGATCCGTTGTCGCTGGCCAAGAAGACCAACGTATGCTCAGCCAGCCCGGCGGTGCGTAGCTTGGTCATGATGATGCCGAGGGACTCGTCCAAGCCGGCCACCATCGCGGCATAGTCCCGCCGGGCACGAGGCAAGTGGGCATACTTCTCCATGAACCGGGCATGGGCGACCATCGGGTAATGGGGGGCGCCGTAGGCGGCATAGAGCAGGAACGGTCGCTCGCGATTCTGATCGATGAACTTCAGGGCCTCGCGGGTGATGAGATCGGTGAGATGGATGCCGTCCTCGAAGATTTCATCCCGGTCGCGGTACAGGTCGTGGTACCACGGTTCGCTGGCGTAGTAGACATGGGAGAAGGAGTCGATGCAACTGGCGTGGTGGCCGAGGAAATACTGGAAGCCCTGGGCGTTGGGCTGGGTATCATAGGTTGAGCCGAGGTGCCATTTGCCGAGAGCGGCGGTGGCGTATCCGCGGGTGCGGGCGATTTCGGCGAAGGTGACTTCCACGGTGGGGATGCCGGCTTCGCCCATGGCGGAGGGGATGTTGCGGAACGGGGACATGCCGATGCGTCCGGGGTATCGGCCGGTGAGCAGGGCGGCCCGCGATGGCGCGCAGATCGGGGCGGCACAGTAGTAGTTGGTCAGCCGTACGCCGGCGGCCGCCAAGGCGTCGATGCCGGGTGTCTGGATATCCTTGCACCCGTAGCAGCCCGCGTCGGCGATGCCCATGTCATCGGCGAGGAAGATGACGACGTTCGGTGGTCGGCCCTCCGCATACCCCGTCAGGCAGGCCAATCCCGTCAACATCAAGCCGCATACCGACTTCATGCCGTACCTCCATTGGTGCTCGAGGGCTCGTCGGGCGATCAGATTCTCTTTGGCGGTAGCCTCGCCGGCAGGCATCCTATCCTTCCTGGGAGCAGACGCCAACGCGGGCATGGATATGGCGAGCAGGGCAGGGGGTGAGGCTAAACCGCGGCAAGTGGTTGCTGAAAGTCCCACACGTCTGGGGAAGTGTATCAGCAAGTCGAGTCGGGCCACGGGAAATCGACATCCTGCCGGTTTCGTCGTGATCCCTGCAGCCGCGGTCCATCGCGTTTGGCGTTGACGATTCGGCGGCGGCGGGTTAGGGTGGCATGGTCAGGTTGGCTTGCGCGCGGCGTCTGCCTTTCGCGAAGAGATGTACGGGATGCTCAGTTCAAGGCGATAGCGTCCCGTGGGCCAATGGTCGCGTTGCGGGTTGGGATGCTCAGGCTGCAAGAGGCGTCGATTCGGAGTGAGGATCAACACAATGGTGCGACAGAAGCAGGGCCTCATGGCCATCATCGCGTTGGTAGGACTGTGCGGGGCAGGCCATGCCGACGCGCAAGTGACGGTCAGTGCGTTCGGCAAAATGACGATCACCGCGGATCAGAATGCGGAGTCCGGCAACGGTGTCTTCTCCGAGCTTGACGTCTTGCCGATTCTGCGTGAGGAAGAAGGCGGCGAACTGGCCGAGGGTACGGAGATCGTGATCACGGCACCCGAGGGTTTCGAGTTTGATACCGGCATGGATGTCGGCGCCCAGCCCTGGAACGGCAGCGATATCGATTTGGGAGGCGGGGCCGGCGTGGCGCTTCTTGCGACCCCGACCGCTGAGACCATTACGTTCACGGTGGTTGGCGAGAGCACGGTGCCAGGCGGGAAGATTCGGTTTTGGTTCATTACCCTTCGCCCTCTGAACTGTGCCGAAGCGGCAGTTGACGGCGTCACCATCACGGTGACAGCGGGCGACGCGCTGGAGGACGAGGATTTCGTCGATGTCAAGGTGGTTCCCGGAGAGCCGGCCACGTTGACTTTGGGGGCGGTGGGGGATCAGGTCGCCGGCTCGCCCTTCTCGGTCCCGATCACTGTTCGTGATAGTTGCGAACTTGAGGTGCCCGACGCTTACGTCACCCTCTCCACGGATACCGGGGAGGTTGAGCCCACCGGCACGGTGACGGGCAAGATGCCCGCGGTGGATGGCGTGCGTTACCAGAAGGCCGAGACCGGCGTCAAGCTGCTGGCTGAGGTGGACGGCATTCAGGAGACGACTGTTGCGTTTGACGTGGTGCCGAACAATCCCGCGCGGCTGGCTATTGATGCGGTGGAGGGTCCGGGCCCGGCGGATGAAGTGTTTGTGAATGCTCCGTTCGCGGTGACCGTCAGCGTGCGCGATCTGTACTACAACGTCACTGAGGTCACGGCTGATACGATGGTCAGCATTCGCCTGCCGGGTGTTGTGCCGGGCACCTTGAGTGGTACCACGGTCGGCGTGATCGACGCGGGGACGAGCACCAAGGTCATCGACGGCGTCTTGTACGACTACATCATCGACGGTCTGGTGTTGCTGGCTCATCATAGTCTGCTTTCTCAGGGTGCCTCGGACCCCTTTGACGTGCTGCAGGCGGGCGAGGCGGTTGACCTGGGCTTCGCCGCTATTGGAACCAAGGTCAAAGATCTGCCGTTCAACGTGACCGTGAACTTCTTGGATGACCTGGGTTTGCCGACCACGGTTTCGGCGGCTACGGAAGTGACGCTGAGCCTGGATACGGGCACGGGCGATCTGGCTGGTACGTTGACGATGACGGCGGCTGCGGGGAGCGGCAGCGTGGTGTTCAGTGGATTGACGTACAACAAGGTCGAGAACGGTGTGAAGGTCAAAGCGACCGCCACCGGTCTGACGCAGGCCGTCTCCGACGCTTTCAATGTTCAGGCTCAGTCCGTGGCCCCGACCAAGCTGGAGATTGCCGCGATTTCCGATCAGGTCGTCGCTGAGGCGTTTGCCGTCACGGTGACTGCGACGGACGACGACGGGAATCCCATCGCGGTGGATGCCAACCAGACGGTTACTCTGACCCGCCATGTGGGCACGGGCACACTGGGGGGCACTCTGACCGGCACGATGCCGGCCGGCGAGAGCAGCGTGACCATCGAAGGCGTGACCTACAGCAAAGCAGAGGCCGGGGTGACACTCCGGGCGGCGGCGGCTCCCGCCGGGTTGACCGGCACGTCCAACGCCTTTGTGGTCGCTGATCCGCCCGTGCCGCCGACACCGACCAAGCTGGTGATCGCCGCAATTGGCGAGCAGCAGGCCGGCGAACCGTTCTCGGTGACCGTCACGGCGACGGATGACGAGGGAACCCCGATCGCGGTCGATGCCAATCAGACTGTCACGCTGACTCGCCAGGTTGGCACAGGCACGCTGGGCGGCACGTTGACAGGGAGTATGCCTGCCGGCGAGAGCAGCGTGACCATCGAGGGCGTGACTTACAGCAAGGGCGAAGAGGGCGTCAAAATCCGTGCCGCGGCAGCCCCAGCGGGCCTGACCGGTCTATCCGATGCCTTTGTCGTGATTGCTCAACCTACACCGCCGACGCCGACCAAGCTGGTGATCGATCCCATCGCGGAGCAGGTGACGGGCGAGCCTTTCTCGGTCACTGTGACCGCCACGGACAATGACGGAACCCCGGTCGCGGTCGGCGCGAGTCAGACGGTCATTCTGGAGCGTATCGCCGGCACAGGTGTTCTCGGGGGTACGCTCACCGGCACCATGACGGCGGGGACGAGCAGTGTCACCATCGACGGGGTTACATACAGCAAGGGCGAGACGGGCGCGACCATCCGTGCCACCGCGACTCCGGCGGGTTTGACCGGCACGTCCGACGCGTTTGAGGTGGTCGATCCACCAGCTCCCCCGGCACCGTCGAGACTGGTCGTCAGTGCGATCGCGGAGCAGGTGGTGGGTGAGTTGTTCGTGGTCACCGTGACCGCCACCGATGACGATGGCGAGCCGGCCGTCTTCAGCGTTGCTCAGACGATCAATCTGACTTGTGACATCGGTACGGGCTCTCTGGGGGGTATCGTTTTCGCCTTGCTGCCGGCCGGCCAATCCCAGGTCACATTCAACAACCTGACCTACGACAAGGCGGAGGCAGCCGTGAGAATTCGGGTCGTCGCGGCTCCCTCGGGTCTGGCTGGGCTTTCCAACGTCTTCACCGTGACGGCGGCACCTACACCTCCGCCCGTGTGCTTTGCGACAAGTCCGATGATGTTGGCCGCGACGGTGATCGGCCTGCTGGGCTTGAAGCTGATGGGTCGCCGACGCCGGAACGCATGACGTCACCCGATCAACCAGGCGTCACCCTTACGCCGTGGGATCAAGCGAGCGCATGGCCGACCGAACGGTGCCGTGCGGCCCGCCCGGACGCGGCTTGTTCCGCAACCACTTTGGCTGACACTTGCCCCCTATGCTATAATTGGGGGCCTACCCCGATTGCGATTTGATCATTCCGTCCACCGTGTCCGTCTGCGCGTCTGGAAGGAAGGCGTGATCGCGTCGATGGGGGCTGGGGAGGTTGTCCGCGGCCTTGCGGCGGGCGTCGCGCCGAGGGGTGTCGCATGAACGATATCGGGCGAACTGCATGGTCCGGGTTTGTGCGGCTGTGGCTGATCGGTCTGGCTGTGGTCTCGGTCGGCCGGGCCCAGGAGAGTCCGCATATCTACGGCATCCACGACCACGACACTGGCCAGCAGGGGTACCTCGACCGCTTGAATGCCCAGGGCGTGACCGGGTGGGTGACGGCCACGCTGGGCATCGGGCACGATCCGAACGACCACGGCGGCGGCGACTTTCGCTCGATCTCCAACCAGGCCCACACGGTTATCGCCCGTCTGAACAATGGCTACGGCAGTACCGGCACGATTCCGGTTCCCGCTCAGTACGCCGACTTTGCCCAGCGCTGCGCCAACTACGTGGCCGCCAGCCAGGGCTGTGATATTTGGTTGATCGGCAACGAGACCAACCTGGCCAGCGAGTGGCCCGCGGTCAACGGTTACCGAAGCTATATCTCCCCGCAGAGTTACGCGGAGTGCTTCCGCCTGTGCTACAACGCGATCAAGGCGGTCCGACCGAACGCCAAGGTGCTTTGCCAGGCTCTCGCCCCCTGGGCGGGTCCGTACGGGGCCGGCGCCGACCACGACGCCATGCCGCTCGGCTGGACCGAGTACATGCACCAGATGCTCACCTCGATCAGCGCCACCGGCGGGCTCGACGGCATCGCCGTGCATATCAACTCACGCGGGTACACCTACAACGACGTGCACTCGACCGCCCAGGTCAACGGCCAGTACTTCAGCTTCTACGTCTACAAGGACTGGGTCAACCTGGGCACGCCGGCCCACCTGCGCACGTTGCCCTACTACGCGACGGAATGCAACGGGGGTTGGTACTGGAAGGGCGGGCACTCCGAGTGCGTCAGTTGCGCCAACCCGTCGTGCTGCTACCAGCCGGGCTGGATGCAGTGGATCCATGAGGAGATCAACGCGTGGAACCAGTCGCGGGCCGCCAGCGGCGAGGGTATCTACCGCTGCATCAACATGTACCGCTGGTGCAGTTGGTGCGACGGATGGAACATCGACGGCGCACCACAGAAGGGGCAGTTCCTCGCGGACCTCGACGCGGTGGCGGCCCAGAAATACCGCTGGGACACGGGCCCGGTGCAGCCCCCGACGGCCGACTTCACCGGGACGCCCACCAGCGGGCAGGCGCCCCTGGCGGTCAGCTTCACCGATCTGTCGGCCGGCAACATCACCTCGCGGGCGTGGGCGTTCGGCGACGGCGGCACCTCGAACGCGGTTAACCCGACCTGCACCTATCTGACCGCGGGTACCTACACGGTGAGCCTGACCGTCACCGGCCCCGGCGGCAGCGATACCCGCACACGCACGAGCTACATCCAGGTCTCCGCCCCGGAGCCGGGCAGCAACCTCATCACCAACGGCACGTTCGATACCAGCCTGAACGGCTGGACGGTCTGGACGGAGCGCAACGCGGCCGGCGATTTTTCCGCCTTGGTGGTTGACGGCCAGTTGCGGAGCACGGGCTCCAACTACAACGGCGGCGTCTGGCAGCAGTTCGCCACCGGCGGCCCCGGACGAACCATCGACATCGCCGGCTTCTGGCAGTCCAGCCCCACCGTCGCCAACTACCAGTGGGCGGAAGTGCGGATCATCAACGGCCCGCGCACGCCGATCAACGGCCAGGACGAGGGCGCTCAAGGCGACAGCGTGCTCATCTACAAGAACGACACCTGGGCGACGCCCGGCGGATGGAGCGGGACCATGTCCGCCACCGCCCCGGTCGCCAACCTCGGCCGGTTCACCTCCGCCGCCGATCTCGCGACTATCGTCCTCAAGAGCGGCAACCTGGGCGGCAGTTCCTCGGGCATTCGCTGGGACAACATCGAGGCGCGAGACGCCTCGGCGGCGATCATTATCGAATCGCGCAGCGGCGGGCAGAACCACGCTTGGTATCGCGAGGAGGGACCCTGGGCGGACATCAGTGCGACCAGCGGCGCGGCCGGCGTGACGGTGGGTCTCGGCTCGCGATACGGATCGACCGTTCGTTCTGTCGCCGGACTCAAGGCGGCGGTGTTCGAGCCGGTCATCGCCTCGTCCGGACGGTACCGGGTCTATGCCACTTGGCCGGCCCATGCGTCGGCTCGCAATCCGATCCTCTACCAGGTGGCCCACGCCGACGGTGTCACCGAGATCGACGTGGACCAGACCCAGAACCCGAACACGTGGTTCGATCTGGGCGAGTATCGATTTGCCGCGGGGGGGGCGGCGTCTGTTCGCCTCTCCAACGAGCATATCGACGAGTCCGGCAGCATGTTTGCCTCGGCGGTCCGTTTCGTGCAGGTCGGCGCGGCGCCCGAGTACAGCCGGGCGGATTTCGACCACGACGGCGACGTCGATCTCGACGACTTCGGGCATCTGCAGCGTTGCCTGAGCGGCTCGGGAGTTCGGCAGGATGTTGAGGCCTGCCGCAGCGCCTGGCTCGACGACGACAATGATGTGGACCTTGCCGACCTCGCGTTTCTTCGCCAATGCCTGTCCGGAGCTGACCTCGACGCCGATGTGTATTGCCCGTGAGGCGTCCAACAGAGCCGCGCCCGTGGCGCCCAACAGAGCCGCGCCCGTAAGGAAGCGGTTCTTTGTTCGCGGAAACGCTCCCTCACGGTCGTGGCTCTGCTTGGCATACTCGAGCCGGTTATCAGAACACTCATGAACGGCTGGCGGCAAGGATCACAAACACGCCGGTCGCCACGGCTCGGCTGAGCTCGCCGAAGTCAGGGGGCGACCGCTACGACGAGCCGGGAAGCGTTCTGATGTTGCACGCTGGGCCGCAGGGGGTGCGCGGCGGTGTTCGATCAGGGTTGCGATGTCGCGGTTGCCTGAGCGGCGGTGATGTAGTTGGCCAGGATGCCCAGATTCCTGGCGAAGGTGGCGCAGTCGATGACCCGCCGCGTCGGGTGGTCGTCGCCGTGATAGCGGAGGCGGCCGGTCTCGACCCAGCGGCCTTGCTCGTCGAGGGCGGCAATGACTGTGCGGGCTTGCCGGGTCAGCTCCTCGGTCAGCTTGGGATCCGCTGTGTTGCGCATTCGCTCGAGCGTGGCCTGGTCGGCGGCTTTGAGGCGCTCGTACTCGGCGGCGATGGCCTCCACGCCGTTGTGGACTCTGAAAGCGTAATGCGTGGGCAGGTCGTCATCGTTGTAGGTCAGCTCGTACTTGCGAGTGAAGTAGAGCGGCCGATTCGTGTGCAGCTCATAGAAGCGGGCGAGCTTGTCGTCGGGCAGTTGCGAGCGGCGGAGATAGGCGATGGCTTGGGGTAAAGGCTCAAGCCATTTCGGGTTGCCGGTCTCGCGGTAGAGTTGGAGCAGCGAGCGCATCGCGCTGTGCGACTCGCCGCCGGTGATGGCCGGTGGCTCGAATTTCCGAGCCCATACCGGGTGCATATTGACGTCGTATTGCTGGGCCCAGGCTGGTTGCGGCTCGGGCATCTGGGCGAGGAGGATGAAATCGCCGGCGCGTTCTACGGCGGCGTGGTAGCGCGGCTCATTGTAGATCCGCGCCGCCTGCAGCAGGGTGGTGATCAAGTCGTTGATGGCTGAGTCGTTGAAGGTGTAGTCGCTGCTGTAGTCGCGGCTGGGGAAGGTCCGCGGCCAATCGTCAGGGTAACTTGCTCTGCGGATTGGGAACTTGTCGGGGTCGGGGAAGCGGTTGTAGCGTTGCGGCCAGGCACCATTGGGGTACTGGGCCTTGAGCACGGCGTCGAGTCCGTAGCCGACGGTCTCGTGGACCGCCTGGTCGGCGAATTCGCGGGCCTGATCCAACTCCATGAGGAATCGCAGGGCGGCCTGCGTGGTATCGTCGTCGTAAGTGGTCGTGTTGTGGGTACCCGGCGTCTCGGGCTCGACGCGGTAGGCGAACTTGGCCCGCCGGGCGTCGTCAAAGTGTATTTGGTAGGTCCATCCGCCCGAACGCAGTTGGCCGCGGATGAGCGCCTCGCCGGTTTCGCGAGCGGCGGCCAGGTATTCGCGCTGGCCCGTCGCCCGCCAAGCTTGCAGAAAGGCCAGGCCGATCGACGGCGTGCCTGGCGGTTGCACCCAAATGGTGTCAGCGTCCGCTTTGCCCTCGCCTTCGCGGAACTTGAGGTCCTCGCTGTATCGCCAGAGGTAACCACCACGGGACGCCACTTCAGTGCGGAAGAAGCGGACCGCTCGGGCCATGGCCTCGCGTGCCTGGGGTTCCAGGGCTTGCTCGGCGACCGTTGGCGTGGGATGGGCACCGCTGATCCAGCTACCAACCAACACGGCAGTGACGACAAAATGTTGGCGAAACCTCATGCGGGCGAGTCTACACCTGTTGTGAGGACGGGGCAATCAGGCGCGGTCGTCTCGCGGCAGCCCGTACGCGACATCGTGTTTGACCCCATGGCTGCGGCAGCCTAACATGGCATCGCTGTGTTGCGGCGATCGCCTTGTGTTGTAGCGGCCGCCGCCTCTGGCGGCCGCTGGGTGGCGATGGGACCTCAGATGCCGGTGGTCTCCGGGCGGTGATGGGTTGTCAGACGCCGGCCGCCGC
>JAAYDF010000312.1 GCA_012729395.1 Phycisphaerae bacterium
AACAGGATGCGGACTCATTGATGGGGAGCGAACGGATGACGGAAGTACGAGCGACGAACATCACTTGGCACGAAGGGCATGTGAACCGCGAAGACCGGCAGAAGCTGCTGAAGCAGAAAGGGGCGACGGTCTGGTTCACCGGGCTGAGCGGCTGCGGCAAAAGCACGATCGCATTCACGGTGGAACACGCCTTGGTGGAGCGAGGGCACTTGGCGTACGTGCTGGACGGAGACAATATCCGACACGGCCTGAATAAGAACCTGGGTTTCTCCGCCGCGGACCGCGAGGAGAACATCCGTCGGATCGGTGAGGTAACCAAGCTGTTTGCGGACGCCGGGTTCATCTCGCTGACGAGTTTCATCAGCCCCTACCGCAAAGACCGCGACCAAGCGAGGAAGATCCACGCGGAGGCGGGCCTGACCTTCGTTGAAGTGTTCGTCGACGTGCCGATCGAGGAGTGCGAGAATCGCGACCCCAAGGGGCTCTACAAGAAAGCCCGCGAGGCACTGGCGGCGGGCAAAGGCATGGGCTTCACCGGCGTGGATGACCCATACGAGGCGCCCGTTTCGCCGGAGATCGTGATCGCGAACGCGAAGGTGACTCCGCAGGAAGCGGCGACCCAGGTGATCAGCTACCTGGAATCGCGGGGCCTGCTGTGAACGAGTCACCGAGCGTCAAGCTCGCTCCCGAACCTGCCCGCAGGTGGAGACACTCAGGAAGAGGCGGGCTGACTGGTGGCAGCCGCGCGTAGGCGTCGCAACTTGGGTTGCACGCGGATCTCGTACTCGCGCGCCAGCCCCGGCGGGGTTATCTGCTTCGTGTTGGAAAGAACCAAGGTCATACGATCGAGGCCGCGGGCCACATCCCGCACCCGCGAGGCGAGGTCCGGGGCCAGATGACCCGGCACGTAAACCCACTTCCCGGCTTCTCTGCGAAACCGGAGATGAATCACCTTGCCCTCTGTGCCGATTCGGGCAGTGATGGTCCCGTCGTTGCCGTTCTCTTCATGTCGGATAACCTGCAGATCGCGGGCGAAGAGATCGAGTGAGTCCCGCAGAGCCGTCAGATCGAAGCAATGGGGATCGACCTCCGGGCAAGCGGTACGAATGGCCTTCTGGGTGCCGGAGTTTGCCGCCAGGAGCGTGTCAACAGCCAAGAGCAGGTCGAGCAGCCGCTTGCGCGACTCCGGAGCAATATAGGGCGTCAGGGCGGCATAACCGCGGTCCGCGTAATGCTCCCGCAGGCAGTCGAATGTCGCGGCAAGTGAGGTGCCGGCCTGAGCACATGCCGTGGACGCGGTCGGCGGACCCGATCGAAAGCGATCACAGCCCGCCAGCGGCAAGGCAAGACAGATCGTCACGATAAGCACACCGAAGTTCTGGTCGCGATGAGGCAAGGCCGCTGGTGCATCTGGTCGCGAATCACTCATGTACTCATGGCCCCGGGTACCTCTTGAAAATCACCGCTGGGATGGGGGCACGCGAAAATCCTTCTTGCCGGAGTGGACGATGGCACCATCGCGTCGCTCGAAGGACACGGTGATACGGATTTCCTTCCCGCCCAAGTCCAGTTCATCGCCCCAGACCAGCGGCAGCCGACCGTAGCCCCAGCCCATGGCGGTCTGTTTCTTGGCCCGGAAGGGCATGGCCTGGTTTGGATCAAAGGACCATTCTTTGAGGAGTCGCGGCGGCTGCCTGGACTGCTGCGACGTGTCCAGAAGGTACATCGTCGGCCGGATCACGCCATCCCCGAAAACGCCCAGATTCTTAGGGCCGCCCAGGTAAAAAGCGTTGATGATGATACCCCGGACGCGAGAACGATCCGGAGTCCAGAGCCACGGGTTATAGGGCGTGTAGTAGGTCGCGATGGAGACCACATTAGGTTCGAGGGGCATCTGGGCGACCTGTTCCGGGGTGGCAGCTCCCGCGGGCGTCGAGGGACCGGTGGAATCGGGAGTGGACGTCGGGCCGGGGGCATTGCAGGCGGTCAACAGCAGGAAGGTCGCGGCAAGGGCGAACACGAGAAGACGACCTGTTAGCGCATCAGCTTCGAACCTGAGCATTCTCATGGTCACCCCGACCGCTCGTTCAGCGGCTGCGTGTGGCGAGTGGATCGCCGGTTTCACCCAAGATGGAGGACGTGGGCGGGCCGTATTCGTCCACTTCCGGGCCAAGCCGTTCGCCCTCATCGGGGCGGCGTTTCTGCTCGCCCGTCGGCCTCAGCATATCGGCCGGCCCGAATTGGTCGTCGTCGGGCTTGACCTGCAATCGCTCCATCAGCGGGTTGGTGCGGACATTGTCCAGCAGGCCAGTCTGGTCGCGCACCTGGATGGACAGCGTGCGGGCGTCTTCAGGCGTACGCACGACGTGCGGCGTCAGCACGATGAGCAACTCAGTCTTGGTGCTCTTGCGCACGGTCGAGCGGAACAGATTGCCGAGAATGGGCACGTCGCCGGCCAGGGGCACTTTGTTATCCGAATCGTTATCGCGGCTGGTGATGAGCCCGCCAATCACAATGGTCTCGCCGTCCTTCACGGTGACGGTGGTCTCAGCGGATCGCTGGGTGAAGATCGGCAGGTTGACACCCGAGGCAACGCTGACGCTCGATGTGCCGATACTGGAAATCTCGGGCTTAATGGCCATGCTGACGTAGCCGTCCGCGTTCACAATCGGGGTCACGGTCAGGATGACACCGACATCCTCGTAGGTCACACTGGGAGTGACCACGCCGGCCGAGGACACCGTGATGTCCTGCACGGTAGGCACGCGTTCGCCGACGGTGATGTTGGCCTCCTGGTTGTCCTGGACGAAAATCTGCGGGCGGCTGAGCACCTCGACGCGGCCCTGGGTCTGGAGGGCCCGGAAGAGGAAGTTGAAGTCCTCTCCGGCAATGGTGAAGCTGATACCGCCCAGCGGGCTCTCGCCGGTAGCCCCGATGT
>JAAYDF010000313.1 GCA_012729395.1 Phycisphaerae bacterium
CTCGTAGCTGTACAGCGGCGCGCCGTAGCCGCCTTCCAGGTCGCTATTCTCGGGGAAGCGAGTGCCCAGAGAGATACGGCGAAACTCGGCCCCTTGCCCACTGGTTCCCGGCGCGCGCCGGCCTTCGCCGACAAGCTCGCCGTCGATGAAGAACTGGATATCGCCGACGTTACCCGTGTAGGGGTGGATCACGATTTCGAAGTGCTTCCAGACGGTCGGGCCGCCGCAGACCGGCTCGGCCTTGCGGACCACGGTGGTCGTATGCCAGCCGTCGGTCTTCGTATACCAGCGGTAATGGAACTGCTCCGGGGGCACGTCGGGGCCGGTCGGATCTTCCAGGTGACGCACCTGGACGCCGAGGAACGCCCAATCTTCATAGGCGTAGACGACATTCGGACGCCCCCACTCACCCAGGGGCGGGTCGGCGATGTTCTCTGTGCCCGGAGCGGAGGTCAGGCCGACTAGGCCGCGGGTCTGCTGGTTGAGCAGCACGCCGTCTTCTTCCGGACAGTAACTGTCGTGTCCCTCGTCAAAAACCCAGACACTGAGCCTAAGCGGGATGTTCACGGGCTGGGGGTCGAATTCGTGATAAACCCCGTAAGGGGTCGGGTTGGCCGGGAAGGCCACCGCGCACTGGCCACCATTGCCGGTGTGATCGTGATAACCGCTGGTGGTGCTGCCTTCGAGTTTGTGATTGTAGAAGCCGTTGATGCGGCCGGGGATGGGGGGCCACACCACAGTGGAACAGCCGGTATCGAAAGTGTCCGTGAAGATCACTTCCTCGAAGGTCTGCGTGCCCTGCGCGAAAACCACACCCGGCCCCATACCGGCCAGGATTCCCAGTATGGCAACGATCACCGTTCTCATGGTTTCTCCCCGTATGTGGGCCTTGAGGGATCTGCGCGGCGTTGGTGGTCGTTCGGGCAACCTCAGGTGCAATGCACGCGGCGGGAGGTTGACCGAGGATACTACGGCCGGGGCCGGAGCGAGGAGTCAAGTTCTCCCCGCTCCGGCACCAGCACGTCGTGGAGATCGGTAGCTCATCACGAGCCACCGAAGCCGTATTCGCGAACCCAAGTTCGCCGGCTTACTTCCTGCGCTTCAGGAACAGGCCGCCCAAGCCCAGCAGCAGCAGACTGGCGGGTTCGGGAACCTCGAAGTTGCCGTCGGTGCTGATGCGAACACCAGACACCGCCGCGCCGCCGTAGCCGCTCCAAGCGTTCCATTTGGCCCCGACGGTCACATCGTTCCAGATCCCGTTGTCGAAATCGGTGCTCGACAGCCAGACGTATCCACCGGTCCAGTTGCCCAAGTCCGTCCAGCCGGGCGTGGATTGAGGAACACCGTTCCATGACGAGAAGAGACCCCCGCTGGTGTGGTATCCCCAAGGGCCATTCGCCGAGCCAAAGACTGCGTCGTTCTCATGCTCCAGGTCGCCGTAATCGGAGACGTACGCCTGCATGGCATACTGGCCGGGGAGAAGCTCCGTGCCGACGTTGGGCAGGTTGGCGAAGGTGAAATCCCAGTACGCTTGGGTGCTGTCGTCGACGCCGCCAACGGCGCCAGGCTTGTACCAGGCATCGCCGCCGTCCGGGCCGGCACCGCTCAGAACGATCGGGTCCGCGCCGATGTTCGCCCACGAGGTCGGGGCGTTGAGCTGGTACACGGTACCGCCGGTGGTATTCGTGTACGACGTTTGCGCGCTGGCGGTCGTGCACACGGTCGCGACACCCAACGCCACTGCTACCAACAGTGCTTTTCTCATTTTCCTGTTCCTCCTTCTGTTATGGAACTGTCCGTCAAGGTGGGTGCTCCTCGCCCCACACTCGCTATACGCTCATTGGACCTGGAACCCGCCTCTCTCGCCGAGTCGATCTTTGATTAGGCAGGTTACGAATTTGGGAACGGGAAGGGTTCGAATTGAAGACAGGTTGCGATCCGTCCCCACATTCGCTCTGCTTTTCCCCCCGTCCTCCTCCTCCGGATCCGCCTTGGTCTTCCACCTAACAAGCTCGGCGTAACCCGGTTCATTACTGTCACTCTAGCCCGAGAAGCCCCTCCTGTCAACGGTTTAATTGTCTGGAAATAGGGCTTTTTGCGTACAGGGTGTACTTTATGTGTTGACGCGTGAATCAGCAGGCGGCTGTTCGGGTAGCCTTATTCTCTACTTGGATCAGCGGTGATTGGGTTCAAGGAGACTATGCAGCAGTCCCTCCAAGGATTAAACCGCGCAACTCTTGCTGCCCTCCCGTCCGGTAACGGATGTGGGGCACGGCCGAGCCGCGCACCTGAGACGCGGCGGGAAGTCGCGGAAGATTCTTTCACTTTTTTTGCGTTGGTGCCGTTTGTACGCCTTTCATGAGCGGATCTGTGCAAATCCCGATGGCTGAGGTTTCTCTGTGTGGCCTCGCGCTGTTGAACAAAAGCGGTGTGTTGGCATGTGTTGTCGATGCGCAAGTGGTCGAACTGGCCGGTTACGGTTATCCTGCGCGTGCTCTGCCGCTTTGGAGTATTGAAGAACTCACGGAGGTACGACCATGAGGTGGATGCTCGCACTGGCTTTGCTGCTGGCTCCGAAGATGACCCTGGGGGAATGGCGAATTTCGTCGCCTTTTGACTCGCGGCAATCCCTCCCGCGGGAGTTTTCGGGTGACTATTCGTCGATCCGGCCGGGCGACAAACTGCCCGACGAGAAATTCCATTGGCTGATTGGCGACCTGGTTGTGCCGGAGAAGATCGGCGACCGCTTGACGTCCGGTGAGCCCGTGGGTTTGCAGTTCAACTGCGGAGATGGCGGCGAGGTGTATCTGAATGGTGAGTTGCAGGCTCGCTACGACAACGATCATCCCGCGCTGGTACTGGTGGCCGAGCGGGCGGTGCCCGGCACCAAGGTCAAGCTGGCCGTCCAGGTCTACGGGAAAGTGCAGGGCGGCGACCGGTTCGATGAGGCTCAATGGGTGATCGTGGACTCCCGGCGGGCTCGCGAGCCGGTCGTGCTGCACATCGACTCGACCAAGAACAGAGGCCAGGTGCCCGACGGTATCATCGGACTGAGCCAAGGGGCCGGGCTGGCCGAGTACAGCGACGAGTTGAACGCCATGCTTCGCGATGGCGGATTCAAATGGTTCCGGATGGACAACATCCTGACCAATGTCCTCCGCGAAACCAAAGATGCCCGCCTGGAGTACGACTGGGCAGATTTCGACCGCCG
Organism: Phycisphaerae bacterium; assembly: GCA_012729395.1. GTDB lineage: Bacteria > Planctomycetota > Phycisphaerae > UBA1845 > PWPN01 > JAAYDF01. The sequence continues at coordinate 3,212 of JAAYDF010000313.1, forward strand.
CGTGGATTTCATCCACAAGATGGGGGCGGAGATGATCTTCGCCGTGTCCTACATGCCGCAGGTGCTGGACGCCCTGGAGAACCATGATCGACAGAGCGCTCCCCGCGATTACGGCCTCTGGGAGGAGTTGTGCTACCAGGCGGCCAAGCGTTGCGTCGAGCGCGGCAAGCCGGTGCGCTATTGGGAAGTGTGGAACGAGGCCAACTCCGGCTGGATCAAGCCGGGCATCCAGGACCGCGGCGGGGAGCTGTTCAAGCAGATTTACGCGGAAGCCCTCGGCCGCGAGGAGCCCGACCAGGAGATCGTGCGGCGTTTCGAGGCCTACTGCAAGCTCTACCGGGCGACCGCCGAGGGCGTCTTGCGGGCGGATCCCAACGCCAAGGTTGGTGGGCCGGCCCTGGCCAGCGGGCCGTTCGAGCGCGAGGAATACCCCTATTGCCATCATGGTCGCGGCTTCGCCCGCGGCTTGATGCTCTGGTGCCGCCATCAGAAGTTGCCGCTGGACTTCGTCAGTTGGCATGAGTACTTCCATCCGGCGGAGGTGATCGCTGGGCAGGCGGACGCGTTCAGAAAGTACCTCAAGGACTTCCCGGAGTTCCAGAAAAGCGTGAAGCACTTCATGCTGACCGAATGGAACGAGGCGTGGTGGCCCAACCGCCCCCAGGATCATGAGGTGGGTGCCGCTTGGTGTGCTGATGGGGTGATCAGGGCGTTTCTGCCCCACGGGATCGATCGGCCGTGCTTCTTCTACGTGAAGCAGAACGACATGGGCTTCCGCGGCGACTGGAGCATGATCATGGGTGACCGGAGCTTGCCCAAGCCCACCTATCACATGGCTCGCATGTTTAACCAGTTGAGCGGGCAGTGGCTGTCGATCAGTGGTGGAGATGATGACGTGTGTGCGGTGGCGGCCTGGGACGCCGAGGCCGGCCGACTGGCGATCGTGCTGGTCAACTTTCGGTTCCGCCACGCGATGCGTCGAACGGTCCGCGTGAATGTTGAGGGTTTGCCGGCCTCGTTGACTGGTGGACGCTGGCAGGCTTGGACCATCGATCCCACACATAGCAACGTCTGGCATAACCAGGACAAGGCCGACCTCGCCCGTACCGGTGATGGGCCGATTGGTGGGGGGGCCTTCACTCATATCCGCCAGCTTGAAGCCAACTCGGTTACTCTGTTGGAGCTCCTCGCCCCGAAGAAGTGAAACAAGGATCAGCGAACAAACGAGCCGGGGACGCAAGTCTCCGGGTGAGATGAGGAACACGAGCCAGGGACGCAAGTCCCTGGGTGCTATCAGGGATTGGGAGAAGGTGAGGATCGCAGATCGCAGATTGCAGATTGCAGATCGCAGATCGCAGATCACAGATCGCAGAGGGGGGCTCAGCGACCGACGGCGGGTGGCTTGCGTGCCCGCGTGCCAGTGTCCGCGTGGCACTGCTCTGTGAGCAGTGCGGATCGCGTGCAAGCCCACGTTGTGCCCTTGCTCCGCGGTCAGTGTTCTTGCAGGTGTTCCAAGCAGTATTGTGGCGATCGGAAGTTCCTTAGAGAATTGCACCGGCGGGACGCGGCTCGACTGAGCTCGTTGAGGTCCGGTGCCACACCTGCCGGGGCGACTCCGACGCCATTAACCCGGTGACTGCCCGTGCACGAGGGTGTAGATGCCCAGCAGGGTCAGGCCGTCCCAGGGTGCCTCGGGCAGTTTGCCTGGGTCGCAGGTGTGCCGCAGGAAGGTTACCAGCCAATACCGCTCGGCTTCAGAGGGGGACACGGCCGAGAGGAACTCCAGGGCGTGCTTTTCGTCGCCTTGATAGCGGTAGCGCAAGATCAGAAAGCTGAAGGCCAGCCGACAGAGCGTGTCGATCGCGGTGGGCCAGTTCTCTTCCTGCACTTCCTCCAGCAGTCGCTCGACCTCGCTGTCGACCTCCGCAAGCAGCCGGCGCCGGTCGGGAAGAGAGCGGCGAATACCGGCCAGGTCGCGCCGGGCGAGTACCCGCGCCTGTCGCCGCAGCTTGTGAGCCAGGGGCATGAAGCCGCTGCCGCGCCAGTGCCGGTCCTGCCGCCACAGCTTGTGGAAGTCCCCCTCTTCGCCTAGCAGGTCCGCCAGAGCTACCAGCATCTGCGACCGCACGGTCAGGTTGTCCGAGAACAGGGCGAGTTCGAGCATCTGGTGGACAGCGCTGAACTCCTTGAGTCGTGAAAGCACGATGGCCGCGGAGCTGAGTACCTCGCCATCACGCTCGTCGGCCAGCAGACTGCGCAGCTCCGCGGTCGTCTCGGCGTCTCCGAACCGCCCGAGGGCCTCGACCGCCGCTCGCCTCACGCGGCTGTCGGGATCGTGCAAGGCCTGTTTGAGCAGTGAGGAGCTCTCGGGCAGACCCGGCAGCCCGATCGCCTCGACGGAATGGGCTCGCAGGGCGGCGTCCGGCTCATGCAGGTACCAGAGCAGCAGTTCCAGGGCCTCTGGCGTGCCCAACCGTCCCAGGGCCAGCAGCGACTCTCGCCGGATCGCCGGGTCCGAATCATGCAACGCCCCGACGATCTCGGGCAGCATGAGGTTGCCGTCCCGGGCGGTGATGCGGCGGAGGGCCCGCACGCGGCGAGGGACGCTGGAGGCCGTGCCCAGTACGCCGATGTTCCACGCCATGCGCCACAGATCGCCCGACAGCAACCGCCCGAACCAGGGTCGCACCTCAATCCCTTTGGGGTCGGGGATTCGCACCATCAGTGGAACGACCAGTAGCATGCCCACGAAAGCGATGCCCAGGATCAGATGGATATAGCATGCGGGTTGGCCGCTTGGCAGAGCCATTCCCAGCATGATGCGATACCGGTCCGCCAACCACCCGGCAAAGACCGGCCCCATCGCCGCCGCCAGGGCGTTCGTTGCTTGGAACATGGAGATGTAGAACTCGCGCCGCTCGCGGGGAGCCATGGCCATCGCCAAGTTCTGAATGGCTACCGGCTGCCCGGAGAAGATCACACCATAGACCGCGGCATTGAGCAAGGCGATCCACGCGTAGTTGTGCTCATTGATGAAGAAGAAGGATAGGTGCGTGAAATACCCGAAGCACCCGAGGATGTAGACGATGCGATGGCCAATGCGGTCGGCGAGTCGGCCCCAGGAGTTGGCCGCCAAGGCCGTTGACCCGGCAAACACCACCGTGACCAGCGAGAGCAGCCCCACGGATGCCCGGCCGCCGATGTGTATGCCATCTGCGTTCTCACCGCGAAGGAACAGCACGAGGAAGACCAGCGGCATGTTCCAGAAAAAGCTGTATGTGCCCGCCGCCGCCAGCATGGCACGAAACGGGCGGTCACGCAACGGCTCCAGGTATAGGCCGGCGATGTCGCGAAGCGTCTGCCGCGGCGGATGAGGACGCACCGGCTCCGGGACTACCGCGAAGAGCAAGGGATCCGTCACCGCCAGGATCGCGGCCGCGGTGAATATCCCAAAGAACAGCATACGGGCCGCTTCGGGACCGGAAACCATGTCCAGTAGACGCCCGGCGGTCACCATCACCACCGATTGCCCCACGAGCATCCACCGGTACCGCCGCCCGAAAAACGTGCCCCACATCGAGTTGGGGATGAGGTCTGCCATCCAAGCCCACCAACCGGGCGAGGTGAACACGCTTCCGGCATTGACCAGGAACAGGCAGAGCATGAAGACCCAGATCAGGGCGGGTTGCCATTCCTCGCGGCCGGCCAGCAGGGCGACTAACGCCGGCCCGAACATGAACATGCGGGCGAGGGTGGTCAATGCGACCCATGGCTTGCGTCGCCTCTGGATGCGGCTGAACACCCAGGCTCCAGGTAGTGACGCTACCGTCGCCAGGATCACCAGCGTCAGGTTGAGGCCGATCTGGGTCTTGCTCGCCCGGAGGTGCTCCTCGAGGAAGATGATGGTCACGATCGCGGGCGGCCACAAGATGGCCAGCGCCATGGCGATCGACGAGCCCCCGACGATGTTCAGCACCATGGCCCGGCCGAGGCGCAGCGGACCGATCGACCGACCCGAATAATCAAGCGGTCGTCGGGAGAAAGTACTGCCCGGATCGCCGACCACGTCCACCTGCACACCCTTCAACTGACCGCAAGGTTCTCCATGTCGCGGCCGCGCGGTACCATAACCGTCGGCCCGGCAAGTATCGACCCCGGCGAGGCCGGATGCAATCGGAAACCTTGAGCCCCGGGGCGGACCGATCGGGCGCGGCAAGCTGCGAAACCACGACCATCAGACACGAGGACATCAGCTCATGCGGGGATCGATCACCCTGGCCGTCGCTGTTCTCCTGGCGACTTTGTTCGGAGCGGTTCAGGCCGCGGATGAACCCACCACCCAACCGGTTCGAGAGCGGCAGATCGAGTCGGCGATCGACGTCGACCGGGTCTGGTCGGGGCACCCGGTCGGCTTTGCCCTGCTGACGCATCGCGATCGGCAGTTCGTCGCGTATTACGACCACCAACGCCGCATGGCCGTCGCGAGCCGACCTCTCGACGCCTTGCAGTGGCAGCGTATCCACCTCCCTGAGCAGCTTGGCTGGGATAGCCACAACTACATCACCCTGGCCGTGGACGATGATGATCATCTGCACCTCAGCGGCAACATGCACGGCAACCCCCTGGTCTACTTCCGCACGACCCGGCCGCTGGATATCGTCAGCTTCGAGCGCATCCCAGCCATGGTCGGCCAGCGCGAGCAGCGGGTGACCTACCCGCAGTTCCTCCGCGGCCCGGACAACCGGCTCCTGTATACCTATCGCGATGGCGGAAGCGGCAACGGCGAGCAGATATTCAACGTTTACGACCTCGCCCAACGTCGCTGGCAACGCCTCATCGATCAGCCGCTGCTCTCGGGCGAGGGCAAGATGAACGCCTACTTCAACGGGCCCACACGCGGGCCGGACGGGTTGTACCACCTGTGCTGGGTCTGGCGCGACACCCCGGACTGCGCCACCAACCACAGTCTCTCCTACGCCCGCAGCCGCGACCTGGTGAACTGGGAGACGAGTGCCGGCAAGCCCATTGCGCTGCCCATCACCCTGGCCACAGGCGAGATCGTTGATCCCGTGCCGCCCGGCGGGGGTATCATCAACGGCAACACCCGCATCGGCTTCGACGCCCAGCGGCGCCCAGTGATTAGTTACCACAAGCACGACGAGCAGGGCCACACTCAGGTCTACAATGCCCGCCTGGAAGATGGCCACTGGCGGATCTACCAGGCGAGCGACTGGGATTCACGCTGGGACTTCAGCGGCGGCGGCAGTATCCGCTTTGAAATCCGGGTCAGCCCGATCCAGGTGGCCTCCGACCGCACGCTCACTCAGGCGTACAGCCACGACAAGCACGGTTCGGGAATCTGGCAACTTGACCCGGAAACATTCAAGGCGGTCGGTCGGGCGCCCGCCCACCGGTCTAACCTCCCGAAGGAGCTTCGACAGGTCGCCTCCGACGTGCCCGGCATGATGGTGCGCACGCAGAGCGACACCGGCCGAGGGCCCCACCCGCAGGTGAGCTACATGCTGCGGTGGGAAACCCTGGGGCCCAACCGCGACCGCCCGCGCGAGGGCACCCCGCCGCCACCCTCGATGCTCCGGCTCTACGCCATCCGCTAAAAAGGCGCCTCAAAAGGTGTCAGGAACCTTTATCCGCTTTGCGGGGCGATGTCGCTTGGTATCAGTGCCTCGCAAAGCGGATAAAGGTTCCTGACACCTTTTGAGGCGCCTTTTTGGCTCATATCGCGGTGGGGGTGCTTGCTTGGTTGACTAGGAAGAGGACGGCCATGCGAATGGCGAGGCCGTTGGAGACCTGCCGCAGGATCGAGCTGTTGGGGCCGTCGGCCACGTCGCTGGCCAGTTCGACGCCGCGGTTGATCGGACCGGGGTGCATGATGAGCAGGTCGGGCTTGGTGCCGCGCAACCGCTGCCGCGTCAGTCCGAACAGGCGCGTGTACTCCTCGGTGCTGGGGAAGACCTGGCTGGTCATCCGCTCACGCTGGATGCGGAGCATGTTGACCACGTCGGCTCCCTTGAGGGCCGCGTCGAGGTCGTGGCTGACGGTGGCCCCCATCTTCTCGAAAGCTCGCGGGACCAGGGTCGTCGGGCCGACAAAAGTCACCTTGGCGCCGAGCTTGGTCAGGCCCCACAGGTTGGAGCGGGCGACGCGGGAATGCCCGATGTCGCCGACGATGACCACGTTGAGACCGGCAATGCGGCCCTTGCGCTCAAGAATGGTGAAGATGTCGATGAGCCCTTGCGTCGGGTGCTCGTGCTGGCCGTCGCCGGCGTTGACTACACAGCAATCGGTGAACTGGGTCAGGTAATGCGGGGCGCCCGCCGCCGAGTGCCGGATGACGAATACGTCAACGCCCATGGCCTCGATGTTGCGTACGGTGTCGCGGAGAGATTCGCCCTTGGTCACGGAGGACTTGGCGGCGGCGAACTCGAGCACGTCCGCCGAGAGTCGCTGGGCCGCCAGGGCAAAGCTCATCCGCGTTCGCGTCGAGTCCTCGAAGAACAGGTTGACCACCACCCGTCCGCGGAGGGCCGGCACCTTCTTGATGCTCCGCATCGAGACTTCCTGGAAGGTCTGGGCGGTCTTGAAAATGTACAGGATTTCCTCGGCGGAGAGTTCCTCGAGCCCAAGCAGATGCCTGCGCTTCCAGATAAAATCGTCGGAGACCTCGACTGGTGGGTTTCCCTGTCCGGTTGGGGATTGGGCCTGCGTTGTCGGGGAGTCGATGCTCATCCGATCCTTACCTCTTCCACTCCGTCAGATTCTGTCAGCAAAACAGTCACGGGTACGTCGGGCTGCTGAACGCGCACACCGACGAAGTCTGCCTGGATGGGCAGTTCACGGCCGGGCCGGTCGACAAGTATCGCCAGGCGGATCGCCTTGGGCCGGCCGAGGTCAACCAAGGCATCAAGAGCCGCTCGGATCGAACGTCCCGTGTAGAGCACGTCGTCGACCAGAATGATGTACCGGCCGTTGACGTCGAAGTCGATTTCCGTGCCGCGGAGGATAGCCTGCGGGCCCAGCTCCGCCAGATCGTCGCGGTATAACGTGATATCCAGAGAGCCGACGGCCAAGCCCTCCGCCCCTCGACGGTGCAGTTCGTGTACCAGACGCTGAGCGAGCACTTCGCCGCGACGACGAATGCCGATGACCGCCGCGGGAATGCCCGCCGGCAGATCAGCCAGGATCTCACTGGCCAGTCGATCCATGGTGGCGCGGACACCCGGCCCGTCGAGCAACATGTGAGGCAATGAGGACTCCATGACCGCGAGAGCTTACATCCCCCCAAAGCGATTCGCAAGCCGACAGAATGCGGGGGACGATCTCAAGGGATGCGTCTTTAAGCCGTTGCGATGGGCAGTCCCGGGCCTATAATCGCCTGTGCGATGAGTGAAACCTTGCTGACTGCGACCAAGTTTCGCGTGGAACGTCGGTGGTTGGAACTGCCCGGCAGGGGGGCTGTCGCTCGCGAGTTGGTCGTCCACCCCGGAGCCGTGCTCATCCTGCCGCTGCTGGATGCCGACACCGTAGTGATGATCCGCAATCAACGGTTCGCGGTGGGCGAAGAACTGCTGGAGCTACCCGCGGGCACACTCGAGCCGGGTGAGGAGCCCGCGGCCTGTGCACTCCGCGAGTTGGAGGAAGAGACCGGCTACGTGGCCGCTCACCTCGAACCGCTCTGCGAGTTCTACACCAGCCCGGGCTTCACGGATGAGATGATGCATGCTTTCGTCGCGACCGGGCTGACGGCCACCCGGCAGCGGCTGGATGCTACCGAGCAGATCCGGGTGCAGACCATGCCTCTGGCCGACGCCCTCGACGCCACCGCCGACGGAAGGATCAAAGACGGCAAGACGATTGCCGCGTTGCAGGTCCATCGCCACACGCGGGTAAAGAAGCCATGAGCTGGCGCGATCGATCCTATGCCCCGGAGCCCGAGACCCCGCAACTGCGGATTCAGTTCCGGCGTCCCAGCTCAGCGGTGATGTGGCTGCTGATTGTCAACGTCGTGATTTTCTTCCTCGACGTGGTCTTCCGAAACGTCGACCCGATCTTCGTGCATCGCTACTTTGGTCTGAGCCTCGATGGTATTCGCCGCCCGTTCATCTGGCAGATCTTCACCTACATGTTTCTGCACCTGGACCATTGGCATCTGCTGCTGAACATGCTGGGCCTGTATATCTTCGGCACGGAGTTCGAGCGTGCGTTCGGCCATCAGCGTTTCCTGCAGTTCTACGTAACCTGCGGCATGGTCGGGGGTTTGGCGTATCTCCTTCTGGCGGTGATCGCCCCGAGGTTTGCCGGCGTCCCGCTGATCGGGGCGAGCGGCGCGATCTATGGATTGCTCATCGCCGCCGTCGTTTTCTTTCCGCACGTTCGCGTCGTTCTCTTCATTTTCCCCATGCCGATCCGAGTCTTCGCTCTGATTGTGGCGGGCATCCTGCTGCTGCAACTGATCAGCCCGGGCAAACTGCCCAATCCGGGGGGCGAAGTCTGCCATATCGCGGGTGCGGCCACCGGGTTGGCGCTCTTCTGGGCTTGGGGCATGCTGCCGAGGATCCGGGTGGGTGTGGATCGCGATGTTCCGGGTGTCTCGGCCGTTGGCCGTTGGCGGGCTCGCCGTCGCGAAGGTGCCTGGGCTAAACGCCAGCAGGAGATCGCTCGCGAACAGGCCGAAGTCGACCGCATCCTCGCCAAGGTCCATAGCGAGGGCTTGGCCAGCCTCAGTTCGTCCGAGAAGAAGCTGCTCGCCCGAGCCACGCGAAGGCAACAGGAACGCGAGCGAGAGGCCGACCGCGCTGACCGCCTTTGATCCCATACCCCCGTGCCCGTATGATGTCCTTGGATCGTAGCGGTCACCGCTTTGAATCGTAGCGGTCGCCCCCCGAGGCGACCGGCGAGACGAGAGATTCGGACTTGGCGATGGGCCAGGGATCAGGTGCCGCCAACGAGTCCTAGGCGTGGCCGCCAACGAGCCCCAAGCGCAAGCGCGGGGAGGGCCGCGGCCAAGCCGCCGCGGACGGACGCAACGAAGAAACTCAATTGTGTCACTGCTCTGTACGCAGTGCGATGGGTGAGATCACTGCCATGACCGACAAAGTTCATCAGGTATGCATCAACCCGGACTGCGGCGCCACCTACGGCATCGACGAGATCCTCTTCAGTTGCACGCGCTGCCGGTCATTACTGGATATTGCCTACGACTGGGATCGCCTGGCGGTTCCCCACTCGCTGAACTTCTTCGAGCACCGCTGGGGTACCAAGGGGCTCGGGGCACAAGGGCGGCTCGATTTCTCCGGGGTGTGGCGGTTCCGCGAGTTGATGCCCTTTGTCGGGCCCGAATCGGTGGTCACCATCGGCGAGGGCCGCACCTTGCTCGAACAAAACGATACCCTCGGCCGCGAGTTGGGCATGAAGCCCGAGCGACTGTTCCTGCAATACGAGGGGCTCAACCCGTCCGGCAGCTTCAAGGACAACGGTATGACCGCCGCGTTCAGCCTAGCCCGCAAGCTCGGCCGTAAACGCGTCGCTTGCGCCAGCACCGGCAACACCTCGGCGTCCGTGGCCATGTACGCCCACAAGAGCGATCCACCCATGCAGGGCATCGTCTTCATCGGAACGGGCAAAATCGCCTACGGCAAGCTCTCCCAGGCCCTCGACTACGGGGCCCTTACCCTGCAGATCCAGGGCGACTTTGACGCTTGCCTCCGCCGGGTAATGCAGGTCTCCGACAAGCTCGGCATCTACCTGATGAACTCGGTCAACCCTTATCGCCTCGAAGGCCAGAAGGCGATCATGTACCGCGTCCTGCAGGCCCGCGACTGGGAGGTGCCCGACTGGATCATTGTGCCCGGCGGTAATCTGGGCAACTGCAGCGCGTTCGGCAAGGCCTTCGCCGAGCTGCGAGCCCTTGGCCTTGTCGACCGTATCCCCCGCCTGGCGATTATCAACGCCACCGGAGCCAATACGCTCTATCAACTGGTCGAGCAACAGAAGGTAGTCTGGAACGGCGGGCGGTACGACCGCGACAAGGTGACCGCGTTCTACGCCGATCTGGACGCCCGCAACTACCTGCCGCACACCATCGCCTCCGCGATCGAGATCTCCCGACCGGTCAACCTGCCCAAGTCCCTGCGGGCGGTAGAGATCATGAACGGGCTCATCCGCGAGGTCAGCGACGAAGTCATCCTGGAGCACAAAGCCCTGGTGGGGCGGTACGGCTTTGGTTGTGAGCCGGCCAGCGCCGCCACGGTGGCGGGTCTGAGATTGCTCCGCGAGCAGCAGGTGATTTCACCCGACGATCGCGTCGTCTGCATCCTCACCGGTCACGAGCTCAAGGATCCCGACGCCACCGTCAAGTACCACACCGGCATCGACATGAAGTCCGTGACGCCGCCGCCGGCCGTCCCACCGACCGGCCGAGCCGCCAATCCTCCCATCCAGGTCGCCGACGACCTTGAAGCCATCTGCGCCGCCCTCGGCGAAACCCTGCCCGAGTGAACGCGCCCGTCCTCTGCGGGAGGGCGGCAATCGCTGCAGAAATTGGATGACTGCCTATGCCCCGGCTGTCCCGCGGGTCATCCAGAGGTACTGTTGCTCAATCGTGTCGTGTGGGCGGTACTGGCGAAGGTGGTCGGTGACCTTTTCGCCGAGCACTTCGATGCGGTTCAGGTCGCCGTGGCCCAGGCCGGCCCGGTCGCAGAAGACCAAGTAGCCGACCTTGGCGAAGTCGAAACCCATGAGCTCGACGCCGATACGGTCGGCGGCGACGAAGTCCGTGCTGGCGATAGCTACGCGGTGTTCGACCGCGGTGCCGCCCACCGGGCCGTTGTGTTCCATGCCGGCGTAGCCGTCCAGGACGGCCAGATCCGGCCGGAGAATCTTGCCCAGCGAGAAAAGGTTGTAGTGAATGGCCTCGTTATGCGGCCCGCCATGGATAAGCATCTTGTCGCTCGAGCCCTTGCTCTTGCCGTCCCAGCGGTACTCCTTGTCCTTGATGGCCGCTCCGACCACGACGTTCTTGAGCGAGAGGGTGCAAATCGCGCGGTCGTGGGTCTTGGGGATCGCCGCCGAGATAAGGAAGAGGTCGGGGTCGAGAAGGACACTGGCGATACGCACCGGCTGGGGCTGGTGGCGGTGGTCGCTGACGTGCCGGATTTCCGTCGGCTGCTCGTCGAGGCTCACGAACCGCACGTTGTAGCGCTTCGCGAGCTCGTGGTACTTGTAGTTGTCGAACGCCTCGGTGGCTTGGGTGCCGGCGGGTGAGTCGCCGATCAGCACCTCGCCTTGGTAGATGGGTTTGAGAAACTCCAGGATGCCTTCGAGGCACTCGACATGCGTCGCGGCCAACTGCTTGTTGGGGACGACCAGGTTCGGTTTGATCATCACCCGCTTCTTGCGGGCGATACTCTCGCGCACGTCGCGTTCAATGAGCTTCAGGGCCTGGAACACGTTCTCCGCCCGCGAGTCGCCGGTGGTCAGTGCCGCCCGGCTCATCGCTTCCCCGGCCGGGACGCCGACGGCTGCCGCCTGACCCAGGGCACGCATGGGCCAGTGCATCGCCGCCCAGCCGGCGGCCGCGCCGCGCACCGTATCCCGCAACAGGGTCCGTCTCGTCAGATGATTCGCGCAAGTCATGTGAACCTCCCCGGCTTGTGGAATCCTGCTACCCAACACGCACATACCGTTCTCAAGGAGAATCATACGCCGTTGCGTCGATCCAGGCAAAGAGGTGTCCGTAAAAAGGTGTCAGGATGATTTTTGCCTGGGCAAAGCATGCAAGGCAATTGCCGCACGGCCTCGATCCCGACAAAAATCATCCTGACACCTTTTTTGCGGACACCTTTATGTGTCCGCCCGCTTCGGGTAGGCTGAGAACATCATGCTAAACCGAAACTGTTATGCGTGGGCTGTCGTTGCCATACTGGGTGTGTCGGCCGGTTGCGCGTCGGGGACTGGAACGCGGCTGGCGGGGTTCGAAGTCAGCCAGCACTGGTCCGAGCAAATCAAGGAGATCACTTGCGAGCCTGGCGTGCGGATCCACATCAACGCGCCGAGCGAATCGCAGTTCGATATCGCCCGCCCCACGCTGCTCGTGGAGATAGTATCGAAACCTGTGTAAATTGAAAAAGCGAGGGGCATCCTCCATAAGTGTTGTTGTGACTGCACTTTGAAAGGAGGAGCCCTGATGGCTACTACAACCGATCGTGGTCGGAAGGTCA
>JAAYDF010000005.1 GCA_012729395.1 Phycisphaerae bacterium
CATGCGACCCGTCTTGTTATGCCGATCGATAATGCCGAACAACTTGTCAATGTCGCCGTCGAGCGTTTCCGGCGTTTCATTCCAGCGATCCCATCGATACGGATGCACCGACACCGCGTCCATATCCTCCAGCGCCCCCATGCCCAGCAGCAGATCCATCCAACTCCAGATTAAACACGACATCCCCACGCCCACTACGGGCACATCCGGATGCCTGGCCTTGATCGTCCGATACGTCTGCCGCAGCATCGGCAGATACGTGTCCGGCCGGTTGCCGGTCTTGCGCGTGCCGACGCCGCAGTTGTATTCGTTCCAGACCTCCACGCCCTCAAGCATCGGACCGTACGTCTCGACCACCGCCAGCCCGTAGTCCGCATACGCCTGCAGCCCTTCCGGCGACACCGGGGCATTGTTCTCGTCATAGAGAGGATTCGCATACGACAGGACGATCAACGGACGAATGCCCGCGCGATGCGCGTATTCCATATACCAATACGTCGGCATAAAGGCATATTCGCCCTTCCTGCTCTCCACCCTCGACCAGTACAATTCATCGCGAATCGTCTTGATCCCGCCGATCGCAACCACCTCCATCGCCTCCGGCGGGTACCCCTGCGCAAAATGCGTCTGCACGCCAAACGGCGACTCCTTGACCGTCCGGATATCAAACGGCGTCAAGACGGCAAACGACGTTTCCTTGCTGACTCCGCCGGCGGAAACCCTAAGGGCAAAGTACCCTTTGGCGTCCAGGGGTACGGTCAGTCGGCCGGTGCCGTCCTGGATCGGAAGCGTTCCCGTCAAAACGGTCGTGCCCCAATAGTCCTGCACCTGCCACGTGACCTGTTCGGCCGGGGCCTGGATCCCAAATGCAACGGGCTCCTCCCCGACGAAGAGATTTCCCACCTTCGTTTGCTGAATGGCTATCGTTGACTCCTCAGCCTTGGCCAGACCCACGAAAATCAAAGACAACATGGCCACGATGCAGAGAAACGCTCGCATACTTCACCTTGTTCACGCTTTGGCTGAGTTCAGAAGATTAAAACGATCCGCCGTGTGGTCGGCGAGTTCGATCTGCACGGATGGTCATTGATCCCACTCTGCGTCGTAAGGGACACCTTTATCCCCTCGCCAGAGATAATAGGATAGATCATCCACCAACTCGGAATGACGGACCCAACTGACATGCCCATCGAGCCATCCGACGTTCGCTCCGCCCCGATGCCGAAAATTCGGCCACAGCCCCATCCATCTTGCATGAAGGATGTACCCGTACGTGCTGTCGGCGAACCCGATCGTCTGGTCCGGATTGGTCACCCGGGACAACCGGCGAAACGAACATTTCCCCGTCGAGTCCTCGAAAATGCCAAGCCCGCCGGCGTTCCATCCGTAGTGCGGGTTGTACTCGTACCACGTTCCCCCGGGTACCGGCGGAAACTCCTCCACGGTTCCATAGCTCGGACAGCTCAGGACCGACGATGTGGGGATCGAGACGTCGCCGCCCGAAACCGGCAGCGGCAGATAATTGCCCTCGACCGTCGGATTCGCCCCCACCCACGTACAGCTCCACGTCCGAACCCAGTTCCCGTTCCATGTCTTCTCGTACACTCCCCCGCCGTACCTCCCGTCGGCTCCATACCGAGGGGGAATCCGATCGCAGATCATATAACCACTGTAATCCTCAGCCCACTGGAAAAGCGCCAGCACCAACTGCCGTTGATGAGTGTCGCACAAGACCCCGCGGGCACTCTCCCGAGCACTCTGAACGGCGGGAAGCAGCATGGCCACCAGCACTGCGATGATCGCCACGACCACGAGGAGTTCTATCAGAGTGAAGGCTCTGCGGGCATATCCTCCGTGAGCAAGGCAAACGCCGGTCAACACCGATCCTCTCCTGACTACGTTACTACCCGCGACGGCGGCCCGCCTCTGGCATCGCCACGTCGGACGCCGTTCGCTCGTACCCCAAACCGCTTCGGATGATCCCGCGATCGCCAAAACCTCGTCCTCGCCGGATCGCCTGGCCGCCGGGCGTCCACTCCCGTACGGCCACTCTCGATCCTATCGTACGGCAAACGCCCCTTCGTGTCAAGCACATAATTAGCTAGCACGCGATAGCCCGGAAATATGATATTTGACAGCCGCCCCCAAACCCTTATAATACAGAAACCATGACACCGCCCGCAAAACCCGTGGTCACCATGAAAGAGATCGCCCGCCTCGCCGGCGTCTCCCGCCAGGCCGTCTCAGCCGTTCTCAACAACCGGTGGAAGGAAATCCGCCTCAGCGAGCCGACCCGGCGAAAAATCGAAGCGGTCCTTCAACAAACCCAATTCAAACCCAATAGCCTCGGCCGTGCCCTGGTCCTTCAGAAAAGTCAATTGATCGGCGTGGTCGTCAGCGCGGTCAATTACTCCTTCTTCCCCGAAGCCCTCCAGGGCATGGAGGACTTGGCGGAACAGGAAGACTACGGCTTGCTCGTGATGACCACCCGCGATAATGCCGACCGACAGGAACAGATCATCCGGTTCATGCTGGATCGTAACGTGGACGGACTCCTCGTCCATTCCTTACCGAAAATTCACCGCCCGTTGCAGGACCGAATCCGTCAGCGGAACATGCCCGTCGTCTACATGGGAGGCGATGGAACCTCATTCTTTCCCGAAGCCAGGTCCGTCGCCACCGACGGCCGACAAATCGGCGCCCTCGGCATCCGGCACCTGATGGAGCGGGGACATCGGCATATCGCCTGTGTCGACCTGATGGACTGCGTTCGCCAAGGCGTCCAAGCCCTCCTCACCAAATCATCCGAAAAGGTCCAAGTCGAATTCTGGGAGGGACTCAGTTACCGAGAAGCATGGAAACGTTGGCACGACGCCCCGGTCCGCCCCACAGCCGTCTTCTTCATGGGCGACGATATGGCCTGCCGGTTTCTAAGCCTCGCGATCCCCGCTGGCGTCCTCATTCCGAACCAATTGGCGGTTCTCGGAGTCGACGATATCCCAGCCGCCGCCGATGCCCTCATCCCCCTCACCACGGTCGCTCAGCCAAGATACGAACAGGGCCTCGCCGCCGCTCGGTTGCTGCTTGACCTGGTCAAAGGAAAGGAAGCGGAAAGCATCGTGCTCCAGCCGCGCCTCGTCGTCCGACAGACAACCTGACGCAAGAGCCAAACCGTGCCCTGAATCGTCAAACGCCCCCCATCGCCGATCAGCCGCCGATCGGCGATGCGATCCAACCGCCCTGACTCCCTGCCTTCCCCCACACCATCAGCCAACCCAGAACCCCTCTCCCCAAATCAGAAATCAGCAATTCCTCCCCTTCTCCGCCTCAAACGCAACCGACAAACACCCAGAACAGAAACTGACAAAAAACACGCTTGACAGTCACTCAGAACATTGCTAAGTTACACATGCGGATCAACCCTCGGGCCACATGAAGATCGGAGGCCCACACCGCAGCGCCGTCTCCAACGACGGCACGACAATCGCAAACCGTATCGCTATAGGCAAAGCTATCCGCGCGTAGAGCTTGCCTCCGCGCTTCGCCCGCCTCGGGATCACGTCACTCGCAGGCTGTACTCGGCCAATATGCATCCAGTGTTACTACATCAGCCAATGGACGGAGGTCAGTCATGGGAACGTCAAAGCGGATCATAGGACCGCCATTCCAGATAGTCACCGGTTTTAGACAGTTCACTTCAGGTAGCTCACGAAGGATGAGATGCACCGGAGTCTGATCGCAGTTCTGGCTGCCGCCGTCCTCGTCGGCCTTGGCATCGGGTGGGCCTTCTGGCGTCACCTGAGCAAGCCCGGTCCGATGACCGTGGCTACGATGTGCACGCCGCCGGTGCGCTCAGCGGGGAAGGGCATCATTGACGACCTCCGCGGCAGGAAGGTAGTCGCCACTGCGTACGTGCGTCCAGATGATCCTGACCCACTCAAATGCACGGTCTACGATGTCTCCACCGACCGCACGTGGATCGATGCGATCGTCGGAGCTCTGCTCGACAGCGATCCGCGTCCGGATGAGCCCTTTCCATTCTTCCAGGGGTGCCTTGCTTTCGTCTTCGATGACAATACCGCCGTCACAATCGGGTTCAATATGGACTCGCGGAACAGATGCTTCTACGGAAGAGGTTGGTCTTCCTCGGAGCTTTGGGAGGTGTTGCTCAGTCCACATGAGTTGGAGTTGGAGCGGGCTCGGCGCGAAGCAGCACGGCGCGGCGAGCCACCCCCCCAAGGCGGTCCTCCGTGGACAATGCATAACTGGGATCAAGCTACAACCCGCCCAACGACGCATCCTGCCTCGCCGACGCTGCATTAGGAGAACTCCCATGGCTGCGATCAAGTATGCCGGATTGGTAATCGGGTTGGCGGCGTTAATCCTCCTGGCGTGGATGCTGGCGAAGGGGAGCCGGGGGCCTTACGACCGAGTCCGGTCGGGCCGACCGCAGGACCTTCGGCTGGGCGAATATGCTACGATGGAGGTTGTGGGCGACGATGGGAAGGACCACGGGCCTTTGGGAGGCCTCTTTCGATTCAAGGATCGCTCGTACATCGATGGATTGATCCGCGTGCTTCAGAATGCCGCGGAAGCCGACCGGGACTGCGTCGGCGGCTATCTGCTGTTCCTTCGGGATGACGAAAGCGGCGTGAGCATTCGATTCTTCGTAGACGCCGAAAAGAACCAGGTCTGGGGCGACAACTGGCGGAGTGAGGAGGTCTGCGAAATCATGAGAAAGTGGGGCATCGCTCCGGGAACTGGCATAAGCCCGCCCAATCCTCTCTTTTGCCGACCTTACCGGATACCTCCCACCTCCGCGCCGGCCAGTCAGAAGGGAAAGAGATAGTAGGGTGGATGTTCTTACATCCACCATTACGCCATTAGGGACACCATACTCAATCCCGAACAGATTCTCCCCCCACAAACCCGCCGCCGTCCCCTTTCTCCGTCCCGCGCGATTACCGCCGCCCGCATCGGGCTCGCCGCCTCCGGCCGCCAGC
>JAAYDF010000314.1 GCA_012729395.1 Phycisphaerae bacterium
TGAAATGTCTCTTCTTCCGCCGGTTTGAAGTTGCCTTGTTTTCTTCGGTCTGAAGATCAGAATGAATCCTCTTCTTTCTTCTTCCTGGCGGCGAGGGAGGGGTGAGGCATCGGAGCGGGAGGCGTGTTCCGGGGGATGAGGGGGATTGTATTCTTCCGGACTTTGAACCGGGAGGAGACGATGGGCACCCAAGGCTATCGAAGATGTTGTCACTGTGGGAATTGGTTCCGTCCGCATCCGCGCAATGTGTGTCACCAGCGATATTGCTCGAAGCCGGAATGCCGTAAAGCCAGCAAGCGGGCGAGCCAGCGGAAATGGTCCCGCAAGAACCGGGGATACTTTCGCGGCCGGGTGCACGTGAAGCGGGTGCAGGCGTGGCGGCGGGCGCACCCTGGGTATTGGAAGCGGCCGGGGACCGGGGCGCCCGAGGGTCCGGCGGATGCGTTACAAGATCTCTTGATCTCACAAGGCTATGACCGCCATGGGGTTAAGGTATTCAGAGATTGCCTTTCCCGGGAGATATCTCGACCGTTACAAGATCTCTTGAATGCGCAATGCCATGTGTTGGTGGGAGTTGCCTCCATGGTAAGCGGGGAGGCGTTACAAGAGAACTTAGGAGAGGTCCTGACCGCCTGCTATGAACGGGGGCAGCGCATCGGCGGCGTGGTGCCGTGGATGCCCCCCCGGGAGGTGGCGCATGAGAGGTCGAGAAGTCCTGAACCCGCAACGGCGGCGGCGGGTGCCGCCCCAGTTCAGTTGGGTGGATCACCGGCTGGTCCGTGACGGGCATGTCGAAGGGCGCAGCGCGGAGGCGTTGGCGTTGTACTTGTTCCTGGTGACCGTGTCGGATGCCGAGGGACTGAGCTGGTACTCGGAGGCGGCGCTGTGCCACCGCCTCGGGTGGCCCGCGGAGCGGTTGGTGCAGGCGCGCGGCGAGCTGTGCCGGGCGGCGTTGGTGGCCTATCGCAAGCCGCTCTACCAGGTGCTGGACCTTGCACCGGAAGCGACGATGGCCGGCGGAGACCGGCGCACGCCCAGGGGCGAGGCGGTGGCGTTTGGCGACATCCTGCAAGGGCTATTGGCTCCAACCGGCGCGACGAGGGGAGGCCGGCCATGATCGATTACCCGACTTGGATCCGAATGCAGGAACTTCACGAACGCGACAAGCTCAACGCCGCGCAGATTGCGCGCGAACTCGGGCTGGCGCCGCGCACGGTGCGCACCTGGCTGGGTCAGCCCTATCGTGCGCGCAAGCAGGCGCGGCGCGCCAGCCAGCTCGATCCGTTCAAGGGCCGGATCATGGGCTGGCTGCAGCAGCACCCCTATACCGCCGTCCAGATCCTCGACCTGCTGCGGGCGGAGGGCTTTCACGGCGGGATCAGCGTACTGCGAGAGTACGTCCAGCAGGTTCGCCCCTCGCCCAAGGAGGCCTATCTGACGCTGTCGTTTGCCCCGGGAGAGTGCGCCCAGGTGGACTGGGGCATGTGGGATCCGATCCCGGTGGGCAACACCCGCCGACGGCTGAGCTTCTTTGTCATGGTGCTGGGCTACAGCCGCATGGCCTACGTGGAGTTCACTCTCGGCCAGAGCCAGGAGCACTTCCTCGCCTGCCACCAGAACGCCTTCGAGTTCTTCGGCGGCGTGCCCGAGAAGATCATGTGCGACAACTGCAAGACCGCCGTGCTCTCCCATCCCCGCGGTCTTTCCCCCGTGCTCAATCCTCGCTATGCCGACTTCGCCGCCCACTACGGGTTCGCCATCAAGGCCTGCAACGTACGCAAAGGCAACGAAAAGGGCATGGTCGAAAATGCCGTCGGCTACGTGAAGCACAACTTCCTGGCCGGCCGGCCCCTCACCGAGTTCGACTCGCTCAATCCGGCGATCCGCCTGTGGCTGGATCATACCGCGAACGTTCGCCTGCACGCCCGCACCCGCCAACGTCCCACCGACCTGTTCGTGGCCGAGAAGGCGGCGCTGCGGCCGCTGCCGGCGCACCCGTACGACTGCGCTCTGGTCCAAAGCGCGCTGGTCAACAGCCAGTTCCGGGTCCGCGTCGAAGGCAACCGCTACTCCGTGCCCGCCCGCCACGTCGGCCGCAAGCTGCTGCTCAAGCTCTATCCCGATCGCCTGTGCCTCTACGACGCGCAAACCCTGGTGGCCGAACACCTGCGTTCCTACGGACGCGGGGGCGACTTCGAGCTGCCCGAGCACGCCCAACCCGTGCTGGAACGAAAGCGCAAGGCCAACGAGCACCAACTCTTCAAACGCTTCCTGGCCTTGAGCCCGCGAGCCCCGGAATACTACCGCCAGCTCGCCGAGCGCAAACTCTCCTGGCGATCGCATCTGCGCAAGATCATGGCCCTGGCCGACGTCTATGGCGCCGACAAGGTCGCCCGCGCCCTCGACGACGCCCTGGCGTTCGGGGCCTTCTCCAGCGACTACATCGCCAACATCCTCGAACAGCGCGAACGCCGCCTGCCCGATCCCGGCCCGTTGACCCTTATCCGCCAACAGGACCAATTGGAAATCGAACTGCCCGACCCCGATCTGTCCATCTACGAACCCACCACAGGAGAACCCGCCCATGAGCCGCCCCCGAACCACGACCCTGCCTGACACCCTCCACAAGCTCAACCTGGCCACCATGGCCCAGCAGTACGAACCCCTGGCCCGGGATGCCGCCCGCGAACAACTCGGCCACGTCGAATATCTTCAGCGCCTCGCCGACGCCGAACTCGCCGCCCGCCATGGGCGCAGCGTCGAGCGGCGCATCAAGCGCGCCCGCTTCCCCATGCTCAAAACCCTCGAACAGTTCCAGTGGTCCTGGCCCGCCAACATCAACCGGGCGCAAATCCAGGACCTCTTCCGCCTGAGCTTCATCGACCAGAACCGCAACGTCGTCTTCATGGGCGGCGTCGGCCTCGGCAAAACCCACCTGGCCATTGCCCTGGCCCACCACGCCTGCCTCCACGACGTCCCCGTCCTCTTCACCCCCGCCGTCGATATCGTCAACACCCTCTGCGCCGCCCAGGCGGTCCACAACCTCCCCAAGGCCATGAAACGATATCTCGCCCCGCGGCTCCTCGTCATCGACGAACTCGGCTACCTCCCCATGGACAAGCGCGGCGCCGACCTGCTCTTCCAAATCGTCAGCGCCCGCTACGAGCGCGGTCCCATCGTCCTGACCACCAATACCGCCTACAAGCAATGGCCCCGCATCTTCAACAACGACTCCACCATCGCCTCCGCCGTCCTCGACCGCCTCCTCCACCACTGCGAAACCATCCCCATTCAGGGGCAAAGCTTCCGCATGAAAGACAAGGCATGACCCCCAAAGGCACTCACAAACCGGTGATCCAAGGCACTTTCACACCGGCGGCCACA
>JAAYDF010000315.1 GCA_012729395.1 Phycisphaerae bacterium
AGGCATCTGGATTCTCCTTATTTGGGGAAGGTGGAAGGTGTTCACCTAACCTTTTCCCCAAAAGCAATCCAAGCCCCTCTCTTAAGGTATTTTCTTGTCTTGAAAGCATCATACCTGTGCTTCACCTAAGCGAGTTGCGCGATCCCTTCTGGTGGGTGAGTTTAACGGAGCTGGATGAGGTTCAGTTCACTGCCACCCGGCCGGTTGGACCGGCGCGCAGAGTGGACCGCGCATCTGACTCAGGTGTTGTCGTCATGAGTCATGAACGATGTTGGCCATGAAGACTCATGTCACGCTCCCGTTGGGTTGCTGGTGCCATCATTTCGACGTGGCTTTTCGCCTCGGCACACCACGATCTCCGGCCGGGCGCTCGGGGTGCTACCCGACCGATGCGGCGTTCTGCTCCGAGGGGTAGGTCGTCGCGTCTGCCGGGAACCCCTGGCCGGCATCTGTGACCTTCGCCGAAGGCGAATGCCAACGGAGCCTGGGACTGCGGCATCGAAAAGCCGCGGTTGCTTGACAGGTTTTCCAAGGCGCAGGCGTCCTGCTGGTGTGGGGCTCTGACGACCTAATCCCCTCGCTCGTAACTCTTTACGGGCATCGCAGAGGTGACCTGCTTGACGGTAAGTGTACATGAGGTCAAGTATTATTGCGTACACTATCTCCGGCCGCCGCTGCTGCCCGTCATGACTGCCGCCTGCCTCCACCCGCTGCTGCTGTACCGTCCCCGCGACCCCCAGGCCTCCGAACTGTGGCGGCTGATGGACCGGCACTTCGAGACCTTCCAGCGGGTCTACGATGAGCGGTTCCAGGTGAAGTACGGCTACTGGCGGCCGATCGTCGAGCGGTCGGTGACGGCCTATCTCCGCTGCGGGGATCTCGACGAGGGCTTCGCCCGCGTGCGCTGTGGCGACTGCGGGCACGAGATGTTCGTCGCTTTCTCTTGCAAGCAGCGGTGCACATGCCCCTCCTGCCACCAGAAGCGGATGCTCTTGACGGCGATCCACGTGGCCGAGGAAGTTTGCTCGCCGGTAGCTCATCGGCAAGTGGTGCTGACCATCCCGAAGCGGTTGCGGGTGCATACGCGGTTCGACCGCACGCTGCTGGGCAAGCTCTGTGCGGCCGCCTGGGGATGCATTCTGGCCGAAGTTCGACGGCTGCTCGGGCGCGACGAAGTCGTGCCAGGCATGATCGCCGCCATCCAGACGCACGGCGAACTTCTGCACTGGCACCCGCACATCCACGCGCTGGTCACCTGCGGTGCATTCACCGCCGAGGGGGAGTTTCTGGACGTGCCCGAACTGGACTTGGGCCGCCTGGAGCCCGACTGGCAGGAGGCCGTGTTCGCGCTCTACCTGGCCGAGGAGAAGGTCACGCCCGAGGTGGTCGAGAACATGTGCAGTTGGCCCCATTCGGGCTTCAGCGTGGATCAGTCGGTGTACCTGCCGGCCGGCGACCGGGCCGGCATCGAGCGCCTTGTTGGGTACATCACCCGCTGCCCGTTCAGCCTCTCGCGGCTGGTCAAGGTGACTGAGGCCGGCGGTTACGAACGGCACCTGTTCCAACGGCACCTCGTCGACGAGATACCAGCCAAAGAAGTTCGGATGCGAGGCGAGGTCCGCCACCACCTTCCTGAACGCCGCCCGCGACTCCTCGAAGTTCTTGAACGAACCATTGACCAACCGAATCTCCGAATCCGCGACGACAGCTGCGGCAATTCCCGCCGTCCAAAAGACGAGGGCCATATAAAGGAGGAACGAACTTGTCCTGTCAAATGCTGATGGTATCATCCATGACCTCTCTTTTCCTCTTGAAACTCCCCTGTCCATCACCAACATCACGCTCTTCTTAGTTCAAGTTTCGCACATTTTGAGGATGCATTTTGAGCGATCCGCGGCGATCTTCGCGGAGACATGGCAATTGAATTTTCGTTGCACGTCCCGTCCGTTTGTAGCGGGACGACGCGTCAGCCT
>JAAYDF010000316.1 GCA_012729395.1 Phycisphaerae bacterium
CAGCCGACAGCGCATCCGGCTGCGACGGCGACACCACCGTCAACAGATGCTCCGCAAACCCCTGCAGCCGCGGCGATCCCGGATTCTCATACCAGTACACGCTCCCGCCCGCCCGATCCGTCGCCACAATGTCAATATCCCCATCCGCTTGCGGTTCGACATTCACCGCCAGAACCCGCGTCAGCCCACTCCGCAGTGTGATCGTCCGAATCGGCCACGGCTCCAGAATGTTCTCCGCGCCGAGATTCTCAAGCCAGATCATCCCCGCCGTCCGACCCACCGCGACAATATCCAAATCCCCATCCTCGTCCAGATCCGCCACCGCCAGCCGTTCATAACCAAACCCCGGCGCTTGCCTCCAATCCTTCGCCTTCATCAAACTCGCCCTTGCGGCACATTTGGTTTTCGCGTACTATACTTTTGCGCAAGGCAAGCGGCACATCCGCCGGCGGAACCAGGGATGCATCCGACACAGGTCTGTAATGAACCTTAACGAAGCTGACACCAGGGCCAAACTCATCACTCCAGCGATTCACAAGCGAGGCTGGCCCGAAGACCTCATTCGGCGCGAAGAGACGGCCGGGACCGTCGAGATCGTCAGCGGCAAGGCTCGGCGCCGTTCCAGGGGCAAGATCGACTACGTCCTCCGGGTCAAAGTCAACGTCGATACCCAGCCGGTCGCCCTGGCCCTGATCGAGGCCAAAAGAGAGGGTCTCCCGGCTGGCCACGGCCTCGACCAGGCCAAGGGCTACGCCGAATGCAAACGGCTTAATGTCCGGTTCGTCTTCTCATCCAACGGCCATCAGTTCGTCGAGTTCGATTGCTTCTCCGGCCTGACCTCCAGCCCGAAACCACTCACCGACTTTCCCACTCCGGCTGACCTCCGTGCACGCTATGAAAAAGGCATGGGCTTCACCCTCGAATCGCCGGCGGCCCGCCCGCTACTCCAGCCGTACACCGGCGGCGAAGGAACCCGCCGGTACTACCAAGATGCGGCCATTCGCGCCGTCATGGAAAAGGTCGCGTCCTGCGAAACCTCAAAGCAGCCCAAGCGCGCCCTGCTCGCGATGGCCACCGGCTGCGGCAAGACCTTCATCGGCGTGAACCTGCTCAAACGCATTTCCGACGCCGGACAACTTACCCGCGCGCTGTTCGTCTGCGACCGCGACGAACTCCGCACCCAAGCCCTCAAGGCGTTCCAGAACGTCTTCGGCTCCGACGCTGCCGAGGTCTACCGCAAGCCCGACGGCACCAACAACGCCAAGAATGCCCGCATCCACATCGCCACGTACCAGACTCTCGGCGTCGAGAATGACAACGGCGATGCCAACTTCCTGACCACCTTCTACCCCGAGGACTACTTCACCCACATCGTCATCGACGAGTGCCATCGCTCAGCCTGGGGCAGATGGTCGCAAGTCCTCACCCGCAACAAGAACGCCGTCCAGATCGGTCTGACCGCCACGCCGCGTCAACTCCAGTGCAAGGAGAACACGCCCGAAGCCCGACAGGACGCCGAAATCACCGCCAATAATCTCAGATACTTCGGCGAGCCCGCCTACGAGTACGACATCGCCCAAGCCATCGAGGATGGCTACCTCGCCGCCTGCGAAATCCAGAAAGGGCGCGTTAACCTCGACGACACCGGCATCTCGAAGGCCGAAATCATCGCCCGCCGCCCGGTCGACGCCATCACCGGCCAGCCCGTGGCCGCCGAACAGATCGACGACCTCTACCAACGCACCCAGTACGAAGACCGCATCCTTCTGCCTGACCGCGTCCTGGCCATGTGCCAGGACCTCTTCAACTACTTTGTGGAAACCGGCGGACCCGAGCAGAAGACCATCATCTTCTGTGCCCGTGACCATCATGCCGACGATGTGGCCGTCTGCCTGAATAACCTCTACGCCAGGTGGTGCGCCGACAACAACAAACAACGGCTCGACTACTATGCCTTCAAGTGCACCGCCGCCAGCAGCGGCAACGATCAGCTTCCCGATCTCCGCGCCTCCTCGCGCAGCCACTTCATCGCCACGACCGTCGATCTGCTGACCACCGGCGTTGATGTGCCCTGCGTGCGCAATATCGTCTTCTTCAAGTATCTCAAGTCGCCCATCAGCTTCTACCAGATGATCGGCCGGGGCACGCGGATCGACCCGCCGACCAACAAGTTGATGTTCCGCGTCTACGACTATACCGACGCAACCCGCCTTTTCGGCGAGGCGTTCGTTTCCAAGCCGCCGCCCCAGCCGCGCGAAGGCGCCGAGCAACCCCCGCCGCCGCCACCCGACTCGACCATCAGCGTCGAGGGCTTCGACGTCCATATCACCGACGCCGGACGTTTCATCGTCACCGACGTGGACGGTCGCGCCATGCCCGTGCCCATCGACGAATACAAAGCCCGCCTGGCCGCGCGGCTCGTGCAAGAGGCCCGTACACTTGATGACTTCCGCGGCCGATGGATCGACCCGCCGTCGCGTCAGGAACTGATCGATACGCTGGTGACCTCCGGCTACTCGCCGGTGGTCGTCCGAATGGTGGATGACAGACAGGACTACGACCTCTACGACGTGCTCGCCGAACTCGGCTGGGGCATGAACCCGCGCACCCGACACGACCGGACGATGGCCTTCACCTACAAGCACGAAGACTGGATCAACGCCCTGCCCGCCCGGGCCGCCGCCACCATCCGTGCCATCGCCAGCCAGTTCGAACGCGGCGGCACCGAAGGACTGGAAAACCCCCAAATCTTCCAGACTCCCGAAGTCAAAGCCGCCGGCGGCCTTCCCGCCCTCCAGGCGGCAGGCAAGCCATCGGACCTCTTGCGCGAAACCAAGACAAGGATGTTCGCGGCATGACACAATCCCAAATCCGAAATCTTAAATCTGAGCTCTCAAATCTGAGCTCTTAAATCTGAAATGCCAAATCTGATATCTTGAGTCTTAGGTCTCAAATCTGAAATATCAAATCTGAGATTCCAAATCACCGGAACCTGATCCCATGAAATACGAACGCTTCGAAGACTTGCCCGTCTGGCAGGCGGCCATCGATCTGGCCCAGCAAGTCTACGCCCTGACCCGCGACCGCTTCTTCGCCCAACCCGGCGATCTGCGCGACCAACTCCGACGCGCCGCCCTCTCCGTCTCCAACAACATCGCCGAAGGCTTTGAACGCGGCTCCACAGCCGAACTCCTCGCCTTCCTCTACATCGCCCGAGGCTCCGCCGGTGAAGTCCGTTCCATGCTCCATTTCTCCGATCGCTCCCCCCAAACCGCCCATCTCAAATCGGATATCTCAAAGCTCATCGCTCTCGCCGAAAGCTGCTCCCGCCAAATCCGCGCCTGGGCCGATCACCTCCAAAACTCCGACATCAAGGGCCAACGGCATCTGGACGACCAAGCCCGCAAGGACTACCAGCACCGAAAGGGCGCAGCCGCCTTTGAACGCCAACTCGCCCAAACCCTCCATCAGGCCCATCCCCACATCTATCCCGATCCGGATGCCAAAGCATGAAATCCCAAACCCCAACCCCCAAATCCGAAATCCCCCATCCCCTCCCAAACGGCTGGCGGTGGGTGAGACTGGGGGAGGTCTGTCGATTTCGGCACGGCAGTACACCAAGTAAGGCAGACAGGACGCTATGGAATGGAGATGTGCTATGGGTTTCGCCCAAGGACATGTATGCAGATGTGCTGATGGACTCGCAAGACAAGATATCACGTCTTGCTCTGGATAGGACTCGTATTGCTGAGGTCCCGGAAGGAACTGTTCTTGTAGTCATCAGGTCGGGGGTTCTTGCGCACACACTTCCCGTCGCGATTGCTGGAAGACCTCTGACATTCAATCAGGACATCAAAGGGATTCTCCCGAACTCCACTGTTGTGGACGGCACTTATCTCCGGTGGGTGCTTGAGTTCAACGAGTCACGGATTCTCTCAGAAGGAATCAAGCAGGGAGCAACCGTTCACAGCATTCGATCGGGATACATTGAGGCCTTTCGGATTCCCCTCCCGCCACTCTCTGAACAGAACCGAATCTCTGAAATCCTCAAATCTCAAATGGCCTCCGTGGAAAACGCTCGCGCAGCGGCAATGGCAAGGCTGGAAGCCGCCAAAGCCCTGCCCGCCGCCTTCCTCCGACAAGTCTTCGAAGCAACTCTCGCAGCCAGGTGGCCGAGGCTCGAAATCTCATTGTTGGGTGATCCTATTCGCGGCGATGCCGTCCAAACCGGGCCATTCGGTGCGCAATTGCCTTCATCCGAGTTCAGAACCGAGGGCGTCCCAGTTCTCAATATTGGAAATGTCAAGGAAGGCCGTATTGTTCTTGACCGTCTCGATTTCGTTTCCCCTCACAAAGCCGACCAACTTGAACGCTATCGAGTCCGTCGAGGCGACATGCTTTTCACCCGAAGCGGCAGCGTGGGACGCTCAGCGGTAGTTCCCGATACGTGTGACGGATGGCTGATTTCGTATCACCTTCTGCGGGTCGCTTTTGATTCGGCTCGCGTAGAACCAGGCTTTATCTCTGCCGCGATCCGCGGGGACAGACATGTTCTCAATCAGATACGAATAGCGGCCGGTCGCGGGGCAACACGAGATGGCGTGAACGCATCCATTCTGGCAGCTCTTCGTGTTCCGTGTCCTTCTATAGAAGTGCAGCAGAACGTGTTGCGACAATTCGATGAGTTCCTCAACCTCGCGGATCGTGTTGCGACCAGCATTGAGCATGAACTACAGACTATTAGCGCCCTGCCCGCGGCTCTGTTGCGTCAGGCGTTCACGGGAGAAATCAAAAGTGCCACGAGGACGAAAGAACAACAGAAACGGAAACAACAACGGCAGACGCCACGCCACCCAGCAATCCGTAGACCAAGCCGTCAAAAGCATCTGCGACATCATGCGGCGCGGCAACTGCGCCGGGGCGATGCAATACGTGCCCGAGCTGAGCTGGATTCTGTTTCTGCGCATCCTCGATGAGAAGGAATACCGTGAGGAGCAGGAGGCCGAAGCGCTGGGCGTGCCGTTTCGCCCGTCGTTGGATTCGCCCTATCGCTGGCGCGACTGGGCGTCGCCGCCCGAGGCGCTCGCGGACGGCCAGGCCAACAAGCGGGTCGAGCTCCAGAACGCCCCGCCCAACTCCTTGTTCAACTTCATCAACACCGACTTGCTGCCGCACCTGAGGGGCCTCAAGACCCGCCCCGACGCCACGGCGCGTCAGAAGGTCATCAGCGAGATCATGACCGGCGTCGAGCGCGTCCGCATCGATACCGAGCGCAACTTCCTCGATGTGCTCGACAAGGTGCATCAGCTCTCCAGCGACGCCATCGACCCCACGCACGTCTTTACGCTCTCGCAGGTCTACGAGGGGCTGTTGCTCAAGATGGGCGAGAAGGGCAACGACGGCGGACAGTTCTTCACCCCGCGCCAGGTCATCAAGGCCATGGTGCGGGTGATCGATCCGAACGTGGATGAAACGGTCTACGACCCCGGCTGCGGCACAGGCGGCTTCCTGGCCCAGAGTTTCGAGCACATCAAGGACGGCCTGGGCAACGATGCGACCGCAGAGCAAGTCGAGACCCTCAAGGAGCGAACCTTCTGGGGCCGCGAGAAGGACAATCTGGCGTACCCGATGGCCATCGCCAACCTCGTCCTCCACGGGATCGACAAGCCGAATCTCTGGCACGGAAACACGCTGACCGGGATGGAAGTCTACGGCGGCCTGTTCGACGGTGCGCCCCAGACCTTTGACGTGATCCTCACCAATCCGCCCTTCGGCGGAAAGGAAGGCAAGGAAGCCCAGACCAACTTCGACTACCGCACCAGCGCCACGCAGGTCCTCTTCCTCCAGCACGTCATCCGCTCGCTGCGCGAAGGCGGCCGCTGTGGCATCGTTCTGGATGAAGGCCTGCTCTTCCGCACCAACCAGGACGCGTTCACCAAGACCAAGCGAAAGCTCCTGGACGAGTGCGACCTCTGGTGCGTGGTGAGCTTGCCCGCCGGTGTATTCACCGCCGCCGGCGCGGGCGTCAAGACAAACCTGCTGTTCTTTACCAAGGGCCGGCCGACGCAAAGGATATGGTACTACGATCTGACGGACATCAAGGTCCGCAAGAAGACGCCGCTGACGCTCAAGCACTTCGAGGACTTCATGCGGCTGGTGCCACGGCGAGCCGATAGCGAGTTGTCCTGGACCGTGGACTTAGGAACTCTAACAAAACCCTTGAATTTTGGTCCAGCAGATCAGGATGCATCCGATGATGAGGAACGCCTGATGGATGTCATCTCGTTTTTCGTAACGCACCCGCAATCGGCGATGCAGGAACA
>JAAYDF010000317.1 GCA_012729395.1 Phycisphaerae bacterium
CATCCAGCATCTGGCCGTCGTAGGTGTAGGATGAACACAGGAGCCCCGTCTCCTTGTGCACCAGCTTTCGCTGGGCCGTCGCGACCCAGTCGCGCAGCAGTTGCCCATGGTCCTCACCGTCGAGGATTTCGTGCATCTTGATCGCGGCCAACGCGACGGTATTGCAGAAGATCCAGCACTCGTTGGGATAGCTCTCGCACGAGAGCACGGGGCCGACGGCCATGCGGTCGGCGGTGATATGCACCAACTCCCGCATCCGCTCGCGGAATCGCTCGTGCTCGGCCAGAAATCGCCGGGCACCCATCATCAAAGCCAGCTCGCCGTCCACGAAGATGCTTCGCACCGGCTGCTGCACAAACTGAGACTCAGTGGCGTAGCGGAGAAGGAAGTACTCAATGCCCTTGGTTTGGGCGATGCGATCCGTGTCCTCGATGATCCGATCGATGACCGGCAAGTACGTATGCCGCAATTCAGGTTCGTGAAGGCACATGTTGGCTAGGGACAGGACCAGGAAAGTCCGTCCCATGAAATCCCACTCGGGGTTGTTGATCCGCATCACGTCGATGTCGGCTGTACCGCCCTCCGGCTGCATCCAGAGGTCGACGTGCCGGCGGGCCAATTCCCGAGCCATCGGGGCGACGTCGACTTCGCTGCGGAACTGATCCCGGCCCGGCCGAAACACAAAACGCAGCGAGGGCAGCCAGACAGCCGTGCCAACGGCAAGCGAAAGCAGGCTTAAGAGAAGCCTGCAATGAAGAGGCATTTCCTGTACTGATGTCTGCGACCCCATAGAGCCACCTCTCAGTTCGCGGATCGGGCCACGTATTGTCGCCGAGCCGCCCGATCTTAACATGACAGCGCCGCTTTGTGGCGGCCGCTGGACGGCGATAGATCTTCAGGCGCCGGCCGCCACAGGGGGCGGCCGCTACCAGAAAGCCCAGCCAGCGCTGTCATGCTGAACGCGGTTTGCCGACCGATCCGGCCGCCATGGCGGCGGAACCGGCAAGCCTTGTGACGAAGTCCCCGGCCTGCTGCCGCTCGTCGGTCAGTCCGAGTCATTTGTTCGCGCGTCCCGCAGGGCCAGTTCGTCGAACCGGTATGGCGAATCCTGGGCCGCCCAGGCGATGCCGCGCAGCAGGATGATGCGATAGTACGGGTCGTCGAAGGTCCAATGGTAGTGGCCGGGCTGGCAGCCGAAGACCCGCCCCTTGCCGCACGGGTAGGTCCACAAGACCGGCTGCGGTGCAGTTTGCTCTGACTGCGGTGAAACCTTTTCCTGCGAGACCGCCAGCACGGTCACCTTGCCGGGCTCCATCGCCGGGTCGGGCGGCCAGTAGGTCTCGTCGTGAAGCCGAATGCGGGCCGGCAGCCCCAGGCAGATCGGATGCTCGGGGGCGGTGATTTGCACGTCGACCGGCCCGTGCCGGTAGAACTCATAGCCCCCGATACCCAGAAGCTCCGCCACCTCGGCCGTGCCCTCAGGCAGCGTCCAGCTCGCGGGGTGCACCACCACCAGACCGCCCCCGCGATGCAGGTAGCTGCGCATCCGCTCGATGCGCTCCGTTGTCCACCGCAGGTAGCAGAACGCGACGATGACGTTCGCCGACTCGAACTGCTCATCGGTCGGCCAATGCCATGCGGACGTGACCGTCACACGCTGCGCCCCCTTGGATACCTCGGGGTCGCCGATCGGCGGGCCGTACAGGTTCGCCTGCTGCTCATCGGACCGCGTGCTGCCACCCAGCAGCAACGACCAGCGCTTCTGCCAGAGCGGGTAGTCATGTTCGCCGGGTCCATGGTCCTTGACATCCGCGAGCAGCACCATGTTGAGCTGTTTGGGCAGACCGGTCTCGACCCTGGCCGCGGCGTGCAGCACCGCCTCGATCTCGGCCCGACTCGGCGCCGGCGGAGGTTCAGCCCCGAGGCACACCACCGCCGAGCCGGACAGGATCACCAGGCCCGGCAAAAAGGATCGAACGATTCGGGCACAACTTGTCGACCGAGCTTTCAATGCTCAATCCTGTCATCCTGGCGGCTACACCAGCTTGCGGAGATGTTCGAGGCTCCGTGCCGCCTGCTCGGGCGTGCCGCACTCGACGCTGAAGACGATGTCGCGCGGGCACTTCTTCTTCACGATCGCGACGATCTTCGCCCAGTCGAGCACGCCGTCGCCGCACGCACATCCGACCGGCGTCCCCGTCACCTTGCCCCGCTCGGCCTCGGAATGCTCGACGGAGATATCCTTCGCGTGCAGATGCACCAGCCGGCTCGCCACGCGTTCAAGCCACGGGTACACATCCTGCCCCGCCAGATACGCGTTGCCGGTATCGAAGTTGATGCCGATCGCGGGCGAATCCACCAGCCCGTGCAGCTTGTCGAGACCCTCGGGGGTCTTGGAGTACTGGGCGTGGTCCTCAAGCCCGATCAGCACGCCCCGCCGCTCGGCAATGAACGCCGCCTCGCGAAGCGTGTAGCGGATCAGCACCATGTCCTCGGCCTCGGTGGTCCACGGGGCCTTGATGCCTTCGTCGGTGTTCACCACCGGCGCCCCCACCTCCGCGGCCACGCGAACGGCCATTTTGAGGTACTCCCCGTGCACCTCCGGCCTGCCCAGGGGGCCGTGGGCCTGCAACCCGCTGATCTTGAGGCCCACCTCCCGGCAGAGTTCCTTCATTACATACGGATCATCAAAAATCGAAACCGTGTGATAGTACCCCGCCTCGCTCATCAGCTCTCGGCCGAAGTGGATCATGGGCTCGATGTACTCGTAGCCCATCTTCGCCGCCTCTTTCGCGGCCCAGGAGAAAGGCTTGTCGCTGTGCCGCGAGAACTCCGCGTTCAGCCCGATCATGATCTTTCCCATGGTCAGTGCCTCCGGTAGCAGGTATATGGCCTAGGACGTTCGCTAGCCGCGGCCTCTCTGAGAGGGTGCGCAGGGTCGCATATTGGGCCGAATCGCCGCACTCGCACGCCGAGCGCGTTCGGCCGGCTATTCGTCCATCATCGCCTGACAACAACCGCTTTGCGCCGTCAGCTCAAAGCGTCCAGCCCGCCCGGTACTCGCGACGGATGAACTTATCCGCCTCGGGGCAGCCGACCGCCTTGAGATTCGCGGCGTCCCATTCGATCTTGCGGCCGACGCGATAAGCGACGTTGCCCAGCAGGTTGTTCTCGATCAACAGGCCCGAGTAGTCGAAGTTGCACAGCGTCGGCGAGCCCGTCTTGCACCCCAGCAGCCATTCCTCGTAGTGGCCGGGCGACGGCGGAATTTGCATCGTGGGCGGCTTGAAGCCGCGGTAGTCTTTGTTGGGCAGCAGGATGTGCTTGCCGTAGTCGGCCAGCAGCCGGCCCTCGTCACCGATGAACAGCACGCCGATGTTCCACTGCGTCAGGTCGATACCCAGGAGCGACTCGGGACGCTTGTCCGCGTCGTACCAGGTGAGCTTGACGGGGGGCATGTCGCCCCGTGCCGGGTGCTCCCACGTCGCGATGAGCCACATCGGATTGGTATGCGGGTTGACCGGCGAGCCGGTCGCCTCGACGGTCGTCGGGTGACGCAGATCGAGCGCCCAGAAGGGCAGGTCGATCAGGTGGCTGCCCATGTCGCCAAGGGTCCCGTTGCCGAAATCCCAGTAGCGGTTCCAGGTCAGGTTGCCCTTGGCGGAATCGGGGGCGTGGATGTAGTGCGGGTGGTAGGGCCGATACGGGGCCGGCCCAAGCCAAAGATCCCAGGACAGGTGTTCCGGTACGGGATGGCTGCCCTCCGGCAGGTCGCCGCCGGGGCCTTTGCGGCCACACCATACGTGGGCTTCGCGCACCGGCCCGATGGCCCCACAACGGACGAGTTCGACGACGCGGCGATAGTTCTCCGTCGAGTGGATCTGGGTGCCCATCTGCGTGGCGACCTTGCCCTTGCAGCCCAGGTACGTCTCGCGGACTACGCGGGCTTCGTATACCGAGTGACCCAGCGGCTTTTCGCAGTAGACGTGCTTGCCCAGCCGCATGGCCTTCACCGAGGCCAGCGCGTGCACGTGGTCGGCGGCACTGATGACGACGGCATCGATGTCGTTCTGATCGAGCAACTCCCGCCAATCCTTGTAGGTCTTGGCCTGGGGGTACTTCTCAGAGGCCTTGCCGAGGATCTGGGCGTCGATGTCGCACAGGGCCACGATGTTCTCGCTGAGAACCTGGTTGGTGTTGGCCTCGCCGCGGTTGCCGACACCGATGATCCCGAGATTCAGCTTCTCGTTGGGCGAGATCCGCCTAGGCTTCGTGGTTGTCTCGCCAACCGTGGAACCACCGGACAGTGAGAGAAGGCCCGCGGCCACGGCGGTCTTCTTGAGGAAATCGCGACGAGCGACGAGCTGCACCATGGGATTAGCTCCTGTTCTAACGAGAAAACATGTCCACCCCGCCTTACGGGTCGGGTTGGCGGGCGACTCTCCGCGTTGCCCCCCACGGGCCCTTGCGGTCGCTCCCGGGTGGATATCCTACCCGCTCCCCCGCCGATGAGAAACTCCCCGCCGTGGGTCGCGTGGCGGTCCGCGGTCCGACCCGGAGACGCCCGTTCGAGCCGTGGACACTGATTCGAGCCGTGGACGCCAGTCCACGGGTTTGAGAGGACGTTGCGAAGAATACCCGCCTCCTTGCGGAGGCGGCTCAATGTGCGTTCTGCGCGGCTCGATCTGCGCTCTGCGCGGTAGACTCATCTGCGTCCCGAGCGGCAGGTCGATCTGTATTCTGATGTGCCGCGTCACAAGTCCCTGCCCTTTCGCGACCGGACTTCATCGGCTATCCGCTTTCCGTCGTCGAGCACCCAGGATCTGACCACCAGCCCCACACCCAAACCGGCCGCAAACACAAGGTAGAAAACGAAGGGCGACGCATTCTCGAAGCCGTGCCGCAAATTCATGCCCAGCACCGTCGCAATCGCCATCGATGGGAAGGTGATGGCCGCCAAGATGTTCAATTTGTGCTGCGACGTGGCCATGTCGGTCGCTCGGGCGACCTGCATCTCGGTGTTGCGGGCGATGCGGAAATCAAGCGCCCCGCGCACGTCGCCCAGAAGAATCTCGAGGTTGCGGGCTACCTCGTAGCCCTCGTCGCGCATGGCGATCAGCAGCGGGTCATCCGGGACGTAGTCGCGGGCTTCCTGGAGAGCGTCGCGCAGGTTTCCCGCGGATCGCTTGACCGGCGAGACCGACTCGATGATCTCGAAGAGCTCCTCGGGAGTGTGTGCGTCCTGGTAGGCCTCCTCCAGCTTATCGCAGCGAGCCCGGTAGTCGGCCAGCAGGCGCCGCAGGTGCTGTTCACCCTCGACCACCCCGTTGTACTGGTACTTGCCATCGGGTGTCCGAAGAAAGACGCGGAAATCGCGGGTCGAGTCATCCGGGCCCGGCGGAGCGTGCAGAATGAGCAGCAGATGGCCCGCCTCGAAGATCGCGCGCTGCCGGCCGTAGCTCGAATCGCCAAGCCGTCGCTCAATGGCATTCGGAAGCGTCCACGCGAAAGACTTGCGCTTCATGGTATTGCTCCAAGAGGGTGAAGGGGTCGCCGGTACTGGAATACTCACGGTCCGGTCCGGTGAGCCGTCTCGACGCAGCATGGGCCGACGAACTGCCCAGAGGCGATATGCAGGCATCATACCCACGCGATCGCGAACTCGGCAAGGAAGCGAGGAGTTGAACCGCCGATCCGGCCCCGCTCGGCTTCGCCGTGGCGAGTGGATGGCGATCAACGCCGATGCGTGCCGGTGAACAAGTCGCGGTGCGTCAGTGGCGGGGATGGACCTTCGGCCGCGGGTGTGCATCGGGGGTTGCCGACGCTTGGATCACGATGGGGAGGCGGCGGTTTTCTGGGGGGCCGGCCGGGCGTGATCCGGGCGAGCCGACGCGGTATGCTGCTGCGGTCGGCGGGCAAGTGGCAGGTGGTCGATCCCGCCTGGGGCGCCGAGCCGCGACCGCCAAGCAGAGCCGCGACCGTCAGGGAGCGGTTACGCTGGAAACCCAGAACCGCTTCCTGACGGGCGCGGCTCTGATGCCTGAGCCGGCTTCGCATATGCGTCCCCGTGGAGGCTGGATCGTTGGACTGCGACTGTGTCGGATATCGACTTATGGAAACCATGAATCCTTTGCGTCAGGATCTTCCGCCGGCCGCGGTGCCGCAGCCTTGCTGCGTGGTGCTGTTTGGAGCGACGGGCGACCTGACGCAGCGCAAGCTGGTACCGGCCTTGTACAATCTGGCGCGGCAGGGTTTCTTGCCAGCGGGCTTCACCATCGTGGGCGCCGCCCGACGCGACTGGTCGGATGACCAGTTCCGCGAGGAGATGCACGCCGCGGTGAGCGAGCACTCGCGGCACAAGCCCGTGCTGCCCGAGGTGTGGCGCGATTTCGCTCGCAACGTCTTCTATCAACGCGTGCGCTTCGACGAAGAGGCGGACTATGCCGCCTTGCGCGAGCGGCTCGATACCCTGGCCGCCCGCCGGCAGACACCGGGCCATCGCCTCTACTACCTGGCGACGGCGCCGGAGTATTTCGCCCCGGTAGCGGGCCATCTGCACGCGGCGAGCCTGGTGACGGCTCCGCACGAGTCGGCCTGGTCACGACTGGTGGTGGAGAAACCCTTCGGAACCGATCTGGCCAGCGCCCGCGAACTGAACCGCCGACTCCATGCGGCCTTCGACGAGTCGCAGATCTTCCGCATCGACCATTACCTGGGCAAGGAAACGGTGCAGAACATCCTCGCCCTGCGCTTCGCCAACGCCATCTTCGAGCCCGTCTGGAACCGCCGCTACGTGGACCACGTGCAGATCACCGTCGCCGAGCGCGTGGGTATGGAGGGCCGGAGAGGGCAGTACTACGACACCGCCGGCGCGACCCGCGACATGGTGCAGAACCACATGATGCAGCTTCTGTCGCTGGTGGCCATGGAGCCGCCGGGGGCCATCGACGCCCGGGCGATCCGTGACGAGAAGCTCAAGGTGGTGCGGGCTATTCAACCGCTGGTCGGCCCGGGGGCGACGGGAGCGTGGGTCCGCGGGCAGTATGGGCCCGGCACCTTCGCCCGCCAGCCCATGAAAGGGTATCGCCAGGAAGAGGAAGTCGCGGCTGACTCCCGAACCGAGACCTACGCCGCCTTGCGGCTGTACGTCGATACCTGGCGATGGTCGGGCGTGCCCTTCTATCTCCGCACGGGCAAACGGCTGCCCAAGCGGCTCACCGAGATCGCCATCCAGTTCCGCTCGCCTCCCAAGGCTATGTTCGCCAGCGCCGAGCAGCTGCCCCAGGCCCCCAACCAGCTCGTGCTCCGCGTGCAGCCGGACGAGGGTATCTCGCTGTCCTTCGAGGCCAAGGTGCCGGGCATGCGCATGAAGCTCCAGCCGGTGCGAATGGACTTCCGCTACGGCAGCAGTTTCGGCGGCGACTCGCCCGAGGCCTACGAGCGGCTGCTGCTCGACGCGATGCTCGGCGACGCCACGCTGTTCACCGGCGCCGATGAGGTGGACTACTCGTGGCAGCTCATTTCCCCGCTGCTCGATGCCTGGTCCGCTTCCGAACCACCGTCGTTCCCCAACTACGAGGCCGGCACATGGGGCCCCGCCAAGGCCGACCAGCTCTTTCCAGAAGCCTCCAGTCACTGGCGAAGACTGTGACCGCATCATGGCTGACGAGCGTCGCGCACACAACCCCCCTGGCCGCAACCGGGGCGCCATGGGCCCACAGCTTGGCTGGGGCTGTGTCGCTCGCGAACGGTTCGCAGAATGTAAGGTGACAGGCCACCCGCGAGCCCGCAGGGTGCATCCGAATTTCAGGGGCACTGGGTGGCACTGGTCTGTACCCAGACCAGTGGCTGTCCGCATTTGGCCACGGGTCGGAGCACCGACCCATGCCACCCTCGATACTTCG
>JAAYDF010000318.1 GCA_012729395.1 Phycisphaerae bacterium
CACGCAATGGCGTAGCGGCCGCCGCCCCTGGTGGCCCGCGAACTCGCAAGGAATACGCCGGTCGCCACGGCTCGGCTGAGCTCGCCGAAGTCGGGGGGCGACCGCTACGATGGGGCGTGAATCGCTCTGGAGTCTGCGAGTTGGGAACCGTCTGTCAGGCGGTGCGTTCCTTGATGGTCTCGGGGTCGCGGGCCATGCTGACGGCGGTGTCGTAGGTTATTTCGCCCTGCTGGTAGAGGTCGAGGAGGGCGTGGTCCATGGTGATCATGCCGTATTTGCGACCGGCCTGCAGCTCGGTGTAGAGCTTGTGCGTGGTGTTGTCGCGGATGTTGTGCCGCACGCTCTGGGTGCCGATGAGGATCTCGCAGCAGAGCACCCGCCTTCCACCCTGGGCATGAGGCAGTAGCTGCTGGGCGATGACCGCCTGGATGGTGTTCGAGAGCATGTAGCGGACCTCGGACTGCTGGCCCTCGGGGAACGCGGAGACGATCCGCTGCATGGAGAGCACGGTGTCGGGCGTGTGCAGCGTGGCGATGACCAGATGGCCGGTCTCGGCGGCCATCAGGGCGGTATACATGGTCTCCGGGTCGCGCATCTCGCCGATGCCGATCACGTCCGGGTCCTGGCGGAGCACGTGCACCAGGGCCTTGCTGAAGCTGTGCACATCGGTGAGCAGTTCCTGCTGGATGATCACACTCCGCTTGGAGGAATGGGTGTATTCGACGGGGTCTTCGACGGTGACGATCTTCTTGCGGAACTCGGCGTTGATGCGGTCGACCAGGTAATGGAAGGTGGTCGTTTTGCCCACGCCGGTCGGACCGGTGATGATGATGAGGCCGTTGGGCTTACGGGCCAGCTCGTCGATCAGGGCGGGCAGGCGCAGCTCCTGCCGCGGGCGGATCACCGACTCGCTGAGCCGGATGGACAGCTCGGGGCAGCCGTTGCGGTAGTAGATGGTGACGCGGGCGCGGTCGGCATCCCCAAGGGTGGTCGAGAAGCACAGGGCCCAATCGGTCTCGAGATGGCGGATTTGGCTTTCGTTGAGCTTCTCGTACGCCAGCGCACGGGCCCCTTCGGGAGTGACCACGTCGCCGCGGGCGGTGGTGATCTGACCGTCGATCCGAAACAGCGGCGGCAGACCCACGACGATGTGGATATCGCTGGCCTCGTACTTCCGTGCCGCACGCAAGAGTGTTTCGATGTTCATGGGCCGATCCGCAAGCGGAGAATCCGTCGTAGCCAGGTGAAAAACGACATTCTGTCCAAGGCGGCCAAGGCTTCGCGAGCCTCGCCGTAATCGCCGCGCAGCTCCAGGCAACGGTCATAACTGCTCCGGGCCGGCCCGGTCAAGCCGAGGGCCGCCTGGCAGTGGCCCATTTCGAACCAGACGTATCCACAGGCCGGCTCGAGCTGTATGGCTTCCCGCAAGTAGTAGAGCGCGTTGCTCGCCTTTCGATAGTGCCGGTAAATACGAGCGATGACCACGCGATCGAACCAGTCGGCGGCTGGCTCGTCGAGCGACTTGCGGAAGCAGGCGTCGAAGTGCTCTCGCCCGCGGGCCAGCAGAACCTCGCCCCGCGCCTGCCAGCGCCACGGCGAACTGCCCGGGGCTTGCATCGAGCCGTCGCTGCAAACCATCGCCGCGGCGTGATCCTTCAGCCGGACGCATGCCTGGGCCTTCGCGGCCAGCAGGTCGCCGTTGTCCCGGAACAGCTCCAGGGCCTTGTCGCTCCAAAGGCGGGCCTCATGATACTCGCCCAACTGGACGAGCATCTGCACCTGGCCCACCCAGGCGGGCACCATCGCCCGGTTCTGTTCGAGACAGCGGGTGTAGAAGCGCAGGGCCTTCTCGAACCGCCCCCAGTGGTACTCCTCATGGGCCGCGGCCAGGTAGTGGTGCTCATCGAGCAGCGCGGAGGTCTGTCCGCCGCGGGTAGTTTCCTCGCCGTTGCGTTCCTCGTGAAACTCCAGGTTGGCGAATCTACCGGGCATCTACTGGCCTCACCGCACATAACCCATACGCGACCACGGTTGAATCCTGTAGGTCACGCGGCCGAGCACCCGTTCCATGGGAACCTTGCTGACCACGCCCATCGCGGGACCCACCGCAAGCTGGCCGTGTACGTTAAGCTTCACGCTCGACGGCAGGATGACCAGTTCATCCGGCCCTGCTTGCACCTCAAAGCTCCCCAACGGCCTGATGGACCCTAAAGGCAAGGACTCCACCGCCGGCGGCCGCCCATTGACCAGCAGTTGGCCTTCGTGCAGCTTGACCCGATCGCCAGGCAGACCCACCACCCGATCCACGCTCAAACCTTTCACCACAACGTAAGCATGATACTGCTGAAGATCGGTCTCGATCTGGTACACGACGAGATCGCCGCGTGCGAACCGTCTCGGCCGGGTCCACGGACCGTTGTACAGAACCGCGTCGCCGTCCTGCAGCACCGGGTTGGGCATCATGCCTGCCAGCGGCAGCGGCACATAGACCGAAGCCCCCAACTGCCCCACAGGCCAATAGAGGCCCAGGTAGAGGCCGCCGAACAACGCGATCCCCATGACCATCCTGCCGAAGAGTCCAAGGCCAGACTGAATCGCACCCATCAGGGACAGGATGGCATTGGCATGCAAGGACACCGCCAGCATGATGAACCACCAACTCGTGGGCGTCCCCATGGTGAGGCCCGCGGCGACCAGCAGCACCGCCCAGCCGGCCATCAGCAGTCGCCCGATGAGCCGATGCCCACGCATCAAGTGACCCAGTCCCGGTACAACCGAGAGGAATACGGCAGACCAGGGCACCTGGCTGTCGCTAAACACCGAGCGGAGCCCCACGCTCCCGCCCCTCAAAGCCCCGCGGATGAAGCTGGCCGGCACATGCCACAAACGCCCCAGACGCGTCTGTATTCTGAAACGCGAGGCCCGCTGTGGGTGCACGGCTACCGCCCCGAATTCCAGCCGGCTTTGGCAGCGGGCACACGCCTGCATGCCCGGAACATTCTCCAATCCGCAGTTCACACACTGCATGAACGTGTCCCTTATCCCGTCGTTCGCGTATGGATCCGCACCTTTCCCTCCTGAGCGTAGAAATCACTGGTCAGCTGGCGCTCATCCTCGCGGCCGACGAGTTCACGAATAAGGTCGGCCATCTCGATGCAACGCTCGCCCTGCACGCCTTTGATGTGCACCCGCATTTTCCCGTTCTTGCGGATGGTGATCTCGAATTCCGGTCGTTCCATCTGCTTTTACCTCCCCGGCCCATCGGCCGTCACAGCCGCACCCGGACCTGGATGGACTGGTCCGCGAGCACCTGCTCCTCGACGATGCGATAGTCCCGCTGCTTGAGTTCGGTCATGAGTTTGTGATAAGCGAACTGCTGCACGATCCGACCGGTCACCTCTTCGCCGATCGCCCGTAGCTCGCGATCCGACTGCCTGCTGCCAGTGACGCAGACCGTACACGCCCCGCGCTCGTCCAAGCCGATTGCGATGCTCACGTCATCCTTCTGGATAACCAGCTTCTGTCCCGGGGCCATCGCCTCGGCCACAATCTCGCTGTTCTCAATCTCGGTCTCGACCGTCTTCTTGCGGCTTGCTCGGGGCTCCGCGAGCGTCTGACCGGCGACCGAGAAGCCCATGGCCGTCGCCGCGCCCGCCACCGCCGCCGTAATAGCCGGCCAACTCGACACCACCAGCGGCGTCAACACCAGAATCGCACCCATCGTCGATCCTCCCACTTATCACGCAGTACTCATCACTCGGTCACATCTCGAGCTTCCGGCGCAGATGCCCGGCTGCGTCGTCGTCCCGCCGCGAGGCATACCGGGCCCGCCCCTCGGCCCAGGCGCGCAGGGCCGAGATACCCTCATGCATCGTTTTCGACAGCGGGATCGTCTCCCGAATGCTCTTGACCACATCCGCCGTCTCCAGTTCCTTGGCTAGGTAGAACACGTCATACAATGCGCTGATTACCGCCTCCTCGATCTCCGCCCCGCTGAAGCCGTCGGAAGCCTCGACAAGCTGGGCAAGGTCAAACGTTGCCGCGTCGCGCCCACGTTTCTTGAGATGAATCTCGAAGATCACCCGCCGCTCCTCGGCGTTGGGCAGGTCGACGAAGAAGATCTCGTCAAGCCGGCCCTTACGGAGCAATTCGGGCGGCAGTTGCGAAATGTTGTTGGCCGTGGCCAGCACGAAGACCGGTTTTTGCTTCTCGCTGAGCCAGGTCAGGAAGGTGCTCATCACCCGGGCGGTGGTGCCGCCGTCCGTGTTGGCCGAGCCCTGCGAGCCGGCAAACGCCTTGTCGATCTCGTCCGCCCAGAGCACCACCGGTGCGATGCTCTCGGCCACGCTGATCGACCGGCGGATGTTCTCCTCGGATGAGCCCACCAGGCTGGCGAACATGCGGCCCATGTCGAAGCGCAGCAGGGGCATGTTCCACATGCTGGCCACCGCCTTGGCGCACAGACTCTTGCCACAGCCCTGCACGCCGACCAGCAGCACGCCCTTCGGAGCCGGCAACCCGAATTGCCGGGCCTTCTCCGAGAAAGCCAGCGAGCGCCGCTCCAGCCATTCCTTGAGATGGTCCAACCCGCCCACGTCCCCGATCCGCGTCACCGAGTCGTAATACTCCAGCAGCCCGCTCTTGCGGATGATCTGCTGTTTCTCGGAGAACACCACGGCCACGTCGCTGGCGTCGAGCCGGCCGTCCTGCACGATGGTCTTGGCGAAGACGTTCTCCGCCTCCTGCAGCGTGAGCCCCATCGCCGCCTGGGTCAACTTCTCCCGCGCGGCCGCGTCGAGCTCGATGGTCACCTTGGCGTGGTCGGCCACATCCGCACAGATACGGTCGAGCAGACTTTCAAAATCGGGGGCATCCGGCAACGGATAGTCCAGCACCGAGACGTCCTTCTCCAACTCCGGGGCGATCTCCAGCAGCGGCGAGGTCACCACCAGCGTCTTGTAGCTGTCGCTCAGTGCGGCGGCCACCTCGCGAAGCTTGCGCACGACAGCCACGTTCGCATCCCGGGCACGCATAAACGGGTGGAAGTCCTTGAACAGGTAGATGGCCGGTTCTTTGTGCTCGATCACCGCATCCAGGGCCTCGACCGGATCGGCCAAGCCCTTGGTCCGCTGGATCTTGTTCGCGCTGCCCGACTTGTGAAGCCCCGAAGTCACCGACCAGCAGAACAACTCCTTGCCACGCCGGGCCGCGATTTCGCGCAGCTGCCGCTCGACGCGGATCTCCTCCCAGGTAATCACGTAGATGATCGGGTAACGGGCCCGGATCAGGACCGCAAGCTCATCGTGAACGGTCAGCCGCTTGTTCCGAGGTCGCTGGACCTGCACAGTGCTCATGGGCTGCTCCTCGAGAATATGGTGGCCAACAGTTCTCGCCGAGCCACCGACAGGGCCTGCGGGCTAATCGCCGCCGCGACGGGCAGCAGTTCGGGCGTCAAATCATGGAAGTACACGCGTCCGTCCGCGCCCAGCGTGATCGTCGCCGCCGCCGGCGCCGGCATCGACGCACCGTCCTGATGGTGTGGCACCGGAGCTCGACGAGCTCGGTCGAGCCACGTCTCACTGGCGCAAGGAGGTGATCCATTCCCAGACAGCGCCGGTCCAGGAGCAGGGGTACCGGAAGCACTATGCTGCGGCGGTTGTTTATGCTTCGCGCCAGCCATCGATATCCGTGCTCCAATCCAGGTTCGACGCCGCCAAATGCTCCAGCGCTGCGGCAACCTCCGCACGCCCATTCAGCCGGCCGATCACGGGATCCGAAGCCGCTCGCCACTCGGGCACATAACTGGTCAGCAGCCGAAAACGCACGCCCGGCAGATGCCGCGACAACCAGTCGACCACCGGGCGGAAACAACACTCCACGTGCCCCGGCAACAACAGGTGTCGAACACGTACGTTCGACTGCATGGCCATTCGCAGCAGGCTTCCGGTGACCTGCTCGACGTAGCCACATACCCGGGCCAGCCGCTCGGCACAGCGGTCATTGCCGAACTTGAAATCCGCCACGTACACGCTGACCACGTCGGTCAGCAGCTCGAGCACCTGGTAGCTCATGTACGCGTTGGTATCGAGAACCAGGGGCAGTGGGCGTCCGGCCGCGGCGGCCAACTGCAGGATCGTATGGACGTGCAGACTGGGCTCGCCGCCCAGCAGATGGATGGACCTGCCGCCGGCGCCCAACCACTCAAGCCATTCCACTGCCAGGACGGCTGGCTCAACCTTGCGGCCGATCCGCGGGGCAAGACAATCCGGAGCCGTGTTGCAAAACCGGCAACGAAAGCTGCAACCAGCCAGGTACACGCGGAGAGCCGGCACCAAGTCCAGATCCTCGGCGTAGCTGACGTACGTCTTGAAACACCACGTCTCCGCTCCGAGGAGACACGCCGCGGGGCGGCCCGCCAGCCGGTCCACGCCGCACCGCAATCCGCAGAACGTGCAGTTCCGCAGGCCCGCCAAGGCTGCGCGGGCGCGATTCTGGAGCAGTGCATTCTGCGTCG
Source organism: Phycisphaerae bacterium (assembly GCA_012729395.1). Taxonomy (GTDB): domain Bacteria; phylum Planctomycetota; class Phycisphaerae; order UBA1845; family PWPN01; genus JAAYDF01. The sequence continues at coordinate 6,515 of JAAYDF010000318.1, forward strand.
GCGGACTATCGGATAGCTCGGGTACCATACCTCGCTCCGCGTCAGGACAAGGCCTTCCTGGCACACGCTCCGCCCCTGCCTGTTTTTGCGACTCCCGAGCCGATTCTTACAGCTTCAAACTGGCCGATTTGCAGGCGCTGGGGTGCGCAACTCGAGCAAGCCGCGGGCTTCGGTCCCCGCACCGTGCTTGTGCGCATAGCAGCCGTTGGACTTGGTCGAGGGATACACGGACCAACATCCTTGGCAAGTTAGCCGGCGGCGAGCCATTGGCGGAGAGCGGGCAGGGATTGGGCGTTGACCACGCGGTCGGCGGTGGCCCAGCCGCGCCGAGCGGTCTGCACGCCGAGGGGCATCTGATCGAGCTGCTCGATTGCGTGGGCATCCGTGTCGACGCAAAGCCAGCAGCCGGCCTCCATCGCCTGGCGGACGTGCACATCCTTAAGATCCAGGCGCTGCCATGCGCCACTCACCTCCAGCGCGGTGCGCGTCCGGGCTGCGGCCTCGAAGACCCGCTCCCAATCGAGGTCCATGGCCTCGCGCCGGTTGATGAGCCGGCCCGAAGGGTGCCCAATGACGTGAACGTACGGACAGGCCATCGCGTCCACCGTCCGCCCGGTGAGCCGATCGCGGCTTTGGGTCTGGGCGGCGTGCACACTGGCCACTACCCAGTCCAACTCCGCCAATACCTCCTCCGGGTAGTCCAAGGATCCATCCGAGAGGATGTCGCACTCGACGCCCGCCAGCACGGCGATGCCCTTGATCCTTTTGGCGGCGGCGCGGACGGCGGCCACATGCTCGTGCAGCCGATCGACCGACAGGCCGTTGGCGATCACCGAACTGCGAGAATGATCCGTGATGGCGATGTACTCGTAACCCCGGGCCTTGGCGGCGGCGGCCATCTCCTCGACGGTGCACAGTCCGTCGCTTGCCCGGGTGTGCATGTGCAAATCGCCGCGGATATCCTCGATCGTCAGCAGGCCCGGCACCTTGCCCCCGCACTCGATCTCGCCGCGGTCTTCGCGCAGCTCGGGCGGGATGTACGCCAAGCCGAGCCGGCGGTAGATCTCCTGCTCATCGCGACCGGCCAGCAGCTTGTCCCCATCGAACAGGCCGTACTCGTTCAGCTTCCACCCTTTGCGGACGGCCAGCTCGCGTAGCCGGACGTTGTGTTCTTTCGAGCCGGTGAAGTACTGCAGGGCCGCGCCGAAGGACTCGCCCGGCACCACCCGCAGATCGACCTGCATCTCGCCGCCCTCCGGGTTGGGCAAGAGGATGGAGCCCTTCGTCTCGCCCGAAGCCCGCACGCCGGTCGCCTCGGGCAACTTGGTAAACGCCTCGACAACTGCCGCGCCGTCCTTGGCCTCGCATAGGAGGTCCAGATCGCCGACGGTCTCGCGCCCGCGGCGAAGGGAGCCCGCCATCTCGACGCGCTTCACGCCCGGCAATGCTTCGAGCTTCTCGCGGATCCCCGCGGCGAGCATACGTCCGATGCCCAGCGGTGTCCGCCCGGCCGACCGGGCCAGGAACTCAATGCCCTCAGCGATCTTCTGGACACTCTTGGCTCCGAAGCCGGGCAGGGCTTCGACTTTGCCGGCCGCGATGGCCGCCTGGAGATCCGCTACACCGGCGATCTGCAGTTCGTGGTACAACACGCCGACCTTCTTGGGCCCAAGCCCGGGAATGGCCAGCAACCGCAGCAAGCCCTCCGGCAGCGAAGCCAGCAGCTCCTCGTGCAGCGAGATCCTCCCGTCCGCCAGGTACTGCTCGATCCGCTCGGCGGTGCCCTTGCCCACACCGGGGATCTTCTGCAACGCCCCCTGCCGGGCCAGTTCCCCGACGTCCTCGGTCAGGCTCTCGAGCGATCGGGCCACCTTGCGATACGAGTTGATACGAAAGCGGTCCTCCCCCTTGATCTCGAGGAGGTCCGCGATCTGCTCGAAGACTTTCGCGACTTCTTGGTTCAGCATGGCAACGACGCTCACTATCCCTCACGGAGTCCAAGACCCGTTGTGTGGCACCGGTGGTGTGGCACCGGACCTCGGCGAGCTCGGTCGAGCCGCTTCTCGCCGGTGCCCGGCCGCCACGGGGGGCGGCCGCTACAAAGGCTAGGCACGGGCGGCCGCTACAAAGGC
>JAAYDF010000319.1 GCA_012729395.1 Phycisphaerae bacterium
AACTGAATCGCCAGCGATTGACCGAACTCGAGGACCGCTTTGAACAGGAAGTTGACGCCCTCCACGATCGGTTGGACCCCAATGCGGTCACCGTGGAACGCACCCACCTGCGCCCCCGGAAATCCGACATCACCGTCGTCGCCGTCGGACTCTGCTGGACCCCGTGGCGCAAGGCGATCGATGGCATGGCGGTGCCGGCCTGAGGGTCAAAAAAGGTCCTGCCGTGCGGGTCATGACACGCCTCTTCCCTCAACCCGCCCCTTCACCCTCGGCAACGCCACGTTCGCGCGACTCAGCCGCCGCCTCCCCTCCCCAACGAGCCGCGACCGTGAGGGCGTGTTGCCCAAAAGGGGTGTTTTCTCAGGTCACTGGCCCATCCTGTCGCCTTGGGTTATCTTGTCGTATTCGCCATCGGGGAGCCAAAAACCGTCCAGAACGTCCGGCCGGGTCGCATCGGACCATTGGGGCCTCGTCGAGGGCGTCTTGAGCGGTAAAAAAGGGGTGGCGGCGGCGGTGATCCGGGCGCCGGCGGCGGGTGGGCCGTTCTTGGCGAAGACCGCGCGCACCAGTTTGCGCAGGTTCTGGATCGCCGCGATCAGCAGGTTCTGGATGCCCGCCCCCTCCAGCCCGCGCCAGCGGGCCCGCTTAAAGCCGTGGTGGTTCGCGGCGTCGGCGAACGAGCCTTCCGCCTTGGTCTTGCGCCGCGCCATCAGCCGCTTACGCTGCCACTCATAAATTCTTGCGCAGGTAAGGATGCAGCACCCACTGGCCTAACCGTCTAAAAGCCATCGTTCATCAAATATCGCCAAATCTAAATCGCTGGTCATCGGCTGGACATTTCGGTAGTGACTGATCCCCAGCAGAATGCGGCCGTCATTGAGTTGGATCAACCCGTGATTGCTCAACTGGTTAGAGCCGGTTTCGTCGGCGATCACTTTCGGGGTACCCCAGGTCAAGCCGCCGTCCTTCGACAGTGCCGCCGACAGCGGATGCCGCGGCTGCTGCGTAGTGGACGAGACATTGTTCCATACCACCAGCAGATTGCCGCTTTGCAGTTTGATCATACGTGCCATCGACTCGGGGGCCGGCAATGGTGAAGGCGCAGAGACACTCCAGGTTTCTCCGCCATCCTTGGAACAAGTCTGGTAAAGACACCCGCCCTTGGTACGGAACAGGCAGAAGAGCTGATCGGGCGCCGTCTCTACGATCTGCATCTCCATAACGCCGCGCGGGGTGTCCACGGTAACCTCTCCGCTGCGCCGCCAGGTATGGCCGCGGTCGTCGGAAATCATACAGATCCCTGTATAGTGCTGCCCGACACATGAGCCTTTTGATGCAACCGGATCAAGGAAATTTCCGGGTGCCAGGATGCGGCCGCTTTCCAGTTGGAGCAGGCAGACGTCGCCGTAGTACATCCCGCCGCCCGGCAGGCTCTTGCCGCCGGTAATCTCCTGCCAGGGCAGTTCCTGGCCGTGATTAAAGGTTCGACCGCCATCGGCGGACCGCCGGATATAGACATGACTGCGGGTTTTGAAGTAGTCGGAGCAGGCGGTTGCTACCCGGCTCGCCTCGTCAATCTCGATTTGATGCAGAGACTGCACCAAGTACATAATCGCCTCGCGGCCGCCCGACAGCATCAGTACAGGCCCGTCCATCGGCCCGGCCGGATAATCGGCCATGTAAATCTGAGGGGCCGACCAGGTCAGGCCTTGGTCCCGCGAGTCGGAATAGAGCGTGACAACATTAGGCGAACACTCGTCGAAGTCGTAGGCGCCCCAGATCATTCTGACCATGCCGTCCGCGAACTCCTGGAACCTCGGTCCCTGATGATAATCCGCACCAACACCGCCGCGAATGAACTGAAAATAGTTCAATTTCCCTGGGGTATAGTCGAATTTCGGTATAAGTGCTATTTTCAATGCAAATACTCCTTGAAGAAAAAACGGATAGAACATTTGATTTTGGAATAGAAAAGTAGAATGTCCCTAATGGCACTAACTTAAGCACTTTTCCTGGCCTCGGCTCGGGGGACTTTGAGGAACCCGTAGCGTTTAGTTTGACGTTTGATCAGGCGGGGCTCAATTCGATTCGGACGGT
>JAAYDF010000320.1 GCA_012729395.1 Phycisphaerae bacterium
CCGGCCGGGATGAAACGGATCTCAACGCGCTGGTTGAGCGCCGCCGCGATGCGACGGAGCATGGAGAGTGAATGACCCTGGTAGTCTGCATCCTCCAGCCGCGAAATCACCGAGGGGGTGGTGCCCACGAGCTTGGCAAGCTGGTTTTGCGTCAAACCCGCCTGCTTGCGAAGCGCGTATACTTGGCGCCCCACCTCGGCGTTGGCCCGCTCTTCCTCCAATTCGGCCAGCCGCTCGGGTCGCCCTCGGAAGTAACGCCGGTCGAGGATCTCAACAGCGTCGCTTGTGGACTTCCGTTTACGGGCCATCCTCACAGCTCCTCGTGCGTGTGTTTCCTCGGTGCCGCCTCGAACTTGCGTCGTCGTTCGATCGCCTTCTCGATAGCGCCGGCGGGTACTTCGCGTTCCTTCGTCAGACCATGTGCCAGCACGGCCGCGATGGTCCCATGAAAGAAGTACAGCAGTCGGTAGTTCACTCCCCGCAAAGCGACGCGCAGTTCATGGATGCCGTCCCGAAGGTAATCAGCCTCGGGTCGGCGAAGCTCGTGGCCGAGCTCGCGGAGCCGTTCGATGCGCACCCGGCTTTGGGCGACAACCTTGCTCGGGAGTCGATCAAGCCACGCGAGAACCGGTACTTCGCCATCATCCTCGCGATAGAAAACGACCTTGGTTCGAGGCAAGACCCCGACCCCCTAATTGTTCGCAATTTTGCGTTGCTTGTCAAGGCGCAGGGGCAATCCAAGCTGAATAAGGCGGTCGCCCTACTGCCGCTGGGCCATGGCGAAGATCTGGACCCGGCGATTGGCCTGCCGAGCCGTCACCGATGCGTTGCTCACCTCCGGGCGATCCTCACCCCAGCCGCCGGCGCAAATCCCCGCCGACACGCCCCGGGACCGCAGATAACGCAGCACCGACAAAGCCCGCTGGCAGCTCAACTCATAGTTGTCCTTCCAGCCGCTGACCCGGATCGGCTCGTTGTCGGTGTGCCCGAAGATGTAGATATCATGACCCGCGGCAAAGCGCGACTGGATCGCCCCGGCCACATCGTCAAGTGCCTGTCGACCGGCCGGCCGCAGATCCGCCTTCCCGGAGTCGAACAGTACCGTGCCTTCCAACTCGATCATCGCCCCGCCGGGAACCGACGTCCAACCCTCGCCGGGCTGAGCCTGGGCAAGCTGGTCCCGAAGACGCTCCAGCTCATTCTGCAGAGCCAACATGCGCTCCTGATCCGCCGACCGATCCGCGCGCGACTGGGCAAGCTGCCGCTCGAGATCGGCGATCCGGGCGGCGGCGTCCTGGGCCGCCTGATCTTGCACGCTCATCCCCGTCTCGGGTTCCTGGCAGCCAACCGCGCTCACCAGCACCACCAGGGCCAACGACAAACACACGTTTCGGGTCAGGCCTCTCATGACTGTACCTCCTTGGATGGAGCATCCTCCGTCAGCGAGCGACGGACCTTCTCATCAATTCTCTTTTCCCGTTCAGCCAACTGGTCGGCCAGCCGGCGCTGCTCACTCAGTTGACGTTCCGATTCACGAGCGCGACGAAGCTCGCGGAGATCACGAACAACACCGATGACTTTCCGAACGCCCCACCATCCCAGAATCGACGAAGTTCCCGTAATCAGAATCAACCACAGAACGGGGATCTGGCTGTACTCGCGGAAAAACCATACGTCCGCCGTGCGGCCTCGGTTCATCCAGAAAACCAGCAACCCGACCAACACCACCGCAACGATCGCGCCAACTTTAAGATAAACCTTCGCACGCTTGAGGGCAAGAGTCATGGGCGGCTCCATTCTTACTCGAACAACCAGCGTACTCGCAGATAGCGAAGAATGGTATCCTGGAACAAGCTCGCCAGAAAGAACGCCAGAGCCAGCCAAGGTCCGTACGGCAACGTCCGCGACTGACGGCGAAGCGCAATCACCCCCACCGCCACCAAAGCCAGCGGGGCCGCCAGGAAGAAACCCAGCCAAGCCACCGGCCAGCCCGCCACCGCTCCCGCCGCCGCCAGAATGTGCACGTCGCCCATCCCCAGGGCCTCTTTACCCAGCACCAAGGTGAACAGGATCCGCGCCAACCACCCGATCGCCCCACCCAGTACCCAGCCCGTCAGCCCCGTCGCCAAGCCCCAGACCGGCCGCCAGGACCCAACCGGTTGCCAATACAGAATCTCCGAGAGGCTCCGCCGCCATTCCCCATCTTCCAGCCGAAGCAGACCGTAGAGCACCCCCGCCCCCAACACCACCGCCGGGGCCAGGAGCTTCAACTCACCCAGAGCCAATCGCCTCGCGTCCACCGACTCCACATCGATCGCCTCGGCAATCTCCGAGTCCGCCTCCGGACGCGGATGACTGCCCGCGACAGCCAGAGCGACGAAGATACCA
>JAAYDF010000321.1 GCA_012729395.1 Phycisphaerae bacterium
ATCGCATTGGGGAACATGCATCCATCCCAACAGATGTGCTCGATGCCGCGTTTCGGGGCGTCCTTAAGCCAGTAGCCGGCGCAGCGGACGACGTCGATGCTCTTGTCGTCGATCACCTCGTGCCAGTCGGTCGCGTAGGTTTCAAAGCCCCACCGGTCGGCGAAGGCCTTCGCCTCTTTCTCCTCCAGTCCGCAGATGGTCTTGAGAACAGGTTTATACGGCACGTCGAAGAAATTGGCGACCTTCCGGTAGGCATTGGAGTGTGTCCGGCCCATAAAGCCGTAGCCGATGATGCCGACGTTGAGTGTTTTGGCCATTGCAGTGATTCCTTATTCAAGGTCGTAGACGTTCGCAAATCGTGTGCGGCGCGCTCTCTGCCGCTACGCCGTCCATCCGTGGGCGGCGCGCACTTTGAGCATCACGTCGAGAATCTCATTCCAGGTGCTCTGCATCTCAAGCATCGCATTGGGGAACATGCATCCATCCCAACAGATGTGCTCGATGCCGCGTTTCGGGGCGTCCTTAAGCCAGTAGCCGGCGCAGCGGACGACGTCGAGCTTGCCTTTGGGGTCGCCGGCCGGGCAGTGCTTGCCCGTCTTGTCGTGCGAACCGGCGCCGCGCACCTCGCCGTCGTTCTGGGCGACGTGGAAATCGATCGTCCAGGGACGCAGCTTGTCGACCATCTTCTCGTAGGCGGCGTAAAACTCGCCTTCGGAGTAGCCGGGCTTCAGCAGCGCCGCCTCGGGCGCATTGTAGCCCATCAGGTACAGGTACGTGTGGGCCATGTCCGCCTGGAAGCCCAGCGTCTCGGGCATATCCACCGCTTCGAGCAGATCGAGCATGGCCTTCCAACTGTGCATGCCGGCCCAGCAGATCTCGCCCTCTGCCGCCAGGCGTTCGCCGTGGTCGGCCGCGATCTTGGCGGCTTCGCGGAACGTCTTGGCGATCGCCGCCGTGCTCTTCTTCGGGTCCTTGCTCCACTTCTCGACGTTGCCATCAGCCGAGTCGATCCGGATGACACCGTACTTGCGCACGCCGTGCTTGTTGAACACGCCGGCGATCCGGCAGGCCACCTTCACGGCATTGCAGAACTTCTTGCGGGCGGCGGCGTCGCCCATCGCGGTGTCGCCGACCGTGCCGGGCCAGATGGGGGCAACGAGCGAGCCGACGCTGAAACCGTATCCGGCAATCAGGTCGGCGGTCTTCTTCAGCTCTTCGTCACTGGCGTTGGGGTCGGTGTGCGGCAGGAAGAGAAAGCAGTCGACGCCGTCGAACTTCTGGCCGTTCACCTTGGCGCCCGCCGTCAACTCGAGCATCCGCTTCAGACTGATCGGCGGCTCCTGGCCCGGTCCATCTCCCTTGCCCACCAGCCCGGGCCACATGGCGTTGTGAAGTTTGGGGAAGGTCTTTGAACTCATCTCTGGCTCCTTTCCGGTGCGGTAGCGTTCGCTCACGGTCTCGTCCTGGTCATGTCAGGCGGCGGCGTCCCACCCTTCCTTGATCGTCTTATACCCAAACTGATAGCATTCCTCGGGGCTGGCCGACAGCTCCCGCCAGACGCACGTCGTCGCCGCCAGCTCGGGCAGGCTCGTCCCGAAGGCCTCGATCGTCAGCCACTCGTTGTAGCCGCCGGCTCGCAGGGCCTTGAAGATCTTCTTGAACGGCACGTGTCCCTTGCCCGGCGTGCCGCGGTCGTTCTCCGAGACGTGAACGTGACGGATCATCTTCAGGTTTTTCTTGATGCAGCCGACCGGGTCCTTCTCTTCGACGTTCGCGTGGAAGGAATCGTACATCACGCCGAAGTTGGGATGGTTGACCCGCTTGGCGTGGGCGGCGCCGTCGTCGAGGGTGTTGAGAAAGTAGCATTCGAAGCGGTTGAGGCACTCGATGGCGAGCACGACCCCGGCCTTCTGGGCATAGTCCGCGATCCTGCGATGCACCTCGGCGGCCCGCTGCTTCTCTTCCGGCGTGGGCCCTTTGCCGCTGAAGAACTTCCCGCCCAAGGGCTGATAGTACGGCCCGCACAGGACCTCCGAGCCGAGCGCCTGGTTGCAGTCGATCGCCCACTTGAGGTAATCGACGGCCTTCTCGCGGCTCTTGGCATCCGCACTGATCGGGTTGTGCTCCCCATCCGGCATGACGGTACAGGTCGTACACTTCAGGCCGTTGTCCTTCAGGGCCTTGGCCACTTTCTTGTAGTGCGCGGGGTCGCCGGCGAAAAGCGGGATTTCCGCGCCGTCGTAACCGGTGGCTTTGAGTTTTCCCAGAATGCCAAAATGCTCCTCGGTGACGAAGGGGGTCCAGAGCAAGAGATTGAATCCAGTCTTCATGGGCGTCCTCGAAAAGAATTGCTGATGATGGCCATAGTGTCCTGGCTCCTGGCGGCGGGAGCAGGCCCCTGTGCCTGCCCGGGGCAACCACGGCCGGCTGCCCCCTACGCGGCCGATTCATGTCCCTTCTACCGGCCGCGCCATGCCCTGTCAACCTTTTTCGAGGGCGGTTTGCAGGTGACGGAAAGAGGATTTCCGTGGCGCCTCACGACAATACGGCGCGTGCACGGGCGCAGGCTGGATGTTATAATCATCTGCCAAAAACAGGCCCGATTAAGGAGGTACGGATTATGACCACATCCAAGACATGCCTGCTGACCCTGATCGTCACCGTATTCGCAGGCCACACGAGTCCTCTGTTCGCCTCGGAGGCGCACTGGATCACGTTCGATGGCAAAGCCGGCCCCGGCCAGGGCAAACACATCGTCTTCGTCACGGGCGACGAGGAGTACCGTTCGGAAGAATCGATGCCGATGCTCGCCAAGATCCTCGCAGTCCATCACGGCTTCAAGTGCACGGTGCTGTGCGCGATCAACGAGGAAACGGGGGAGATCGACCCGGTGATCGGCAACAACATCCCCGGCCTGGAGGCCCTCGAAGGCGCCGACCTGATGGTGCTCTTCAC
>JAAYDF010000322.1 GCA_012729395.1 Phycisphaerae bacterium
CCGCCAGCAGCGAATGCGTGAAACTTGCCGCCCCCTCGACTCTCTCCTCTGAAATTTGACCATGGCGTGTTACAGACGACGCCATGGTCCCATCGGCGGCGGGGCCGCCGCTCCCCGCTTCGGGGCGCGGGGCCCCCGTCGGCCCCGCCGCCGTCGTGTCCTGCGGTTCCTGGCACCGCCCGTTCAGCTTTTCCGTTGGTTCACTCATGCGGGCCAGAGTAGACCCGCGAGGTGGTCGGCACCCGGACATTTACCCCCGACTGGTTTTGTCCGGCAGGTCTGCGAACAGCAAGCGGTCCCACTGTTTCCGGTACCGCTGCACCGCTTTGGCCCAGGACTCCGGATTCACTTCGGCGAAATCCGGGGCCGTCATCACCGCCTGCTTCCTGCCCTCCCTGTCCCGGTACAGCGCGTCGAACAGATCCATGATCCGCGGCGATTCCAGCGGCGTCGGCTTCAACCCCCAGCGATCCAGGACGTAGAAGGTCTTTTGCGACATAGCCGAGATCAGCCCCCCGACGCACTGCTTGAAGTGCCACGCGCTGTTCTGCCCGGCGGGAAGCTTCGCCGCCCACTTGCTCGCGTCCCCGAGCCGGGCCAGCCGTTGCGGCCCCCCTTCGCCGTTGACCCACGCCTGAATGCCCCGGTCGTGTATCGCCAGGTCATCGAGCCGCAGAAGTTTCTCGATCGCGTCCTCGTCGCCTTGCCGGGCCTGCCTGAGCAACTCCCCGGGGAAGGTGCAGTACTCGAACAGACACGGCAGCCACACGCGCAGCAGGAAGTAGAACTCCGGGACCGTGGCCAGGGACTCACCCACCCGGGACAAATCCTCGTCCGCAGGCCGCCCGGCGATCTCCGCCGCCACCTCCTCCAAATGCCGCTTGTATGACTTGTGAGCCTGCCTGAACCCCACTCGTAGCAGCCTTCTTAGCCGGCCTTCGGACACCAACGCTAACTGCCCTTGCAGTCGCTTCTTGAACCGTTCCGAATGGTGCTGGGCTTCATGACTCACCAGCCGACTCTCCGCCAACACCGTCCCGGCACCCGGAACACCCTTCTCCGGACGCTCCATCGCGTTCCAGCCCTTCGTGAGCACCCCCCGATGGTTTCGGTACATCCCAAGCCACCGGTCGGCATCCGGGCGCTTCGGCAGCAACCGGTCGAACCCCCCTTCGCGCAGGCACACGGACAGCTTCCAGACTCGCTCCGCCGACAGAACCGCCTGATGTGCGAGTACCGCGGAATAGATACTGAGCCCGTTGAGACAAGCCCAACGATGAACAGTCAGTTTGAACACGGACGCCATGCCCACAAGGTATGCGATTTCTCCGCTCCCGGCACGCACAGTGGACGCACGCATTCTGTCCCTCGACGAGGTGGCTTCTGCCACGGGCCACTTTGCCCAGAAGAAGGGAGGGCCTCGGCCTCGGCTCCGGAACTTGCAGGGGCCGCCCCTTACGTTCCGTCGCCCCGGCGTCGGCCCGGAGCCCTTCGGGCATCCTGGGTGAGGCCGACGCCGAGGCGACGGAACTTCAGGGGCTCGCCAGGCCCCCTCAGGTACATCAACTGAGGACCAGGAGCCCACCCCGCCGTTCTTGCCCCCCGGCGACGCCACCACGCTCCGGCCGGAACCGACCCGTCGGCCCGCCGCAAGTCGGTATCAAGCCTAACCTGCTGGTGCACCCCGCTCCCCGCCTGTACAATCGGGCCGCGCGGCCCGGAGGAGTCTGCCGAGCGAGTAGGTCGAGATAGCCCACTCTAGGAACCGACCCTATGCCCCAGGTGGTGATCGAAAACCCCATTCTCAACTCGCCCTTTGCCGAGCCCACCCGGCACTTCAGGTTCACCGACGAGGGTATCACCAACGAGATCGTCCAGGGCCGGCGGGTCAGCTCATACTTCGTTCCCATCGCCCAGCCGCGCAAGAAGGGCTCCGGCCAGCTCGTGTTCGACACCGAATGGACCAAGGACCGCATCGAGGAGAACAAGGTCGTCAACCGCATCCGTCAACGCGTCAACCTCTGGCGGGAAGGCGGCTACGTCGGCATTACCCCTACCACCGCCCGGCTGCTCCAGTACTGGACCCATCCCGAGCGCGAGCGGAAGCTCTTCTTCTGCCAGATCGAGGCCCTGGAGACCGCCATCTACATCACCGAGGTCGCCAGGAAATACGGCGACGCCTGGATGGAGAACGAGCTTCGCGACGCGAACGACCAAGCCAACCCCGGACTCCCCAGGATGGCCTTCAAAATGGCCACCGGCTCCGGCAAGACCGTCGTCATGGCCATGCTCATTGCCTGGCACGCACTGAACAAGCTCGCCAACCCCCAGGACGCCCGCTTCTCGGATACGTTCCTGATCGTCACCCCCGGCATCACCATCCGCGACCGGCTGCGCGTGCTGCTGCCCAATGACCCCCAGAACTACTACCGGCAGCGGGACATCCTGCCGGCCCACAATCTGGAGGAACTGGCCAAGGCCAAGATCCTCATCACCAACTTTCACGCCTTCCTGTTCCGCGAGAAGGTCGTCGCCGGCAAGCTCACCAAGAGCATCCTTGCCCAGGGGGCGGACGGCCCATTCACCGAAACGCCCGACCAGATGGTCCGCCGGGTCTGCCGCGAACTGGGCAACAAGCGGAATATCATCGTCATCAACGACGAGGCCCACCACTGCTACCGCCGCAAGCCCGACGGTGAGAACGTCAAGCTCACCGCCGACGAGCGGAAGGAAGCCCAGCAGCGCGAGAAGGAGGCCCGCGTCTGGATATCTGGCATCGAGGCGGTGAAAGGCAAGATCGGCGTCAAGGCCATCTACGACCTCTCCGCCACCCCCTTCTTCCTGCGCGGGTCCGGTTACTCCGAGGCCCTGCTGTTCCCCTGGGTCGTCTCCGACTTCTCGCTCATCGACGCCATCGAGGCCGGTATCGTCAAGGTTCCCCGCGTCCCCGTGGCCGACGATTCAATGACCGGTGAGCAGCCCACCTACCGCGACCTGTGGCTCCGCATCCGCGAGGACCTGCCCCGCAAAGGCCGCAAGACCGAGGCCGTCAGCGGTGAACCGAAGCTGCCCGCCGAGTTGCAGGGAGCCCTACACAGCCTTTACAGCAACTACGAGAAGTACTACCGGCTCTGGGAACAGAACGCCGACGCCCAGGCCAAGGGCATCACCCCCCCGGTCTTCATCGTCGTGTGCAACAATACGAACGTCTCGAAGCTGATTTCCGACTACATCGCCGGCTGGGAGAAACAGCTCGACGACCGGACCATCGTCCAGGCCGGTGCCTTGCCCATCTTCCGCAACGATGACGGCCGGGGCGGCTGGCTGCATCGGCCCAACACCGTCCTCGTGGATAGCCAGCAGCTTGAGTCCGGCGAGGCCATGAGCGACGATTTCAAGAAGATCGCCGCCCGCGAGATCGACGAGTTCAAGGACGAGTACCGCGCCCGCTTTCCCGGCCGCGACGCCGAGAACCTGACCGACGAAGACCTGCTCCGCGAGGTCATGAACACCATCGGCAAGCCCGGCAAGCTCGGCGAGCACATCAAATGCGTGGTCAGCGTCTCGATGCTCACCGAAGGCTGGGACGCCAACACGGTCACCCACATCCTGGGCGTGCGGGCCTTCGGGACCCAGCTTCTCTGCGAGCAGGTGGTCGGTCGAGGGCTGCGCCGCATGAGCTACGCGGCCAACGAGCGCGGCGTCTTCGAGCCCGAATACGCCGAGGTCTACGGGGTGCCGTTCTCATTCATCCCGTGCAGCGGGGCCACCAAGGAGCCGAAACCCGGCCCGCTGCCCACCAGAGTCCGCGCCCTGGACGCCCGCATCGCCTGCGAGGTCACCTTCCCCCGCCTGCTGGGCTACCGATACGACATCAGCGGCGAACGTCTGCCCAGCCCGATCTTCGACCAGGATTCCCGGTTGGCCCTGACCACCGCGGACATCCCCACCAAGACTGAGAACGCTCCCATTGTCGGCGAGACCAGCATCCACACCCTGGACGACCTCAAACGCCGCCGGCCCAACGAGGTCGCCTTCCTGCTGGCCAAGCTGACCCTCGAGAAGTACTTCCGCAGCGACTGCGAGAAACACGCCGACCGCCCGAAGCATCATCACTTCGACCGCGAGGTGCAGATCTGGCTCTTCCCGCAGCTCCTGGCCATCGTCAAGCGCTGGCTGGCCGAATGCGTCACGCTCAAGGACAACACCTTCCCGCAGTTGCTCCTGCTCATTCAGTTCGCCCACGACGCCGCCGACCGCGTCTACAAAGCCATCGTCAAGGGCGGAGAGGCCACCAGCGGCCCGGCGCGCCTGCTGCCTATTCTGCGGCCCTACGATACCCTGGGCTCGACCCGCTACGTCGATTTCGACACCACCCGCCCGGTCTATGCGACCCGCCCCGACAAGTGCCACGTCTCGCATATCGTCGCCGACACCGATTCCTGGGAGCAGAAGCTCGCCCAGACGCTGGAGGACGGTGACTTGCCGGTGCTGCGCTATGTCAAAAACCACTGCCTGGGCTTCACCATCCCCTACACGCTCAACGGCGAGGAGCATCAGTACACGCCCGACTTCGTCGCGGTCATGGATGACGGCCACGGCCCGGACAACCCGTTGAACCTCCTGATCGAGGTCACCGGCGAGAAGAAGAAGGACAAGGCCGCCAAGGTTGCCACCGCCCGCACGCTCTGGGTGCCCGCCGTCAACAACCACGGCGGCTTCGGGCGCTGGGCCTTCGTCGAGATTCATGACCCGTGGGATGCGATGACTACAATTCTGCAGACTGTCGGAAAGGTACGCTGATGACGAAGTTTTTTGAGGAATCCAGGGAGCAATCACAGATCAAGGCGAAGATTGTAGCTGACTACTTCTTCGCCTGGGCCACCGTTATCACACGGGTTCAACGCTCCGACCGCATCGCGTACATAGACCTTTTCGCCGGGCCGGGGCGGTATAAGGATGGCACGATGTCAACGCCGCTGTTGATCCTCCAGAGGGCCATTCAGAATCCGGTGATGTCCCAACGTCTCGTGACCCTCTTCAACGACCGTGACGCAGCCGCGATCCGTGCGCTAGAGGCCGCTATCGACGGCCTGCCAAATGTCAAAACACTCAAGCACGAGCCGATGGTGATGAATGAAGAGGTCGGCGACAAAATCGTGAAGCGTTTTGAGAAAATGCAGCTCGTGCCGACGCTCTTCTTTGTTGACCCATGGGGGTATAAAGGCCTTTCCTTGCGGCTGGTCAATGCTGTAGTCAAGGATTGGGCATGTGAGTGTGTGTTCTTCTTCAACTATAATCGCATTAACATGGGGCTGGGGAACGCGGCTGTGCGCGAACATATGGACGCTCTATTTGGCATCCAGGCCGACGCATTGCGCGAACAACTTGATCCGATGGACCCCGCTGAACGCGAGCTTCTGATTGTCGAAAGGCTATCCAAGGCACTCAATCCCGATGGCAAGCGATCCGTGCTGCCGTTCCGCTTTCGTCGCCCTAACGAGAGGACAAGTCATCACCTGATCTTCGTCACGAAGCATTTTCTTGGTTACGACATCATGAAGAAGATCATGGCGAAGGAAAGCTCAAAAGCGGAGCAGGGGGTTGCCAGTTTCGAATACAACCCCGCTGACGCACGATTCCCCACGCTCTTCGAGCTAAACCGCCCTCTGGACGACCTCGAAGGCATGCTCCTCCAGGAGTACTCCGGCAGGACGATCTCCTTCCGTGACCTCTATCAAGCACACTCCGTCGGTCGTCCCTACGTTGACAGCAATTATAAGGTTGTCCTCAAGCGGATGGAGGAACAAGGAATGCTCACCGCTGCCAAGCCAGAAGGCAAGACGAGACGCAAAGGTACATTCCCGGACGATGTTCGTATTACATTTGGAGTGGAGGGCTAAAGGATGGGCACACATTCCGCCATAGAATGGACCGGATCCACGTGGAACCCTATCACCGGTTGTACGAAGATCAGCCCCGGCTGCAAGAACTGTTATGCCGAACGCATGGCCGAACGGCTCAAGGCTATGGGGCAGCCCAACTACGTCAACGGCTTCAAGCTGACGCTCCATCCACATGCACTCGAACTGCCCTTGTCTTGGAAGAAACCGCAGCGCATCTTCGTCAACTCGATGAGTGATTTGTTCCATAAGGATGTCCCTGTCGAGTTTATCCTGCAAACCTTCCAGGTCATGCGGAAAGCCAATTGGCATCAGTACCAGATACTGACGAAGCGTGCGGATCGTTTGCGGGAGCTTGATCCTGACCTGCCTTGGGAACCCCACATCTGGATGGGCGTGAGCGTTGAGAACCAGGATTACACTTGTCGTATCGACCACCTGCGGAAAACCCGGGCTTGCGTCAAGTTCCTGTCTCTTGAACCGCTGCTTGGTCCCCTTCCGAAACTCAACCTGGAAGGCATCGACTGGGCGATCGTCGGAGGAGAATCGGGTCCCGGTGCCCGGCCGATGAGCCCGGAGTGGGTGGTCGATATTCGAAATCAATGTCGTCGGGCGCGGGTACCGTTCTTCTTCAAACAGTGGGGTGGTGTCAACAAGAAACGTACAGGCCGAGTGCTTGAAGGGCGCACCTGGGACGAGATGCCCGTCGTCCGCGTGCCTAGGCCGCACTCATTCCCGCTCCCCGTGTTGGCCGCGAATCGCTGATGGAGGAATCACAGAATGGCACGTAGCAAAGCGGGACCCAATAAAACTACTGCCGGACCCACCCCCGTCCACTCCATCCGCCACAAGGACAAGCGGGCGAACATTCCGACGGAGGAGCTGCGCGACTTTGTGGCCGACGACGAGGCGGCCCCCAAGGCCATGCTCTATCCGCGGGATCCGTCGCTGGACCCGCAGCTTGTCTGGCAGGGCAAGGACGAGCAGGACCGTGCCGACCTGGCCGTCCCGGTGGTGCCGGTCTACATCCAGGAGAAGATCCACCCGCAGGTGCTCGTCGAGGACGTGCGGCGGGAAGCCCAGGCGGTGGCCGAGGCGAAGACCGCGGCCGAGACCGGCATGGGCCGGCAGTTGGACCTCTTCGCCGACTTCAACGGCCTGCCCGAGGCGTTCGACCAGCGCGTGGACTTCTACCACCACGAGCAGAACTGGGCCAACCGCATGATCCTCGGCGACTCGCTGCTGGTCATGACCAGTCTGGCCGAGAAGGAGGGCCTCAAGGGCAAGGTCCAGACCATCTACCTCGATCCGCCCTACGGCATCAAGTTCGGCTCCAACTGGCAGGTCTCCACCCGCAAGCGCGACGTGAAGGACGGCAAGGCCGAGGACGCCACCCGCCAGCCCGAACAGGTCCGCGCCTTCCGCGACACCTGGAAGCTCGGCATCCATTCCTACCTGGCCTATCTCCGCGACCGCCTCACCGTCGCCCGCGACCTGCTCACCGAAACCGGCTCCATCTTCGTCCAGATCGGCGACGAGAACGTCCATCTCGTCCGCTGCATGATGGATGAGGTGTTTGGGAGTGAGAACTGTGTAAGTCTCATTGCGTTCGGCAAATCGAGTGGTGCAACAGATCAAAACATGCCATCAGTCTGTGACTACTTGATCTGGTACGCCCGCAACACGGAACGGCTAAAGTTCAGGCGATTGTTCCTCGGCAAGGATTATGAAGATCAGCTGCCGGCGATCTACAGGAACATCGAACTCAAGGATGGTACCCGGCGTGTTGCGACGAAGAAGGAGTTTCAGGGTGACGTGCCAGAAGGGGCACGTCTTTATGCTCTCGGCGATCTGACATCCGCCCGTGTCCGAACCGCAAGGACAGGGTACTACCCTATCCAGTTCGATGGCCGCGAGTTTCTGCCCGGGACAAGGGAATGGAGCACGCATCGCGATGGTATTGAGCGGCTAAGGGCTGCTATGCGGCTTGAAGCTACAGAGAACAGGCTCGGGTTTATTCGATACGTCGATGATTTTCCTGCAATGAAACTCGGGAACATGTGGACAGACACAGCTTCGAGTTTTATGGCTGACAAGACCTATGTAGTTCAAACAACCACGAAAGTCATCGAGCGAGCACTGTTGATGACCACCGATCCCGGCGACCTGGTGCTTGATCCGACGTGCGGAAGCGGCACGACTGCCTATGTTGCCGAACAGTGGGGCCGGCGGTGGATCACCTGCGACACCAGCCGGGTGGCCCTGGCGTTGGCGCGGACGCGGCTAATGGCTGCGAAGTTCCCATACTACCTGCTGGCCGACTCGCCCGAGGGGCTCAAGAAGGAAGCGGAACTGACCGGACAGATGCCCCCGCCTTACGCGACCGAGGACGATATCCGCAAGGGGTTTGTCTACAAGCGCGTGCCGCACGTGACGCTCAAGAGCATCGCCAACAACCCGGACATCAAGGAAGGGATGACCCGCGAGCAGATCGACGCGGCCATCGCCCGGCACGCGGAGACGGAGACACTTTACGACCAGCCCTACGAGGACAACAAACGGGTGCGGGTTTCGGGGCCGTTCACCGTCGAGAGCCTGTCGCCGCATCGCGTGCTGTCCACCGCCGACGAAGACCTGAACGGCACGGTCACCGAGGAGGAGGCCCACAAGCAGCAGGACTTCGTCGGCATGATCCTGGACAACCTGCGCAAGGCCGGCGTGCAGAATACGCGGAAGGCGGAGCGGCTGAGCTTCGACCGGCTGGACCCGTTTGCCGGTACCTGGCTGCACGCGACGGGCGAATACACCGAATCCGGCACCGGCGGCTCGCCGGCGGTCCGGCGGGTCGCGGTGTCCATCGGCCCGGAGCACGGAACGGTCGGCCCGCAGCAGGTCAAGGAGGCCGCCAAGGAAGCCGTCCAGGGCGTGGGCTTCGACCTGCTCATCGTCTGCGGGTTCGCCTTTGACCCGCACGTCTCGGAGGAGGTGAAGCGCTACGGTAAGCTGACCGTCCTGCCGACCAAGATGAACCCCGACCTGGCCATGGGCGACGAGCTGCTCAAGAAGACCGGGGCCGGCAACCTGTTCATGGTCTTCGGCGAGCCGGACGTGGACATTTGCAGGGGCAAGGACGGCAAGCTGACCGTCGAGATCAAAGGCGTGGACGTGTACGACCCCACCACCGGGGCGATCCGCAACTCATCGACGGACGATATCGCCTGCTGGTTCATCGACACGGACTACAACGGCGAGAGTTTCTTTGTCCGCCACGCCTACTTCACCGGAGCCGACGAGCCCTACAACAAGCTCAAGCGTGCCCTGCGGGCCGAGATCGACGAGGCCGCCTGGTCGGCCCTCTACAGTACGACCAGCCGCCCGTTCGACCCGCCGGCCAGCGGCAAAATCGCAGTCAAGGTCATCAACCACTACGGCGACGAGGTGCTGAAGGTGTTCACTATCTGATTGCCGTGGTCCAGTTGCGAGCCATGAGCGGCGGACTGCCGTCGAAACGGAGGCAATGTGTGCTACTTCAGTACTTGGAATATGCTCCTATGCCTCCCACAAAGGCAAAGCCCGGACGGCGGGAGGATTTCCGTAAGGCGCGTGACCCTACTCTCCAACTCAGGCCGAATCAGGACACCGGAGTATAAGAGCATGAATCAATCCTATTGGATCGCATTGTCACTGTCACTATTGGGTGCGTTGTCAGGCGTACTTGCCTTGGTGATCAATGGCTATAATTACTGGATCAAGCGTAGGCCCCGCCTTCGCCTCTTTGTGTCCTACCATTTTACCGGGAATACCGGCAATACCGGGACGCCGCAGAGGCTAGTGTTATTCGCACTGGTTCGCATTGGGAACACTTCAGAGCGACCTGCCCATTTGTACTTGGAGACAATGCGCGCCAAGATACTTTTTGAGGAATGCTGGTACCCAGCGGAGATCATGGCCTGTGAGACGGACACTCTGTGCACTGATTTCTCTGACGTTGAACAGCGTCACATAGGTTTGAAGTCGTCTATCAAGCCATTTGATAAGTTCGACCCTGCTGTTGTCTCACTCGACAACCCATACGCACGATTTGTGCCAATCACCTGCGCGAATGGGCACGTCCTGAATAAAGCTGAGAGATTGCGGCTTGAGGTCAAGGACTCCAGTCTGAAGTGCCACATCATCGAAGCGGATATCCTTCGCAAGGATCCGGGGGGGGCTAGAAGCTGCGAATAGGATCCTATTTTACTCAGTCGCTCGTGTATGCCGCCGCTTCCGGTCTGCAAACGCTGCCCACCCAATGGACAGCGGAGCCCGCCCGCTCGCTGACCAGCTCCACGAGGTCGCAGACGAGGTAACCTGTGACGAATCGCCGGCGTGGCCGGGGGTCACCCAGGTTCTCGAATCGATCGAGGACTTCGCAGCCTACGGCCAGACGGCCCAGCCACTCCCGCCCGACGGTCACTTCGCCTGTCGGTTGTCGCCCGCTCCGAGTAGGTGACACCACCTCCGGCTCGTTCGCGCCCCTTTCCCGCTGGCCTGCCTGCAGCCCCCCCGGCCCGGCTACCCCGTCGCCAGCCGTACCAGAGCTTGCCGGATATGCCCCTCCAGCCCCGCCACACCCGCCAGGAACGGTTCTACCGGTGTCCAGTCGCCCCGAGTATCCTTGGAAATGAGCCCTTCGGCCAACAGGTCGAAGGGCTTTCTCATTGTGGGAACGAGAGTTGCGCCGTCGAGCGACAAGTTCAAACAGAGGATATCGAGGATCTGCCG
>JAAYDF010000027.1 GCA_012729395.1 Phycisphaerae bacterium
AAGGTTTCACGTTCACCGCCGACCATGATCGAAAGGCGGGCCTCGCGGGCCCCGACGTCGCCGCCGGAAACGGGAGCGTCGAGGGCGTGCATGCCTTTGGCCTGGGCGGCCTCGTGGATCTCCCGGGCGAGGGTCGGCGCGGTGGTGGTCATATCGACAAGGATGCAGCCCGGCCGGGCGACGGACAGGATGCCGCCGGGATCGAGGTAGACCTCGCGGACATCATTGGGGAACCCAACCATGGTGAAGACCACGTCGGCGTCGCGGGCGACCTCGCCGGCGGAGTCGGCCCAGCGGGCGCCCGCATCCAGGAGTGGCTGGGCCTTGGCTCGCGTGCGGTTGAAGACCGTGACGGCATGGCCGCCGGCCTGGACATGCCCGCACATGGCGGCGCCCATCACCCCGGTGCCTACCCATCCGACCCGTACCCGCTGCGGCAATGGCTGCATGATCCGTCCTCCGTTACAGACGCCTCGGTCGCACAAGCGTAGTTTGTACCCGGTCCCCGCGAAGAGGCAAGCCCAGGCGCCGATGTGAGTACTGGCGACCCAGAGCGTCTAATAGGTAAATCGTGCGGAAACAGGGACACTGAGGGTGGCTTATGCACGAGCGCATTTCGATTGATCCGCATATCTGCCACGGGCAAGCGTGTATTCGCGGCACCCGTATTGCGGTTCACCCAATCGTACGGATGCTGGCTTGCGGTGACACCATCGAGCAGTTGCTCACCGACTACCCGACCCTCCGGCGAGAAGATATCAAGGCGGCTTTGGACTATGGCGCCTCACTCGCGTGAACAGGTTTGAGGATCAGAACGGCCGTTCGCGCATGGTCGCAGCCATGATCGCTTTGGCGGTGTGCAGGCGGTTCTCGGCTTCCTGGAAGACGACCGACTGCGGGCCGTCGAAGACCGCGTCGGTGACCTCGGCGCCGCGGTCGGCGGGCAGGCAGTGCATGTGCACTGCCGTCCCCTTCGCCAGCTTCATCCGCCGCTCGTCGCAGATCCAGTTTTTGTGGCGGGCGTTCATGGCCAGCATTTCCTTCTCGATGGCTGCCATCTGCCCGGCGTCGGCGGCGTCACGGCGTCGCATCATCAGGTCGTACGGCCCCCAGCTCTTGGGATAGACGATGTCGGCGTCGGCGAACGCGGCATCCATGTCCTCGACGATCTCGAACTTGGTACCCGCCTCGCGGGCGTTCTTGCGGGCCGCCTCCAGCGTCTGGTCCATGAGCCGATAGCCCGGCGGATGAGCCAGGGCCACGTCCAGCCCCGCCCGGGTCATCAGCGTGATCAGCCCCTGCGGCACCGAGAGCGGCTTGGCGTACGACGGCGAGTAGGCCCAGGAGACCGCGATCTTGCGGCCGCGCAGGTCGCCTTTGCCGAAGAGTTCACGGATGGTCTGCAAGTCCGCCAACGTCTGCGTGGGATGGTCCACGTCGCACTGCATGTTGATGACCGGCACGTCGGTCGCCTCGGCCACCTGGCGCATGAATTTGTTGCCCTCGTGCAGGATGAGGTCGTGGCGGATGGCGATGCCGTGGCCCATCGAGCCGAGGATCTTACCTGTGTCGTAGGCGGTCTCGCCGTGCGAGATCTGGCTGAGCTTGGAATCGAGAAAGTGGGCGTGGGCTCCGAGCTGCGTGGCCCCGGCCTCAAAGGCGTTGCGCGTCCGCGTGCTGTTGTCGAAGAACAGCAGGAAGATCGTCTGGTCCGGCAACAGCCGCGTCTTTTCGCCACGGTGGAACTTGGCCTTCAGCTCATCCGCAAGCTCGAGCAGCGCGTCCAACTCGCCCCAGCTCAGATCCTGCGTTTCAATATAGTCTTTGCCCTTCAGGCTAGACATAGCTCGTCTCCGACTTTGTGGTTCATGCAGGTACTCGTCCCGCACCGACCGTATCGCTGTACCCCACCTCCGATTCACCTGTGTCCATCTGCGTGATCTGTGGGCAAAAAGTCCAACGAAGTGCCCACAGATGACTCAGATGGACTCAGATGGGAGAGAGAATATCCCATGGTCAAGAATGTTGCCTCAATTCGTCCTCCGCTTCATGTCGCAGTAGACCGACGGGAACGCGGCGTAGAAGGCGGCACACTGCACAAGCTGCTCGATGGCCACGGAATCGTTGACCGTATGAGCGACGCTCTCCTCGGCCGGCCCGAACCCGACGCAGGGGATACCGAACATGCCGTTGATGGATACACCGTTGGTGCTGAAGGTCCAGCGGCCGATTCGCGGACGGCGGCGGAACAGCTCGCGGTAGGTTACCGCGGCGGCCTGGACCTGCGGGGCATCCTCACGCTCGACCCAAGTGGGGAAGTAGCTACGGGTCGGGTACACCAGGCCGGTGTAGCTGGGCCGCTCGTAGGTACGGGTCTCGACGCGGGCTTTGACCCCGGCCCGGCGGACGGCGTCGCGCACCTCGCGCAGGGCGGAGGCCTCGGTCTCACCGGCCGTCAGCCGCCGGTCGAGGTGGATGAACGCCTCATCGGGCACGGCACACAGCGACGGCGTCTTGCAGTTGATGTAGGTCACGGTAACGGTGCCCTTGCCCAGGAAGGGGTCTTCGGCCAGCCTGCCGTTGAGGGCCTCGATCTCACTGACCACGCGGGCCATCTTGTGCACGGCGTTGTCGCCCTTGTGCGGCATGGAGCCGTGGCAACTACGGCCCTTGACGGTCACGCCGATCTCCATGCGGCCGCGCTGGCCCCGCAGAATGCGGCAGTCGGTCGAGTCGGTGACTACGACGACCTCCGGGCGGAAACCGTCCTCGCGCACGATGTACTGCCAGCAGAGGCCGTCGCAGTCTTCCTCCTGCACCGTGAAGACCATATACAGCGAGTACTCATCAAGCGGGATGTTCAGATCGCGGATGATGCGTGCGGCGTACACCATGGGAGCGACGGCACCCTCCTGGTCGCCGGCGCCCCGGCCCCAGACGCGTCCGCTTGCGACACGGCCCGCGTACGGGTCGTGCTTCCACTCGCTGCGGTCGCCCACACCCACAGTATCCACATGCGCGTCGATGGCGATAGCCCGCGGGCCTTTGCCGACTTGGCCGAACAGGTTGCCGAATCCATCCGTCCAGACGCGATCAAAAGCCTTGGTGCTGCGCATCTCCGCGGCGATGCGCT
>JAAYDF010000323.1 GCA_012729395.1 Phycisphaerae bacterium
CCAGATCCTCCACCGTGTCCGCCATGTCGTCCTGAAGCTTCAGGTACGCCAGCAGATCCCCACGGTAGATCGGCAGGTAGAATGAACGCGGAATGCGACGGCGGATCTCGGTCTTGATCTTGTCCGCCTCGTGTTCGGTCTTGAAGACCTGCATCGTCAGAGCACTGAGCCCGTCGAAGTTCTCGTCCCGGACGAGTTCAAACATCGGCCGAACCAGAGCCACGCACTCCTTGACTCGCTGCATGTGCTCATTCAACGGGCCGAACGGTGACTCCTGAAAACGATCGAATATGCCCATCGCCGGCACTCCCTTCGCAAGAGGTGGTTGATCCACCGACCGAGCATACCCTGAGAGACTCGCGAGAGCCGCATCGGCTCTTCATCGATCGCGATTCTATAGGTGGTTTGCTGCCGGCCACAATGGGTCCAAATCAATCTTAGCACAATCTTAACGCTTGCTTGTGGTTTGGCTCTGGGAGGATGCGGGCATGCCTGCCGCGGGGGGAGGCCACGGCTTCTCGTGGCCAATCTTGAATCTCAGTCGTCGTACTCGGCGAAGTCCTCCGGGTGACGGCGATCGCGGGCCTGTTTGCGGATGCGCTCTTCCTGGGCATCGCCGCGTTTGCGCAAATAGGAGCGCAGCACAAGATTGCCGCCCACGCTGACGAGAATGCCCGTGGGGCCGAGCCCGTGAACCACGAGGCACACGAGGCAGGAGGCAACCGCCGCGATGATTGCGGAAATGAACCAACTGAAGACTACCCAGATGGTCCGGGCGAGTTTCAGGTCGGCGTCGCCTCGCTGCAGGACGCGGTCGGCCATGCCCGTGGCGAAGACTGTGGCAAAGGATACATAGGTGGTCGAAATTGGCAGCCCGAAACTGGAGGCCGTCGCGATGACGCATCCGCCGACCGCGAGGATGACGCAAGCCCGCGTCGCGTCGTAATGTGCTCGCTTCCCGGTCGGGGCCTTGATCGCCACCGGAGCGAGAATGGGCGCCGGCTTGCGAAACTGGAGCAGGAACCGGGCGATGTTGATGCACCATTGGGGGGCGTAGAGCCGCACGGTGTTGCCTTGGCTGCCGGTGTTTACCGCGGCACGAGTCACGCGGGTCGCGTTCTTGGTGTTCATGCCCGCCAACAGCAGCAGACCGCATATGAACAGAAAGATCCAGTGGATTTCAACGTCCGTGCCGACGGACACATCTTTATTCCAGTGGAAGATCAGGTGCAGGGCGGACAGTCCCGGGGATGCGCAATTGGCCAAGTCGTTCTGCCCGAACGCGAATCCCATGCACACGGTTCCGAAGATCGCCAGCATGGGGAATAGACGCCGGGCGAAACGCTCGCCCCGCAAGCTCAGCAGGAGCTGGATGATCAACGCGTAGCCTGCCCAAAGGGTGAAGATGAACACCGCAATCCGCGAAGGCGCCTCATGCACCCAGGTCTTGCCAGCGTCCAGGATCGGGATCAGCTTGAACAGTCCGGGCATGCCGTTCAGCACCATGAAGTACGTCAGGCTGGTGAGGATACCGCCACCGATCCAGCCGCCGTGTATACGCAGCACCTCCAAGCGGTCCCCGCGGTCGCGAACCGCACCCCGAACGGCTCGCTGAATCATGAAGCCGGCAATCCCGCTGATGAAGATCGAGCAGACGATGGCGCTGACCACCGTGGTTGCCATACCCCAGTAGACGATGGAGAATCCGCCCATCGCGAACGAGGCACCCATCAACGCGAATACCAAGCAAGCCGTCGTGCTCACCGGCATGCCGAATGACGAGTAACCATACAGCAGAATGGTCGCGACGATGTAGACCGTCACGTAAACAGCAACCGCCTGCTCGATCGTCAGGTGTTGAGGCGCAAAGATGCCGTCGCGGGTCGTCTCAATCACTGGAGAGGCCGCCGTGGCCCCGATGACTACGCCGATGCCCGCTAGGCGCACCGCGGCCCGACGTAGCAGGACGCCCGAGCCGATCACCGCGTTGACCAGGTTGGTCGCGTCATTTCTGCCTACCTCCACCGTGTTCCAGATCAACATACCCACCGCGAGTAGGCCGGACATAATGAAGAAAGGCGGCATCCCCTCCAGTAATGATGTTAGCGACTCCACCATGCGGTCCGAAACTCCAATCGACTCCGTCGAACGATATCCTTCTGTGTTGACCCGTGCGGCAATCGCCGGCTAGCGCACCAGCATCCGCCTCAACCGTTCAGCCGTGTTGTCCGCGGTGTTGGCCAGCTTGCCCAGCACCACGAAAACATTGCACCACAGCATGATGTCCGTGGCCCGAAGCTCATCCTCGAGCTGGAACAACTGCTGTGACACGGAAAACTGGGCCTTGTCCGCTCGCCACTCGGCATGCTCCGCCTGGGCAACAAATTCCAGGATCTCCTGGCTCCGACGTCCGGAGAAGTCCGACTCCACCAGGCTCGCCAACTGGTCTGTGCACTGAAACAACAGATCGCAGGTGCTCAGAACTCGGTTGACCAGCTCCATAATGCTGTCCACCAGCGCCGCGGGCATACGCAGCCGCTTCAACGTCAGCAGCACCGCCAGATCCTCCACCGTGTCCGCCATGTCGTCCTGAAGCTTCAGGTACGCCAGCAGATCCCCACGGTAGATCGGCAGGTAGAATGAACGCGGAATGCGACGGCGG
>JAAYDF010000324.1 GCA_012729395.1 Phycisphaerae bacterium
AAACCGTCAGCCTCGTCCACATCAACCACCGCAAGTTCGTCATCCGCTCCCAGTCCGACATTCATTAGCCCAGGTTGCGCAGTCCGAGGATTGAATCGGGCGGGGCGGGGGTGCCAGGGCTGATTGGGGCGAGAAGTCTGCACTACATTTGCGAGGGCTTGCTCTGGGCAATGGCCAGGCTGGCCTCGTCAGTGATATCGCGATCGGCACAGAGCCGTTCCGGGAGAGATAAGGACAGGGCGTTCAGCAGTTCCGCCTGCTTGCCGTTGGGACGGGCCACCCGGCGTAGCCGGAGCTTGCGGTTCTCTTCGTGGCAGACCAAGACGGCACCCATGAAGCCGCAAGCGGCGGATAGATCGGGTGGTGACCGGCTACGGCTGATGACGCGGTGTCTGTTCCACACGCGGCGTGTGGATCAAAAGTCTTCCGGCAGAAGTCTGATCTGTTCCAGGGTGAAGACCGGGCCTTCCTTGCAGACGTAGACCGGCCCGCTGTTGCACCGGCCGCACTTGCCGACGCCGCATTTCATGCGGTTTTCCAGGCTGGTGTAGATATCCTGGTCGGCCAGACCCATCTTGGCCAGTACCGGCAGGGTGTACTTGATCATGATCGGCGGGCCGATGACTAGGGCGACGGCGTTGCTCGCAGCGATGCCGGCCTTTTCGGTCACCGTGGGCACGAAGCCGATTTCACCCTTCCAGTCCGGGGTTTCGCCACCGGGGTCCACGCATCGCACTACGCGCACTCGCTCGCGCGTCGCCCACTCGTCCAGTTCGTCTGCGTAGACCAGGTCGCCGACCGTGCGGGCTCCGTAGACGATGGTGATATCGCCGTAGTCCTGCCGCTGCTCAAGGGCGTACCAGATGGCACAGCGGATGGGTGGCATGGCGATTCCGCCGCCGATGAAGATCAGGTTTTTGCCGCGCCATGCGTCCATGGGGTAATAGTTGCCGTAGGGCCCGCGGAACCCGAGCGTGTCGCCCTCTTCGATGTTCCACAAGGCATTGGTGACCCTGCCGGTCTTGCGGAAGCAGAACTCGATGTAATCCTTCCAGTTCGAGCTGGAGCAGATGTTGAAGACCGACTCGCCGTAGCCGAAGAGGCTGAAGATGCCGAACTGCCCGACCTTGAAGGAGAAAGCTTTGCCTTCTGCTTCGTCGCTGAATCGCAGGCGCACCGATTTGACGTCGGCGCTCTGCCGGCGGACCTGCAGCACCTCCATGAGCGAGGGCTGGTAAATATTCTCCCGCCGGCTGATGGTCCCGTCCGCCAGGCTGTCAGTATTATCACGGGCTTCACAAGCGCACATCGTGTTACCTCGACGCGCGGGTCGGCGACCCGCGGTTAAACGGTAGCGTTTCGCCAGCTCTTCTCCGCCGCCTCGAGCACCGTCTGCACGCCCAGGTGGACGGAGCAATGCCGGGTGCAGTTTCCGCAGCCGGTGCATAACACATCGCCGAACTTATCGGGATAGATGCTGAACTTGTGCATCACCCGCTGCCGCTGTCTCTGCGGCTGGGTGTTTCGCGGGTTATGTCCCGAGGCGTGCAGGGTGAACATAGGGAACTGGCAGGCGTCCCAGTTCTTGGCCCGGATGCCCCCCCTGGCGTTGCCCTCGTCGACAATATCGAAGCAGTGACAGGTCGGGCAGGTGTAAGCGCAGGCCCCGCAGGCCATGCAGCGCAGCGTCGCCTCGGTCCACACCGGGCTCTCGAACTTACTGCCTATGGTCTCGCGCAGGTAGGCGAGGTCGAACTTCTTGGCCGGTCCGGGCGGCACACTGCCGGTAAGTTGTGAGGTCTCCGTGCGGCCGGCCATCAGATTACCGCCCTTGTCCGTCACGCAGCGGACCTCATACATGTCGCCATCCAGCTCATAGAGCATCACATCGGAGCCGCGCTCGGCGTCCGGGCCCAGGCCGACGCTGGTGCAGAAACATTCATGATCGTGCTCGCGGCAGGCGAGGGTCACGACGGTGGTCTGCTCGCGGCGGCGATTGTAGAAGGGGTCCTTGAAATCCCAGTTGAACACGTGGTCGAGGATGGGCATGGCCGCCGCGTCGCACGGCCGGGCCCCGATCACGATCCGCTCATCCGCCAGCGGTTCCGGGTTCTTCAAAGCGATTTTCTTGCCCTCGATGCGGTATTCATACAGCGACTCGTGCCGAGGGAAGAAGAACTCCTTGATCGAGTTGTGCGGATGGATATACCCGCCCAGCAGGCAGTCTTCGGGCCGATCCAGCCATGCGTATGCAACTTGATCGGTCGCCACCCGGCGTGGCCCGGCGACGCGGATGCCGGCCTTGAGCCAGCCGCCGATCAGTTCGCGCAACGCTCGTGCGGAGATGACCTCACTCATTTGATGAAGCACTCCTTGTCCTTGACGCTGAAGCAGCCGAGCACCGGCTGGGCGTCCTTATCCATTCCTGGTCGGTAGTCGAATTGCTCTTCCGTCGCCTGGGCCAGCATCAGGTTGAGCAGGCGCAGGTTGATGCCCGCCGGGCACGCCCGGGTGCACTCATCGCATCCGACGCAGCGAGAGGCCAGGTGAAACGCCCGGTTGATCTGCCAGGCTAGGTTTCCCATGGTAGTCGCGGACGTCTTGATCACCTGCGGCTGGTTCTTGTCCGCCACGCACCGCTCGCAGTAACACATGGGGCAGACTTGCCGGCAGGCGTAGCACTTGACACAGCGGCTCAATTCCTGGCCCCAGTAGGCCAGCCGTTCCGATGCCGATTTGCTCATCATCTCGGCCAGTTCGGCGTAACGATCCTTGGCTTCGATCGCGTGGTCGGCTGCTTGGCCGATGACCATGTCGGTGTGACGCGGCATGTGCACATCGCAGGTGCGGCACTTGGCCAGCGACGGCTGACCGACGCCGTTGCAGGCCATGCCGATGACCACCACGCTCTGCCGATCGATCTGCGACTCCACCGCCAGGACCACCACCGACTTCGCGTCGCAGCCTTTGACCAGCACGGCGGCCCGGCCCATGGCCCTGATCTCCTTGCGGGTCAGGAAGGTGGTGAGGTTGTTGTAGCAGCGGTCGTTGAAGACCAGTTGCTCGGTATCCTCAGGCCGGGTGATGAAGACCGGGTAGGCCGGTCCCGCGGGGTCAGCCTGGCCATAGCCGATGACCACGTCCACTTTCTTGTCGGCCAGCAGTTGGCGGGCCGTCTGTCTCAAGTCGTTCAGCATACCGGTGCCTCGAGGAGTTTCCGGAAATCGCCATACGGTCCCAGGGCCCGCGTCTGTTCGGTGATATCGATAACCACTTCCTGGAACTTCTTGGCTTCCGCCGCGGAGATCCAGGTGAAGTGCACGCGGCGCATGTCAAAGCCAATCCCCTCCAGCAGCACGCGGAAGAGCATCCAGCGCCTGCGGGCATGGTAGTTGCCCGAGGTGTAATGGCAGTCGCCGGGATGGCAGCCGGAGACCAGCACCGCGTCGGCTCCCATTTCGTAAGCCTTGACGATCAGGTTGAAATCGATGCGCCCGGTGCAGGGCAGACGGAGGATGCGGATGTTGGGCGGATACTCCAGGCGATTGGTGCCCGCCAGATCCGCGCCCAGGTAGGTGCACCAGTTGCAGACGTAGGCGACAATCTTGGGCTCGAAATCGTGTTTGGTTTGAGTCTCGCTCATACCAGGCTCTCCACCATGGCGTAGACCTGCTGCTCAGTAAAGCCGGCCAGGTCCACGCTCTTGGAAGGACAAATGGCCACGCAGGTCCCGCAACCCATGCACAGGCCGGGGTTGACGCGGGCGGTGCGTTTGATCAGCCGGCCTTGACGGTCGGTGATGTCGGCTTCGTCGATGGCCTTGTACGGACAGCCGCGCACACAGGAAAAACACGCCGCGCAGGTCTGTTCATTGACCTCGGCCACCTCCGGCTCGCGGGTCAACTCATCACGGGCAAACAACATCATCACCTTGGCCGCGGCCGCGGACGCCTGGGCCACGGATTCGGGGATGTCTTTGGGCGCCTGGCAAGCCCCGCACACCAACACGCCCGCGGTGTTGGTCTCCACCGGGCGGAGCTTGGGATGCGACTCGGACAGGAAGCCATATTCGTCGTAACCGATATTGAGCTTCTGGGCCAGCGATTCCACGCCGTCGGCCGGCCGCATCGCCGTGGCCAGGACCACCAGATCGGCTTCGATGGTCATCGCCTCGCCGACCAGCGTGTCCACCCCGCGCACGATCAACTGGCCGTTGTGCTCGGTGATCCGCGAGACGCGCCCGCGGTGGTACTCGGCCCCATCTTGCTCGATGGCCCGCCGCACAAACTCCTCGTAGTTCTTACCGCCCGCTCGGATGTCCATGTAGAACACGTGGGCCTGGCCGTCGTGCACCTTGTGCTTGTACAGCATGGTATGCTTGGCGACGTACATGCAGCAGATTTTGGAGCAGTAGCCGCAGCCCTTGGCATCGTCGCGCGAGCCGACGCAGCAGATGAAGACGACCGACTTGGGCGTTTTGCCGTCGGAAGGCCGCTTGATCTCGCCGCCGGTGGGGCCGGAAGCCGAGACGATACGCTCGAACTGCAAGCCGTCGATGACGTCGGCGTATCGGCCGAAGCCGTATTCGCCGTAGCCCTTGTATCGCCCCTCGTCCTTGCCAATGTCGCAAAGCTTGTAGCCGGTCGCGGCCACGATGGCCCCGACGTCCTCGGTAATCAGTTGGTCCTGATCCTCGAAGTTGATGGCCCCGCGGGTGCACTTCTTGGCACAGATGCCACATTTGCCTTTGAGCAGCATGGTGCAGGCTTCGCGGTCTATGACCGGCCTTGCGGGCACCGCCTGCGGGAAGGGCACGTAAATGGCCGTACGCTTGCCCATGCCGAAGTCGAACTCGCTGAGGTTCTTCTTCTGCGGGCACTTGTTCCAGCAGTCGCCGCAGCCGTTGCACTTGGTGATATCAACG
This sequence comes from Phycisphaerae bacterium, assembly GCA_012729395.1. GTDB lineage: Bacteria > Planctomycetota > Phycisphaerae > UBA1845 > PWPN01 > JAAYDF01. The sequence continues at coordinate 4,925 of JAAYDF010000324.1, forward strand.
TAGCGGGCTTTCTTACGCACCGTGACCTTGAAGTTGCCGACGTAGCCGTTGACCGCCTCGACCTCGGAGTAGGTGTGCAGCTTGATCCGCGGATGCTGGCCGACGTCGACCATGCGCGGGGTCAGAATGCACTGCGAGCAGTCCAGCGTGGGGAAGGTCTCGGACAACCCGGCCATTTTCCCGCCGATGGACGGGTCGCGCTCGACGAGCACCACCTCGAAGCCGGCGTCGGCGATGTCCAACGCCGCCTGGATCCCGGCCACCCCGCCGCCGATGACCATCGCCCGCTTGGTGACCGGCACACGAATCGCCGCCAGCGGGCGGTTCTGCTGCACCTTGGCCACCGCCATGCGGATGATGTCAATGGCCTTGGCCGTGGCCGCCTCGCGGTCGTGATGCACCCAGGCGCAATGCTCGCGGACGTTGGCCATCTCGACCATGTAGGGGTTCAGCCCCTCGGCCTCGGCTGCCTTGCGGAAGGTCTTGAGGTGCATGTGCGGCGAACAGGCCGCCACCACTAAACCGGTCAATTTGCCGTTGCGGATCTGCTCGCGAATCATGGACTGACCCGGATCACTGCACATGTACTTGTAGTCCACGGAGCAGTGTACGCCGAGCAGATTGCGAATGGCTTCCGCCACCTTCTGGCAGTCGACGTGCCGGGCAATGTTCTCGCCGCACCAGCAAGTGAAAACGCCGATTCTCATCGTCTGCTCCAACTCCAATCTGGCACAGCGGGTGGGCTGTTCAGGCCACCACGTAATGCCGATCCACGCCCATTTCCGCCCCGGACGCGCCCATGGCCATGCCTACCAGATCAGAAAGGTAGTAAATGGGCATGCGATGCGTCACGCCGTAACGACGTTCCACGTCGGCCTGCTTCATGTCCAGATTCACATGGCACATGGGACAGGCCACCACCACGCAGTTAGCTCCGTGGGCCGCCACGTCGGTCAAAATCTTGTGAGCCAGGTCGAGTACCGTGTCCTCGTTGCACATGGTCATGCCCGCCCCGCAACACTCGGTCTTATAGTTCCAATCAATGGCTTCAGCCCCCAGCGCCTTGATGATCGTCTCCATCGAGGTGGGGTTCTCGCAGTCATCGAAACGGAGCTGTTCCGGCGGCCGGACCAGCAGGCAGCCGTAATAGCAGGCCGCCTTGGTCTGGCTCAGCGGCTGCACCACCGCCTTCTGGATGCGCTCCAGGCCGATCTGTTGAAAGACCTGGATGAGGTTGAGCACGCCGGTGGCCCCGCTTACTTTCTGCTCCACGATCTCCGACATCTCCCGACGCAGCGCGTCGCTGGCGGCCAAGGCTTGGCCGGCCTTGATCAACTCCATCGAGCACATCGGGCAGGGGGCCAGCATCTGGTCGATGCCGTCACGCTCCGCGATGGCCAGGTTGCGTGCCGGCAGGGCAGTCGCCAACTTGGCATTCAACGAGTGGGCGGCCGTCGCTCCGCAACAGACCCAGTCATCCAGTTCCCGAAGCTCCATTCCCAGTCGCCCGAGGCACACCCGCACCGAACGTTCGTAGTCGTTCGAAGAGCCATGTAATGCGCATCCGGGGTAATAACCAATCTGCATGGTTCGCCTCGTTTTTACTTATGCCCGCGCGGGCCTTCTGCAAAACAGCGCTCGAAGATGCGCCCTACCAAAGCCCGATCCTTGACTTTCTCGCCCATCAGGTGGAACTTCCCGCGCGTGATCATCTTGGGCGCCAGCAGCGAATCCTTGAACAGAAGCGGGACGCTGGCGTCCTTGAGGAACGCCTTGCTCTTGAACACGCCGACCAGCTCCAATTCGTTAAGCCGGCCGTTGCGGCGGATGTTATTGAGGAAAACCTGCTGGAAGACGATAGTCCGCCGGGCCGCGGCGTTGATCACGTTGTTTTCAACCGCCAACTGCCGCAGCGCGTCCAGCACGCCGGCACAATTTACCGACTTCGGACAGCGCGCACTGCACGTCTGGCAGGATACGCACAGCCAGATGGCCTCGCAGTCCATGGCCCGCCGAAAGTTCCCAGACTGCACCAGCCGGACCAGTTGATTGGGCAGCACGTCCATCCGTTCGCCGACCGGGCAGCCGGCCGAACACTTCCCGCATTGATAGCAGTCCGTGACGTGCGTATGGGCCAGCATGTCGACCGCTTCACTACTAGGTCTCATGGCTTCGTGAACCCTTTCACAAGGAGTGGCCGATCGAACCTTTGGGCTCTTTTCAGTCTTTACGGCCTTTCTTGTGGTAACCTCACAACATCGGCTTCCGTATCGGCCCTGTGGGCCCTGGGCCCTGGGGCCGGAGTATGATATCGCCATTCGACGTACCACACAACCCCGCAATCGCCTGACCCAGGTTGCGCAGTCCGAGGATTGAATCGGGCGAGGCGGGGCGCCAGCGCTGATTTGGGCGAAAAGTCCGCACTACATTTGCGAGGGGTTGCTCTGGGCAATGGCCAGCCTGGCCTCGTCGGTGATATCGCGATCGGCACAGAGCCGTTCCGGGAGAGATAAGGACAGAGCGTCCAGCAGTTCCGCCGAGCCCAGGCAGTTGACGCAGACCAGCAGGCCGGCCCCGACCGCCCGCAGCCGCCGGAGGATCACGGTCAATATCCCGTAGCCCAGCCCGCTGACCAGGGCGGTCGCCAGGCCGGTCCCGTTCGTACCGCCGTCGCCCAGCAGGATGATGCCCGCGCCCATCATGGTTACCAGCAAAACTCCCCCCTCCGCCAGGCTCGGCCGCTCGCCCAGCAGCAGCGGAGACAGAAGGAAAACCCAGAGCGGGGACGTGTACTGTAGAATAATGGCGTTGGCGGCGGTGGTGTGCAGCGTCGCCAGCACGAACGCCTCGGTCATGACCGTGAAGCTCGCGACCGAGGCCACAAACCAGGCGGGCCGCACCCGGCAATGGGTCGGCCAGGCGGCCATCGCCCACGGCACGAAACACAGCCCCCGAACAGGCAGCGGTAGAAGGAGACCGTCAGGCCCTCCGTCGGGGCCACCACGCCGCCCGCCCAGCCTCCACATCTCCGCGCACACCACCAGGGCCAACACGGCCGCGGCCGAGCGACGCGTACAGGATCACGAAATCATCATCATGCCGTTCACACCGCCCGCGACGCACCGTCATCCCGGCACGGTCGCACCGTGCTTCCGCAAGAGCGCCGTGAGTTCGTTGAACGGGACCGACAGCGGGGTGGTTCCGCTCTGCGACGCCAAGGCCGCGGCGGCCCCGGCGGCCTGCCCCATGGCCATGCAGGAGGCTTGCACGCGAAGCGCCGAGTTCGCCAGCCGATCGCTGCTGACGCTTCTCCCCGCGACCAGCAGATTGCGGCTTCCCCGGGGAACCAATGCCCGGAGCGGGATGGTCGGGACCACGCCGGGGCTCAGCGGCTGGGGCTTGACCCCGCTGTGATCGTGTAGGTCGATCGGATAGAAGGAGTACCCGATCGCATCCTCGAAGAGCCGGCCGCTCGTATAGTCTTCGACCGTGATCTGGACCTCGCCCACAATGCGGTACGTCTCGCGCACCGCCGTCTCCGTTTGCATCCTCAGCAGGCGCGCGTCCTCGCAGCCGGGCAGTGAACGGATGAACCGCAGCAGCCGCAGCATGGAGGCGCGGCCAGCAACATTGGCTACCGTCCTGGTCACGGAGGTGGAACTGTCCGCCCCGAACACATGCTGGGCGTTGGTACCGCCACAGCGGAGGAAGTTGATGAATTGGCCCTCGGCGTGCTGGAAGTCACCCGGGCGGAGCCCGCCGCTGGCCAGTGCCTGTCGATAGCGTTGCTGGATCAGTTCGGCATCCAGTTGGTGGGTGTCGTAGTTGCCGAAACTGAACATCAAGGTGCCCGGCTGGCTCTCCGTTTCCCGCAATCGCGGCAACCCGATCATGCCGACAACGTCGGCCCCTCCCGTGCAATCGATGAGTTGTCGGCATGAGATTCTGCGGCGCAGGCCTTTGCCGACCGTCTCCACTTCCCAGCCACCGTCGGTCTGGGTAACGCCGCCCGGAAGCTCATAATACGCAAGGATCACGCCCTCCTTGAGGGCCGCTTCTTCCGCCAGGGCGGCGTATATTGGACCGTTTATGTGGACCTGGTGGTGAGAATGCGATTGGGGAACTTGGGAGAAATCGGGCATCGTGCCGCCATCTAATGCCAGCGCGTGGATAATCAGGTCCCAGCCGATCCCCGTGATCACCTGCTTGCCCCAGGCATGGAACAGACCCGGGGCTGCTACGCCGCCGGTGGTCATGGTCCCGCCAAGCTGGCTGCCCGCCTCGACCAGCAAAGTCCGCGCCCCTGCACGGGCTGCTTGAATGGCTGCGATCGTGCCTGCCGTACCGCCGCCGATCACCAGGACATCGACGTGTTCGTCCGCCCCCCCGGACACCGCCTGTGTCCATCGCGGCAGTGTGCCGATCGCCACCGCTCCGACGCCGACGGTCGAGGCCGCTTTGAGCAAGTCTCGTCGTTTCACGTGCGGTCCGCCCTTGCCAGGGTGACATCCGCCAACCGGCCGACTCACTCCGCACGCGCCGACTTGGCCAGCAGGCGTGGATACGCAAATCCGTAGATGGTCGTGGCGATGAAGCCGATCAGCGGCAAAATGAAGCAAATAGCCATGCTGTGGTAGGTGTCCGCCAGCCAACCCATGAGCGGCGGGGCGATCGCACCGCCGACGATGGACATGATCAGGAAGGAGGCGGCCAACTTGGTCTTGCCGCCCAGGTTGCGCAGGCTCATGGCGAAGATAAAGGGAAACATGATCGACATGAACAGCCAGCACAGGGGCAGGACGATCCAGGAAACCTGGCTGATGTTCGCCATGACGATCAGGATAATCATGACGTTGGCGATGCCGTACAGGGACAACATCAGGTGGGGCTGGATGACTTTGGCGATCGCGGCACCGGAGAAGCGCCCGGCCGCGTAGAGCACCATGGCAATGGTCACGACGTAGGCCGCCGTGGCCGCGGGTGTGGCCGCCCCGGTAACCGAGCCGTACCAGGCAAAGAGCGGAGCGATGGAGCTGGCTCCCGAGGCATCCTTGGTGATGGCGTTCTCCAGAATGTAATTGACGGCGAAGGCATTCACGCCAACCTGGGCGGCGATGTACAGGAACTGGGTCACGATACCCCAGACAAAATGGGGTTGGCGGATGAGGGGAGCCCTATGGGCCGAGGTGCCATCGGCGGCGCTCTCATCGCTCTTCTGCTCGTCGATGCGCGGCAGCTTGATGAGCGAGAAGACCACAAACACAAGTATGACCACGCACCCCAGGACGATATAGGGTAACAGCAGGGGACGAAAATCCACCGCGGCCCCGGCTTCCTTGTGTTGGCCGAAGATGAGCACCCCGCCTATCGTGGGGGCGATGATGTAGGCCAGGGAGTTGAATGCCTGGGCCACGGACAATCGGCCGGCCGCACCGTCCTTCGGGCCGAGCACGGTCACATACGGATTGGCCGCAGTCTCGATACACGCCAAGCCACTGGAGAGCACGAACAGAGCCAGCAAGAACGCCCAGAAGGTCTTGAAGACCATCCCTGCGGGAATGAACAGGAAAGCACCCGCGGCCACGACCAACAAGCCGAGGAGGATGCCTCGCTGGTACCCGATGCGACGGATCAACAAGGCGGCCGGCAGGGCCATAATGAAGTAAGCACCGAATACCGAAGTCTGGATGAAACCCGACTGCGTCTTGCTGACCTGCAGGACGTCCTGGAAGTGCTTGTTCAGCACGTCCAGCATGGCATGGCAAAACCCCCAGATGAAAAACAGGGAGGCGACCATGAGGAAGGCCAGCAATAAACGATACGAGGCCGTGTTGCTGTCACGCTGGGCCGGCTGCGGAGAACTGGTGTCTGTCGATTTCATTGTGGAAGTCTACTCGAGCCTGTTTTGTGAAGTCAAGAGGGACGCCTCGTCCCACGAATGTTTGGGGTCGAACTCGGCGGCTCGCTGGACAGCGCCGGCGGTTCGCCGATTCCGTCACGGCCCCCGGTCCGACTCGTGAGCGGTTACCCGATCACGAATCCTGCCGTCGGGGGCAGGTCTCGGACCTTCAGGTCAGCACGCGTCGCAGAAACGCCGATGTCTTGATCGCGTCGCCGCCGGTCACAAGCTGGTCGATGGCCTTGCGGTGCTTCTGCAGGATCTTGTCGAACTGCCGCAGCCACAGGATGCTCTCGCCGATCGCCCCGGCGGCATCCTCGCGGTATGGATACTGGTCCATGCTCAACCATCCGTCGTAACCGCAACGGTCCAGCCAATAGAGCGTTTCCAGATAGCAGACGGTGTGCACACTGCCGACGATCATGTCGTCATCCCAGCTACCATGATTATCGTTGAAATGCATGTGAAACAGGCGATCGCCGGCCCGTTTGGCGAGCACGATGGCTTCCCCGACCACCTCGCCGCCCACGTATGCGTGCCCGGTGTCGATGGTCACGCCGACATTGCTGCACCCCGTTTCCTGGGCCAGAAGCAGCGTGTCGGCCATGCGCGCCAGATAACTATGGGTGCGCGGCTCCTTGGGCTTGTATTCCAACGCGAACCGCAGGTCGGGGAAGGCATCCGCAAGCTTGGCCACCGAGTCGCACAGCCACTCCCGCTGCCGTTCGTAATCGGCACACAGCAGGTAGTCGTAGCCGTCCTGCCCCGGCCACAGGTTCATCGTGCGACAGCCCAGCTCGCGGGCTATCTCGCACATCTGCCGCGTATAGTCCAACGCGAGTCGGCGCACCTTGGGATCAACCGCGCTGTAGCTGCCCTTCCAATAGCGCTTGTCGGCGAACAGGTCTGGGATAATCGAGACACACTCCAGACCATGTCCCTTCAGGGCACGCTTCATCTCGCGCAGATTGTCCGGCCGGATGTCCCAGGTGCCGACCAATTCGATCCCCTGCACATGCGGTATCGCGGCGGCTCGCTTCAGCATGGCCATGGTGCCGGGGTTGTCCTTGTAGCCGCTGCAGAAGCGGTCACAGGTGTTGCCAAGATTGCCCAAGATCACCGAGTACTTGCGCTTCATGTGCGTGCCTCCCTGTTCTCCGGATGCCGACACCGTGTCCTGACTATTCCCACACCCCGCAACCCTGCGTGGTAGGCTACCACATACGCTCCGCCGTTTCCAACGCCGCCAATCACCCGAGAGACACGGACCGCGTCCGCATGCTGGTGAGCTGTGCCGACCAGCCGGCCTATACCCTGTCCGTCGGCAGGAGTCTCCAGGTTCTGCGCGGCAGTGCATCCGCGACAGACAGCCGCGTCCATCGGGTCAAATGAACAAAGCGTCACTTCGACACCGACTCAGCGGGTCTTTCATCGGTGCTTATCGGCGTCCACTCGTCTCGGCGCAGCGAACCGGAGCCGGATCCGCGGCTCCTGACCCAGGTTGCGCAATCCGAGGATTGAATCGGGCGGGGCGGGGGCGCCAGCGCCGATTTGGGCGAGAAGTCTGCACTACATTTGCGAGGGGTTGCTCTGGGCAATGGCCAGGCTAGCCTCGTCGGTGATATCGCGATCGGCACAGAGCCGTTCCGGGAGAGATAAGGACAGGGCGTTCAGCAGTTCCGCCTGCTTGCCGTTGGGACGGGCCACCCTGCGTAGCCGGAGCTTGCGGTTCTCGGTGGTCTCCAGCAGGATGTCGCCGAACGCGAAACCCTGGAGAGCACCGGCAATGGCGAATAACGTCTGGCTGCTCACCTGGACCACCTGCGGGACCTGGCTGCCCGGCGACAATCGCGGGTTCATGGGCTACATCCGCCAGAAGCAACCCGCTGACTCGCGTCAGCGGCTCGATGACGCACCGCGACCCCACGACGCAAACCAAACCGACGACGCTCATCGAGCCGACGACGCAAGTCGAACCGACGAAGCTCATCGAGCCGACGACGCAAGTCGTCGGGTTCCCCCGCCCAAGTTACTGCCCCTGGTAGCCCGGATACCGCCCGCAAGAATTGCCGCCCCCGCCGGTAATGGGTCTAATAGTTCCCGGGCACCCCGGCAACGGTTGCCCCCCGGCTCGACGCTCCCGAAGCGAGGCCGAACCAAGTGCCACCGCAAGAGGCAAACCGCATGGCCAAGAACAACACCAACGGGGCCAACCTGGAGGGCATCGGCTATGGCTAGGCGTAAACCCGCTCCAGACAGCAAGGCTTCGGTCCAGGCACTCGTGGCGGATCACATCGAGCGTTCGATTCTGGTCCTTCGCGGCGAGAAGGTGCTCCTGGATTCCCAGCTTGCCGCGTTCTACGGTGTACCCACACGACGCCTCGTCGAACAGGTCAAACGCAACATCGAGCGATTCCCTGGAGACTTCATGTTCCAGCTCAGCGGTGAGGAATGGCAGGTTTTGAGATCGCAATTTGCGACCTCAAACCTGGGCCCACCGGCCCAGCCCCCAAGGACCGCGACCCGGGGTGGTCGCCGCTACGCCCCCTACGCCTTCACCGAGCAGGGCGTGGCCATGCTTTCGAGCGTCCTGCGCAGCAAGCGGGCCGTCGAGGTCAACATCCAGATCATGCGGGCGTTCGTGCGTCTGCGTCAATTGCTGACCGTCCACAAGGAGCTGGCCGCCCGGCTGGCGAAACTCGAAGAGAAGATGCGGAGCCGCGATCACGCGGTGGACCAGCAGTTCCAGCAGATCTTCGCCCTGCTCGAGCAGCTCTTCAACCCGCCCGACCCACCCCGCCGGCGGATCGGCTTCCACACCGAACGCGAAACCCTGGAGGGCATCGGCTGTGGCGAATAGCGTCTGGCTGCTCACTTGGACCACTTACGGAACCTGGCTGCCCGGCGACAATCGCGGGTTCATGGGCTACATCCGCCAGAAGCAACCCGCTGACTTGCGTCAGCGGCTCGATGACGCACCGCGACCCCACGACGCAAACCAAACCGACGACATAAGTCGAGCCCGCGACGCTCATCGAGCCGACGACGCAAGTCGTCGGGTTCCTCCGCCCAAGTTACTGCCCCTGGTAGCCCGGATACCGCCCGCAAGAATTGCCGCCCCCGCCGGTAACGGGTCTAATAGTTCCCGGGCACCCCGGCAACGGTTGCCCCCCGGCTCGACGCTCCCGAAGCGAGGCCGAATCAAGTAACACCGCAAGAGGTAAACCGCATGGCGAAGAACAGCAATAGCGGCAACAACTGGGTCCACCAGCACGCCGCCAACTGCCGCCGCCGCGCGTTTTGCTGCGACACAGTCCCTCGCGGGGAGGCGTGCAGCCATGCCTGATGAAGACCCGACACACATCCAGCGGAAAAACGAGGCGGTTAGCAACCCCTTTTCCACGGGGGGTGGGGGAGTTCGGTTTGAAGTACAAGTGATGTCAGCATTCGCGACACTCATGCTTGCCGATAGCTTTGCCCCCTGCCTTCCTTGCCTGCCTATCAGGAGCATCAGGCTGCAGGCGCGGCAGGCGGGTTACAGGATCGATGATTTCGTTGCGCACGTCTCCGATGCGAACCAGACCGACATGCGCAGGCTTCTTGTCCAAGTCAAACACGGCATCAGCTTCACCCAGTCGGACGCCGAATTTCGCAAAACCATCGCGGCTGCCTGGAGAGACTTCAACAACCCTGCGGCTTTCACTCGCAAAAAGGACGCGATTGCCATCATTGCTGAGCCGCTCAGTGCGACAGACGTGGCAGATACGCGCCGAATCCTCGAGTGGGTGCGGTCCTGCGATTCACCGCACGAGTTTTTTGAGAAGGTGAGGACCACCAAGTTCAGTAGCACTGCCAAACGCGAGAAACTCGCTGCCTTCCGCGCCCACATCGACGCCGCGGCCGGCACTCCGGTCAATGATGACGACGTCTTTGAGTTCCTCCGTCATGTGCATATCCTGGGCTTCGATTTGGATGTCTGCTCAGGTGTCATGCACGCCTTACTGCATGGCATCATTGGTCGTCAGAACACCGACAATCCGGCTGCAATCTGGGCTCGGATTCTGGAGCACGTCGCTTCATTCAATCCAAATGCCGGCACGCTGACGGTCGACGGCTTCCCGGACGACGTCCGAGCAGCGTTTGCGCCGCGCCGCGTCGAGGCGATACCTGCATCGCTCGCATCGGCACTGCCTCCGAAAACGACGGAGGACTGGAACGCTTCAGAGTTCGCAGCGGCATTGGCCGTCGCAAATCTGCTCGGCGGGTGGCAGGAAGGTTCGGAAGCGGACATGTCGATCGTTGCAGCTCTGGCGCCGGATCAACCCAGCGAATGGTTGCGGAAGATGAGGGAGGTGCTGCAGCGCCCGGATTCGCCACTGTCATATACCAACGGCACTTGGACCGTAAAGCGGAGGGCGGCCCTCTGGAGCAGCCTGGCAAGCAGGGTATTTGATGCCACGCTAAGTCACCTCGAAGAATGCGCCAAGAAAGTGTTGACCGAGCGCGATCCGATGTTTGAGCTTGAACCGGAGCAGCGTTTCGCCGCGCAGGTTTACGGCAAGGTCCCCACCTACTCATGGGCGCTTCGTAACGGACTCACGGAAACAACTGCACTACTCGGGACGAACGCCACCCAGCTTTCGAATTGTGGCCTGTCCGCTGGCGAGGACACTGCGACGGTGATTATCCGCGGGATCTTTGACCAAGCCGATTGGGTTCTGTGGGCAAGCCTTGGCCGGTTGCTCCCGACGCTTGCCGAAGCAGCGCCGAACGCCTTCTTGAACGCGGTCGAAACAGCCCTGCGGCAGCAGTCTTGCCCATTTGACACGATCTTCGCCCAGGAGCGCGACGTCTCCACCGGGGGCACCTATATAAGCGGGCTGCTCTGGGCGCTGGAAGCCCTCGCATGGGACGAGGCCTATCTCGTTCGTGTCTCGGTGATTCTGGCGATGCTGGCGGCGCGTGACCCGGGCGGACACTGGATGAACAGACCCACCAATTCACTTACGAGCATCTTCTTGCCGTGGTTTCCGCAGACATGTGCCTCCATCGAAAAGCGTGCCGTCGCCATCAGGACCGTCGTCCAGGAACGGCAGGGGGTCGGCTGGCATCTTCTGATGAGCTTACTACCGCAGCAACACAGCATGAGTGCCGGCACGTACGAGCCCAAGTGGCGCAGCAGGCTTGGATCAGACGCCCCCCCCCGGCCAACCACCCAGGAGTACTGGGACCAAGTCTCCTCTTACGCGCAAATGGCGGTCGAGCTTGTTCGCTCGGATCCTGGCAAGCTCAAGGAACTTGTCGATTTCTTCGATTCGTTGCCCAAACCGGCATTCGACGAGGTTCTGGCATTCATCGAATCAGAAGATGTGATCTCGCTCCCTGACGAGCATCGGTTGCCTATCTGGAGCGCGTTGACATCGTTTGTCAAAAAACATCGAAAGTACGCCGATGCGGACTGGGCGCTTCCAGCAGAGATTGTTGACAAGATCGATCACGTCGCAGTGAAGCTCACACCCTACAACCCGATGGTGAGGCATCGGATACTCTTCGTCAGGAACACTCGGGATCTCCACGATGATGACAAAGACTGGCGAAAGAGCGCGGAACGCCTGGCCAAGCGTCAGGTTGACGCCATCGAGGAGATTCTCGGCATCAACGGTGTTCAAGGCGTGATTGCCTTTGTAAAACAAGTCGAGAATCCGTCGCAGGTCGGGTTTGCCCTTGGGCAAGTGAACTCGGTAAACGCCACGGACGATGTACTTCCAGAACTCGTCTTGTCTTTCGATCCCCAATTGCGTCAATTCGTGCAAGGTTTCATCTGGGCCCACTGGCAGCGCGAGCAGTGGGGGTGGTTCGACAAGCTGAATACCGCATCGTGGTCAAGAGATCAGATCGCACAGGCACTACTCCATCTGCCTTTCAAGCCAGAGACGTGGCAACGCGCAGACCTACTGCTTGGCGAAGGTGCAAAGGAGTACTGGGCACGGGTTCCGGTTCACCGGTATCAGCAAGGCGACGCCGACTATGTCGCGGTCGACGCCCTATTAAAGCACAAACGGCCCAGAGCGGCCTTGGCATGCCTCGCAGCGCGCGTGGATGAGAAGCTACGCCTCGATCCCAATCGAGCCGTCGAGGCATTGCTTTCGGCGACAACCTCCAACGAGGCTGACCCGGCCATCGCCGCGCACGACTATGCGATGGTCATCAAGGCGCTGCAGGACGAGGGAGTGGCCGACAAGAGTAAGCTGATGTCCGTGGAGTGGGCGTACTTGGGGTTACTGGAACGCTCTCAGGTAACCGATGCGAAAACCCTGAATGCGACGATCGCCACCGACCCGCAGTGTTTTTGCGAGATTATCCGCAAGGTCTTCCGATCAGATCGTGAGATGAAGGATGAGCAACACCCCGAACCAACGGAAGAGGAACGAGCATTCGGGCAGAATGCCTATCGACTGCTCCACGGCTGGAGCACGGTGCCGGGTACAGATGCATCTGGTATTGTCTCTGCCGAGTCGCTTACAAGCTGGATCGACGCCGTGAAAGGTTCGCTGGGGGAATCAGGCCATCTTGCCGTTGGACTGCATAAGGCAGGTGAAGTCTTCATTCATGCGACCCCCGGCACTGACGGGCTCTTCATGAGCCATGCAGTCGCCGGCGTGCTGAATCGTGAAGACATGGATGAGCTGCGTCGCGGGTACGAGCTAGCGGTCTACAACTCCCGCGGCGCCCACATGGTCGACCCCACGGGCGCTCCGGAAAAACAGTTGGCGGCCACTTACAGCCAAAGGGCGAACGCAGTGGAAAACGCGGGCTATCACCGACTGGCTGTCACTCTGAGGTCGATCGCTGACTCCTACACGCGCGATGCGGAACGGATTATTGCGAGATATGGAATTGAGAGAGACGACGCCGATACGTAGGAAACGTCTCAGGGCCAGTGGAGTTGGAGCTGATCGCGCTGGCCAGGGACATCCGCGAGGCCGGCAAACGGGGCGAGGAACTGGGCCTGACTGAAGACGAGGTGGCCTTTTACGATGCCCTGGAGGTCAACGATAGCGCGGTGGCCGTCCTTGGCGACGAGACGCTGCGGCTGATCGCCCAGGAGCTGGTCCGGGCCGTCCGGAACAGCGTCACCATCGACTGGACCGTCCGCGAGAATGTCCGCGCCCAGATGCGGGTGATTATCAAGCGCATCCTGCGGCGGTACGGTTACCCGCCGGACAAGCAGGCCCGCGCTACAGAGCTTGTCCTCGAACAGGCTGAAGTGCTCTGCAAGGACTGGGCCACCAGTGCCGCATAGCCCCTGCGAGACTACTTCGTCGTCCCTGAAAAATGTTAAAAGCCCAATGTTTTGGGGCTGCAATGTCGCTTGGCGGGGTGTATATTTTGCAAGGAAACCACGGATGGCTTGCCAGAACCTTGCAATTTGGGAACGGATT
>JAAYDF010000325.1 GCA_012729395.1 Phycisphaerae bacterium
CGGGGTCACTCTTGGTCTACGGTGATCTCCAACGCCGGGCCGGGGGGCAGGAGGATCAGCGAGCCGGTGGCGTCGACGGCGTAGGCGTCGACGGGCAGCAGGCGAACGGTATCCGCACCGGGAGCGATGTCCAGCCGCAACGTGGCGACGACCCACTGGCCGGCCTCGGTCAGGCCGGGCGTCAGGCCGCCGAGCGCACCCGCGGTGACGTAGAGCGCACCCGTCGCCTCGGCCGAGTCGTCGGCTGTCTTTGCCGCGTCATCCATCGCCGTGCCCAAGGTATCCGTCGTCGCGGCGCCATCGCCGATCAGCAGCGAGAGTTCGCCGGCACTCGCGGGCAGCGCGATCGGGCCGGCCAACGCGGACAGATCCAGCGACGTAGTCCACACCGCCGCCAGCGTCGGATCCGCAAGCTGGGCAACGCTCGTGCCCAGGGCGATCGACTCGTCCGCGTGGATCGCGTACCACTCCATCGCCCCGAGTTCGTACCACCCGCCCAGTTCGCATTGGCTCGCGTCGGCCCAGCAGGCGACGTTGTCCTCGGCCGTCCAGCCCGCCGTCGCTACGCTCACCACCTCGGCCACGTCCGCCGCCAGCCGACCCGCGAATCCCAGCACCGGCCCCTCGGCGGACACGACCACATCCACCCACACGCTCCCGCCCTTGGCGGGCAGCTTGACCGCGCCCTCGCCCGTGCCATGCTCGACCAGCCACGCCCACCCACTCACCGCCGACCGCGCGGGCAGCGCCTGCGACTCGGCCGACGCCGCCTCGCTCGGCTCCGCCAGCTTGCTCGACGTGCTCGCATCACGCGACAGCCGCGAGTCGGCCGGCTCGCTCAGCATCGCCCGCTCGATCCGCTCCAGCAGCGTGCTGCCCTGCAACCCCGGGCCGCCCGCCATCATCATGCCTTTGCCGAGCGCTTCCTCGACGCACTCGGCCTCATGGCCCAGCCAGGTCACGCCCACCAGTGCGGTATCCGTCGCGTTGATCGCCCCGTCGGCGTTCACATCGTAGCCCGCGTTGTCGCCGCTCACCGGGTCGCTCACCCCCAACGCCACCGCGTCCTCGTCGTCTTCGGTCACCACGCCGTCGCTGTCCACGTCGCCCGCCAGGTTCCGCAACCAGCAGTCCGTGTCACAGGTCAGCACCGTCGTCAGGCCCGCGTCCGCGAACGCCTGCGACAGATCAAACCGGTAGCACACCTGGTCCGCCAAGCTGTCGTCTGTAAACACCATGCGGAAGGTCGTATTGCCATTGAGGAACGCGAACGAGTCGGGCTCCGGCGTGCTCTCGTCGCTGCCGTACACATGGATCAGTTCCGCGTAGGTCTCCGGCCAGGCGGGCATGTTGAAATCCACCTCGATGATCTGCGTACTGCCCAGCCGCGACTCGGACACCGCATCTTCCGCCGTCGCCGCCGCGTCCAACGCAATCGCCCACTCGCTACTCCCCCCATGTGCCCGCACACTCCGCCAAGCCACAATCGCAAACCCTACCGGCGGATCGCAGTCATCCAGCATCTCCCCGCCCTCGTTGCCCACGGGCTGCACCGCCGGACCGCATATCCCGTTCTCTCCCGACGGCGGCGGCAGCGCCGGGCCACCGCAGCATTCCCTGCATTGCTGTAGCTCAGCAGCAGTCACATAGTTGTCAGCATTGAAGTCGAAGCGATCGCAACTGCCATCAGGAAAGGTGTTGCTGACTGTGACCCCTAGCTCGGTGCGGCATCGCTGCATCATGCCGAAGTCGACCTGGTCGACGTCGCAATCGAAGTCGAAATCGTAGAACGAGCGAACGCCGACCTCGCAGTCGTCGGGCACGCCGTTAGCGTTGCAGTCGCTGCTTCCACCGCCCGAGATGATATCGCACTCATCGGGGATGCCGTTCTCGTTACAGTCTTCGCTGGAACCGGTTTCGATATCGCATCCATCCGCCTGCTCATTGCCGTTGCAGTCCAGAAAGTACGAGGATTCATCCGCCCCCATATCCAGCCGGCAGTTCAGCACGCGCAGGTCATGCTCGAAGTCGAACACCGGCAAGCCCGGGGCGTTCTCATCCGCCTTCCCCAGGCAAGGCGAGCCGTCCGCCAGGCGATAATCGTTGTCCGCCCACGTGGCGGGATCTTCATCAGAACCGTCGGCGGCAACGAACAGCGGGTTGAGGTTGATGTTGTGTACACCGGCGGGCCAGCCGCCCTCCACGTTGCTGTAGCTGACGGTTACTTCAGCGGGACCAAGCTGTGCGAGACGACCTGTGGTCACCAACCACCCCAAAGGCCCGTAGTTCCTGCCCGTATTGCCCCAAAGGATTGAATTGGCGATCGTAGAGGCGCTGGGCAAGTACGCGCCCCCCGTGTCTGCATTGTCACGGACAGCGTTGTTCGCGATCGTACAGTGGAGGATTGCCGCGCCGACGTTCTGGACATAGATTCCGGCGCCGCCGATGGCACTGGCGTTGCCGGCAATCAGGCAGTTGATAAGCGTCAGCATCGAGCCTTCGGAGCCATACAGATAGAGTCCGCCCCCGGTCTGTCCGGCCCAGTTGTGACCGATCACGCAGTTGACCAGCTTCGGGCTACCGCCGCGGTAGCAGTACACGCCGCCCCCGTTGTGGTCCGGGGACGCGCCGTTTGCATTGCCGGACACGATGAACACGCCGTCCAGAACCGCCGTCTCGTCGGTGCCGCTGCCCGTCACCACGTGATAGCTGTTGTCATCATACGCGTTGCCATTCGGAAAGTCCGCGGGCACATCGTCGCCGTCCAGGTCCCCGCTGAGGATCGTGCGGTACACCTGTGGCAAGCGCTCGTTCGGGGCTACTGTGTCGTAGCCGGCAAAGCCGCCGATTACGCCGACACGGTTCAACAACTGATAGGTAGCACCACGATCCCCCTGCGTCTTCGGCGCCTCGTCCGGGCGATAGGTTCCATCGGCTACGTGGATGAAGATGTAGCCCTCGCATGATTGACCGAGTCGAGCCGATGCTTCCGTCAAACCTTGCTGCAATGTCGCAAACGCCGTCGTCCAGCTTGTGCCGTCGCGCGTGCCAGCAATCGCGGGGTTCTGGTCGACATAGATCGGCCCGCCGCACGTCCCGCCTTCGCACTCGTCGGGTATGCCATTGTAGTTCCGGTCCAGGCTGGTGAGGTCGTGGATATCGCAATCGTCCGGCACGGTATTCGCGTTGCAGTCCGTTTCGCAGGCGTCCGGCACCCCGCTGTCGTTGCAGTCTGGATCGCAATCCTCGGTGCCCCCGCCGGGGAGTTCGAACCCGGTCGCCGGATTGCAGAAGTACGGACCACCTGGGGCCGAACCACTCTCGTCGATCTCACATTCATCCGGAACGCCATTTTCATTGCAGTCGGGGCCAGTCTCGCACTCATCGGGAATCCAGTTCTCGTTGCAGTCCTTGCTGGTCTCATTGAGGATGTCGCAGGGATCCGCCGTCCCGTTGTTATTGCAGTCGATCTCGCACACATCCGGGATGCCATTTCCGTCGCAATCGTCTTCGCCCGCATGGAGGAGGACACACACGCAATCCTTGCAGAGTTCCTGGAAGGCAATCTCGTTTTCCTGCTGAGTGCCGGGCGTTATACACGCCCACTCTCCCGCCGGCGGATGATCGTACGGCCCCGACTCCACCGAGTTGGCCCACTCCTGGAGCCAATCCGCGAGACCAGCAGGGGCCGGGAAGCAGCCTTCCGCCAGCCCCGCTGTACACACGGTGACCGACTCGTCGCGAAAGGCCTCACAGCGACCCAGCGTGCCAGCACGCTCGCTGAAGTACCCATCCGTCGAGAAGATCACGAATTGCTTCGCATTCTCATGACCTTCGTAAGACAAGATGGCTTCCGCACGATCAAGAGCAGGATTGGCGTTTGAATTGTCTGTTCGAAGATTGCGCACCAAGCCACCAACAGTCTCCGCAACTGCCTGCGAAGCAAGGGCTGTAAGCGGCACTTCTCGGTCCGGGTCGCTAGGATTCCAAGGATTATAGGCAAAAGCGAGAACTGCGACGTAGACTGATCCGTCCCTCGGCAGCACCGTTGGGTCCTCGATCAGATCCCCAAGAGCATTGAGTTGCATCTGGATGTAGGTATCAACGCTGCCCGAAAGATCCACCATGAAAACGATATCATACCGCGGTGTTTGCCCTGGCGACGGTTGGGCGATGCCTACTACCACCCCAAGCAGAATCAGTCCTGGAACCAGCGTAGTTACCATAAAGCGATGAGATGCCATATCGTTCCCCTTTCAAGAGGACGCTATCCCTGACTCCCACTCTAGAAGGCACATGTTGCTCTCGGCATCCCCAAAAACACTTAGTACACCACCTGACGCCTCGGGCGACGAACGACCAAATAGGAAGTCCCCATAAGCATCAACGTCATCGTCATAGGTTCTGGAACCAGTTCCTGGACGATTCCGAGGATGATGAAGTCTGCGCCCTGGCCCGACATGCTTCTTGTCTCAAGCAGTTCCAATGGGGGTGGCATCAAGGGCAAATCCGTATTGGGCAAGATTGCACTTTCTGAATCTACGAACGTTAGGACCCATTCCGTCGCAAAACCAAAGGGCGTATCAAGATCAAGTGCAACTAATCGGACTCTATCGTTATATGGCCAACTGAGTACACTCATGAAGCTCTGCTCAGCGCTTATGATCTGATAGTTACCGATCTGCACCTGGAGAGCCCCGGCGCCAACGTGGTAAATCGCCTGGAACTCGTTGTCTGGCAACGAATCTGGAATCGGTGGCTCATAGGTAAAACTGCCTGAGAACGGCATGCCCACGACCACATCGTCTGGGACACCGCCCAGATCATCGACTTGCGTCAACTCGCCGGAGAAATACCAGGTAATCTGCGTGGCCGCGGCCGAACCCGCTATCCCCACGACCATCCCGGCCGACATACAAATAGCGAATCGCCAGTTCAACATATCGCACCTCCATCCATGATATCACGCACAACCAGTGATTCTTTACTTCATCTCAATGGCCTCATGTTCTTGACTCCGGCATATGGGCGCGGGGCGACGCCACCATCCATACCAGACCTGCCACCAATGCACTAACTCTCATAGTCGCTCCTCTCTCGAACGCCCGCCCGCGCCGGCTCGCGCACAGTCGGCCCGGCCCCAATCAGTGCATGGGTCTCCAACCACTGCCCTACCAACCGTTTTCAGCCGCCCATCCCGCCCGCCGCCTCCTCAGGCGACGGCTTGCCTCGCTCCACTGTCAATCTACCGCACTTTATCGCCCCTGCCAAGACCACCTTTTCCACGATTCACATTGTATAAGATCGGAGCAGTGGCGCCCCCATCTCCTCTTCTGCGAAGCATCGCTGTTGTCACAGCAAGCATCATGAACGAAGCTGGCTCCGGGACAGCCGTGATGTTATCCAGCCCCCACGAACCCATCGTCGGCGTGCCCGAGCCGCCGTCGGAGATGTTCACCTGATGACGGAAAGAAATCGTGTTGACACTCCGTAAAGCAGCTTCAACATTGCCATTCAGGCTATTAGGGATCCACGTCAAATCAGCTGCAGTGACATGAAAGGTAACGCGATACCACTCGGCGTCCGGAGGGAGTTCAAATGGAATCGTCGACACGAAACCCCCGCCCTGGCGATGCCCTGAAGTGTCCACGATTACACCTGACAGGTAGGCTCTAACCTGAAGCGCAGAAGATCCCAGGTTGACAAGATCCACCTGAAGCGCAGTCACGCCCGCTGCCGTGTAGTCCCCCTTCCAGCGGTCAGATGTGTTACCGACAGTCAGCCATCCCCCATCGCTAGTGGACACGTTGTAGAAGTAAGCGTCACCGGCGCCGGCCGGACCGCCGTCGGGCAGAACCTGGTACGACGAGTAGCCCCACCAGTCCTCAAGCCCGCTCGAGAAGGTATCCACCTGCCCCAGCGTGATGGCGTGCGCCAGCGTGCCGGGTGCCACTAAGACCAAGACCGCGATCATGCAGATGTAACGCAACATGTGGTTTCCTCCGTCAGCAGGTGCCTGTGACCTTGAAAGCCATCAACCCTGTCGCTATAGGCCGGCCAGGTCGGTTGACAACCCTTCAGCCGCCAACCCCGCCCGCCGGCTCCTCAGGCGACGGCTCGCCTCGCTTCACTATCAATCTACCGCACTTCATCGCCCCTGTCAAGAACAAGTTTTAGACTATTGACATTGTCCGTCATCCGGGCAGTGGCTCCCCCCCCCCCCCCCCCCCCCCCCCC
>JAAYDF010000028.1 GCA_012729395.1 Phycisphaerae bacterium
AAATGAACACGGGGCTATGGCGCAGCTGGTAGCGCACCACACTGGCAGTGTGGGGGTCAGGGGTTCGAGTCCCCTTAGCTCCACAGAAGTAGCAGGTTAGGCCCGGTCAGCGACCGGGCCTAACCTATTTTTCTGTTCTGGCCCCCCGTAAACCCCCCGTTTTGGCTGCGTGTTCGACGGATGCCGTCTGCGGACCACCTTGTCGCGGTTCCGATCCGCTGCGACCGACGATGTGTGAGCAGTCGGCATCCTGTTCGGGCCGTACTGGTCGTGGTCTGGGCGCCGCCATCGCTGGCGTCGGGGCCAAGTCCTCCTGGGACTCGCGCCCCCGCACCGGATTGTTGTGCCTGTTCAGTACGCCACTGCTCTTGTCGGCCTGGGAGTTTCTGTAACCGACGGTGCGGCCCAGCATTCGCCAGCCGCCGCCTACGGGGATCTTGCCGAGTTTCTTCGCATCGAGGTGCACCAGGTCACCGGGATGGTCGTGTTCGTGGCGGCGCACGACCCGTGCGGTGGCCCGGTACAGCCAGCGCAGCCAGGCGAGCCGGTATCGGGTCAGGACCTGGTGGACCGTGGAGGGATGCAAGCCCAGCAGGCAGGCGATCCGCGCTGGTCCCACCGGCGTAGCAACCGGACCTTGATGATGCGGCGTTCGGTGCGTGTCGGGGTGCGGCTCGGGCTGCGACGTGGTCGGCTGGACCGGTCGGTCATCCCGGCTTCGCCCTGGTCACGGTAGCGGTCGGCCCATCGTTTCGCGGTCGTGGCCGATACCTGGAATCGTTCGGCGGCACGCCGCAACGGCCACCGGTCCTCGACGACACAGCGAGCCAGCCGCAATCGGCCCAGCTCCGACAAGGACGCATTACGGTGGGACACGAAGACCTCCGCTCGGTGGGGCTGTGTTTGCTTGGCAGCTCGCACTCCACCCGGAGGTCTTCGTTTTGTCACCTCGCCACGCCGTCACCAACGTCGATGGTCAGTACACCTAGGCCAGCTGAGTCCGGGAGATGCCGAAACCTCACGGTGTACTCGATTGGTCATGAAATCGGCGTAGCGTTTTCGCAGGTTCCCGAAATTTCTCGACGTTCCCGCCTTTTCACCGTCAATGCAGGTAGATAACCGTCTGGCGCTCTTGAAACTATCGGAACATTTCCGAAAGTTGCTGTGTCAATCCGCAAGCAAATCGTAGAAATATCGTAGAAACGTCGCGATAAAGGCCGGTGTGGCGTGATCGGGCGTGATTGGGGTGAGTTGCCGTGGATCATCCCACCGACAAGATCCCAGATAGGTCGGACTCTCAACCCGATCCACGGCGACCACCTTATGAATTAACGCGGTGCTGCCATAACGGCGTGAGATGCCAAAACAGACCAGCAGATCGCTATTCGCTGCTGGACAACCTGGACCTGCGGCGTCCGGATCCAGGCCGACATCGAGGAGCGCTTGGCGGTGGACGGAGTCCATTCCCATGCTCGGGTTGGTCGGTCGCGGCGGCGTGTGGGTCCCGCGGCGATATGACCTGACCTGTATTTCGCCTCAGAGCGGCGGGAGCGGTGGTTTGCGTTGCTTTTGTAGCTAGGATGATTGTTGGCGCGCCCGGCCTCCTTCATGTCCTCGGCCTCGCGTGTATTTGCCCGGCCGTCGACAGGTGCGTCATGAAGTTGACCGCCAACCCGCGCTGCAACCGAAAATGAGGATGATCCCCGCCGAACGGCCGCCACTCTGCGGCATGAGTCCCGCAGAAACCTGGGCCGATTACCTCGATGCCTCTGGGAGAAACTCGAGCAATCGTGTGGTCACTATTCACCCGGCAGAGCACTTCACCCTCCGGCTAACCCACGTCCACACACGCAGGCGTAAGTCTCTGCACAGGTTCGGTGCCGTCGAGGACCCGCATACCCTGGGGGATCATATCTATTCTATATCGACGATGTGCTGGGCGAAAGCCAGACACCGAAGGCGCCATGGACGCTGTCGGCGTCGGCGATTGGGCCGGCGAGCACGCCGGTTCTCATAGGGTGCGCTATTACCAGGGTTAGGTAGAAGGAGACCGGACTGCACCAAGCTGGCAAACCTGGGCAGTCCGGTCACACCGCGGCATATAGATGCCTATGCGCTCGGAGTAGTTAGTTCTCAGTTACCGGAGTGGCCCGGCTCGTCATCGACAAGTCGGAGACGGCGGGCCTGGTCCGAGACAAACACCCGTTCCGGGTCAACAGCGTCACGTATCCTGCGCCACTCCTCAAGTCGCGGGTACATTACTCGAATCATCTCCGGCGTGGTGCGTGAATCCTTGGCGAAGTAGAGGCGCCCTCCTGCGTCCAGCACTCGACGATCGAGCTCGGCGCAGAACTCGTTCAGGCCTGCCTTCACCGGGAAGTCTAGGCTCAACATGAATCCGGGGTGTGGCCATGATAGCGGAGCCCGGCTGCTTGGCCCCATACGCTTGAACACGTTGAGAAACGATCGGTGTCCTGAGTGGGCGATGGCTCGGACAGTCTCGGCCAGTTGGTCTTCGGCACCGTACGGAATCGAAAACTGATATTGAAGAAAACCTCGGCGACCATAGCCGCGGTTCCACTCCCCAAGCAGATCCAGGGGATGAAGGAATTGAGTAATGTTCTGGATCAGGCCTCGGCCGTGCTTCGCGAAGGTGCGGTGGGTGACCGCGCCGCCAAGCTGAGTTGTAAGATTGTTTACCATTCCATTAGGAAAGACATCGGGAACCGTAAACAGTTGTGGAGCATTGAAATACAGGGGATTCTTGCGGAGCTTGGCGGGCAATTGATCGACTGTGGCGAGGTTGCCGCGACTGAACCCCGCGCGCCCGAGCTTCGTGTTGGTGCTAATAGTATCGGGCACTGCCACTGAGTACTCATAGCCGTCATCAGAGCCGCCGGTTAGCAGCTCCATCGTTTCATCGAGGCTGTTGGTTCGGTCGCTGTCGACGAAGAAGTACGCGGTTTCGGTGCGCTTCATCTTGAT
>JAAYDF010000326.1 GCA_012729395.1 Phycisphaerae bacterium
CGATCGGCGATGATCGTGCCGTGGTTGGTGACCGCGGCATCGATGTAGCCGTTGCCATGGATAGTATGTCCCGCGGCCTGGGTCAGGGTGAATCCGTCGGGGCTGTCGATGTGTCCGGGCCAGAGGGTCAGTGTGCCGGTGCCGTTGAGTTCCACATCGCTGGCGAGGCGGAAATGGCCCAATCCGGAGCCGCCGGTGTATCCGCCGACGGTGAAATTGCCGTGGTTGGTGAAGGTGGATCCGGCGGCGTTGGCCACGGCGCCGTTCTCGACGAGCCATGATCCCGTGTTGGTGAGGTCGGTGAGGGTGGTGTTGACGCCGCCGCCGCTGAGTGCGAACTGTCCGTTGCCGGTGGTAGCGGTGGTTCCGCCGGTGATGGCGCTACCGGTGTAGAGTCGCACATTGGAGCCGGCCTCGGCGAGGATCTGCCCGCTGCCGGTCTGATCAATCGGGCAATACACGTCCAGATAACCGCCGTTGGATGCCTTCATGAGGGCATTGTTGGTTTTGGCGTTTGTCTTGAGCGAGAGCGTCCAGTTGCTGTGATCGGCGTTGATTGTGCCGTTGTTGGTCATGCCGGCGTTGATTGTGGAGTTGCCGCCCTTGATGGTGTGGCCTGCGGCCTGGGTGAAGTGGGTAGCGCCGGGGCTATTGTTGATGTAGGCTCCGGACAGGTCGAAGGCACCGCTTCCGTCGAGGATCGTGCCCTCGTCGAACTGCGCGGTGGATGGGCCGTAACCGCCGCTGTACAAGCCGATCTGGAACGTGCCGTCGTTGACCAGCGAGGTTCCGCCGACAGTGAGGGTGGAGCCATCCTGGATCTGCCAGAGGCCAGTGTTGGTGATATCGGTGATGGTGCCGCTGTTGTGGCTCATCCAGAATTTGCCGGCTCCGGTGCTGGCGGTGGTTCCGCCGGTGATGGATCCGCTGATGAGCCCGACGGTGCCGCCGTTGGCGATCAACTGGCCGGTGCCCGACTGATTGACGGTGGTATGGATATTGAGGGTGCATCCGCCGCTGGCCTGCATGGTGGCGTTGTTGGTCTTTGTGCCGGTCTTGAGCCCCAGCGTGGCATTGGAGTACAATACATCCAGCAACCCGTTATTGACCAGCGAGGCGTTGAAGTCACCTGCGCCGGCGGCGATGGTGTGTTCTGCGGCGTTGGTCAGGGTACCGCCGCCGTTGATGTAACCTCCGTCGAAGCGAAGCTGGCCTTGGCCGGCTATCTCGACGGAGTTGCTGATCTGCAGGACCCCGTGACCGGCATATCCTCCGTGCTGAAGCAGGAGTGTGCCGTCGTTGTTGATGGCCGGGCCGACGATTCCGGAGCCGTTGACGGTCAAGGTGCTGCCGTTGTGGGCGTTGACCGTTGCCCCCAAGCCGATGGTCAGCGAGCGGATGTCGGCGGTCTGGTAGCTCAGCACGGCCGGGCCGGTGACGACGGTGACATCATCGAGAGCGCCGGGGAAGACCGGCGGATTGCCGACGGTTCCCCAGTTGCTGATGTAGGCCGTAGGATCCGAGCCGGCGATGTGCTTCTTGTCGTACCAGCCATTGGTGCCGGCCTGGCCCGTCCAACTGAAGTCGCTCGCAGGACTGGCGACGGTCCCCAGGCAGAGAACCGCTGCCGACAAACCTACCACCGCAAATCTTGTGGACGTATTCATCTTCTCTCTCCTTGCCCTTGAGCCGATGGGGCTGCGCGCTTGCGCGGCCGTCGGCGTATTCTTGCGGACGAACCCGAAGAATCCGCGGGTGGCTGGGACGAAGCAGACCCACCGCGTGGTCAGGCCGATCACACGATGGGGACAGAGATGGAAGTGTTCTGATAACGCCTCAGCCTTTCCACTGGCATGTCAGTCTAACCTGCGGGGGTGACATTTTCAATCTCTCAGGCGAAAAAAGACAGTTGTGCTGAGGCCGAGGCGTGTTCGGTTTGTATTAGGTTTTTGGGCAAAGCGGGGGGGTGGTGTGCTGCTCTTTCGTCGGCTTTCACGGCAGATTGAGGCTGGTCCGCGGGTTGCGGCACGGTAGAGGACGGGGGGCAGCAGATCGCAAAGGGAGCGGAGTTGGCGATCTGAGGTTCCCTGCGATCTCAGGTTACAGGGCAGATCGCAAAGACCGCCACGAAGCGCTGCCCCTTAATCTGTGACCATCTGGGTCAGCCGTGGGCAGAAGAACACGAGTGCTCACAGATCACCCAGATGGACACGGATGAGCCGGGCGGGGTGTGGGCCTTTCGTCATGGGTCACCGTGCCCGCAGATGGCGAGTTGTGCCCAACGGGCGTGAACCAGAAAGGCAGCAAGTAGCGGAAACGGATGATTGTGTAGAACTTGGGCCGGCGCCACCTCTTCACCCCAGCGTCTATACAGTTGGGTGCCTTGGCGGGTTGGTGTGTGGACGGTTACGGCATCGGGATATCGAAGGCTTCCTCCAGGGTTGTCCACTGGGAGAGGAATCGCTTTACTTGCTCGAAGGCCGACGCGATTTCGAGTCGAACCGCCGGCTCGACCTCGGCCAGCAATTGGGCGCAAATGTGGCTGAGCACTTCCTCTTTTCGTGCCGGGTCGTTACAGTCAGCAGGAGTGCCCGTCCCCAGGAAAACCAGCGAAACCGCAGCTATGGCGTTATCGAGTCGCGGATGAGGGATCTCGTTGTGGTCGGAGCACCATTGATGGGCTCGAGCGATCATCTGGGCCCGAACGGCATTGACGGTCCGCCGCATGTTGGCGAGGATGATCGGGTCCGGCTCTTCTTCATCGTCCCATGCATCGTCGTCGTCCGGGGCATCGTCGTCGTCCGGGGTGTCGTCGTCGTACTCATTGGGGTACTCGGGCTCTGCATCGCCGTCTTGGGCTTCGAACAACTCGTCCGGCGGGGGGCCCAGGATATACTGCACGTCTGGTCGGGCGAGGAAATCTTCGACTCGGCAACCGATGAGCTTCTCGCGCAGGCCTTCGATGGTGCCGGTGTATCGCAGGCCGCCGTCGACGCCGAAATCGCTGAGGTCGGCTGTTTCGGTATCGCCGACGCCGCCGATCACCTTGAGCCAGCGTTCGTAATGGGGCGGCAGGCGAAAGCCGTTTTGCCGAGCGAAGCGGATGCCTCCAGCGACGAGTCGCTTGACCAGGGCGAGATCCACGCGGTCGCGTTCAGGGCCCCGCTGCACCGCCTGTTCGAACTCGCTGCGTGACACGCCGATGCGTCCCCAGGCGTCCTTGAGTCCGATGCACCACAAGTCGACCAGGAAGGCGACCAGAACGCCCCCATCCGCGGGGGTTTCCTTGCGGGCCAGGATCACAGCCATGCCTCCGGCCTGCCAGTCGTGAGTGATGTAGCATTCGACGGGACCGGCGGCCCGGCCGATCCGCTGATAGGGGCTGCCGGCCTGCTGACGATGCTGCATCCGCTTACGTTCCTGGCGTTTGGCGCGGTGCTTCTTGCCTGAACTACGGCTCATGGCGTATCTCCGGAGTACGTTGGGTTTCGGGTGGTCGGCGTTCGCGGCAGGAGCGGTGCCTACGCTGGGCCTGCTGCGTACTGTACGAGACGCCCAACACGTGCGCAGGCTATGGCTGCGACGGGCAGGCGTCAATGCTCGCGAAGGGGTGGCGGCGACTGAGGGGTACGGCGTGGAAACATGGGCTTGAGACGGTAGGATGTTGTCCCGTGAGCGATCGGAATACGACAGCGGTGGGTGCCGATGGAACCCGGGGGGCGGCCGCCGCGGGGGGCGGCCGCTACGGCTTGCCCGCCACGGGGGATGCCGGCCGCCACGGGGGCGCCGGGCGGCGCGACCGGAACGTATGGCCCATCGCAGTCATAGTGAGAAGGTAAGCCGGCCTATCCCGGCTCAGTGAGAGATTACCTCATGGCTCAGCGACGATTTCTGGTCACGTCGGCCCTGCCGTACTCGAACGGTCGGCTGCACGTCGGGCACATCGCGGGTGCGTATTTGCCGGCCGACACGTATGTCCGCTTCCTGCGCGCCCGCGGCGAGGATGTCCGGTTCATCTGCGGCAGCGATGACAACGGCGTGGCCGCCCTGATGACCGCTCGCGAGCGAGGGCAGAGCGTCGAGGAGCTGACCGCGTTCTACAACGCCCGGCAGAAGGCGGATTTCGAGGGGCTCGGGATCCGGTTCGACATCTACGGCGGTACGCACCAGCCGGACTTCGTGGAGCTGCACAACCGCATCAGCCAGGATTTCTTCAAGGCCATTTACGACAAGGGGCTTTTCGTCAAGCGGACGACGGAGCAGCTCTACGACACGCAGGCGGACCAGTTTCTGCCTGACCGTTACGTGAAGGGCACCTGCTACGAGTGCGGTGCGAAGGGAGCTTACGGCGACCAGTGTGAGGCTTGCGGCATCTCGATCGACCCCATGAAGCTGATCGACCCGGTGAGCACGGTGACGAACACCCGGCCGGTGCCGCGCAAGACGACGCACTGGTACTTGCAGCTCCAGCGGCTGGAGGAACGTCTGCGCGCCTGGCTGGAGAGCAAGCGCGAGCCGACCGACGGCACGCCACCCTGGCGCGAGACGGTGCTCAACTTCTCGCTCGGGCAGATCAACACCGGTTTGCCGGAGCGGGCCATGACCCGGGATCTGACCTGGGGCGTACCTGTGCCGCTCGATGACCCCGACGCCGCGGGCAAAGTGCTTTACGTCTGGTTCGACGCTCCGATCGGGTACGTCTCCTTCACCGCCCGGTTGTGCCAGGATGTGGACGGCGACTGGCGGACCTATGAACGCTGGTGGAAGGATCCCGATTGCCGCATCGTGCACTTCATCGGCGAGGACAACACCGTCTTTCATGCGTTGACCTGGCCGGCCATGCTGATGGCGGAGTCGACGTATCAACTGCCCTGGCAGGTGGTGGCCAACGCGTTCCTGAATATCCGCTTCCCCGGCAAGGAAGAGGAGAAGATCAGCAAGAGCCGGGGCACGGCCATCTGGATCGAGGAATGGCTACAGACCTTCGAGGCGGACCCGTTACGGTATTACCTGACGGCGATCGCACCCGAGTCGGCCCGGACGGCGTTCGACGTGAACGCGTTCATCACCCGCAACAACACCGAGCTGCTCAATGTGCTGGGCAACTTCGTCAACCGCACGCTGACCTTCGCGAACCGGTACTTCGACGGGCATGTGCCGCCCGCGGGCGAGCGGGCCGCGGAGGATCAGGCCCACCTGGCGAATGTGGCCGCGCACGCCGAGCGGGTGACGCAGCGGCTCGAGAACTTGCGTTTCAAGGCGGGCCTCGAAGAGATCATGAGCCTGGCCCGGGTGGCCAATGTGTACTTTGATCTCAAGCAGCCCTGGAAGCAGCGCAAGGAAGACCTGGCGGCCTGCGGAACGACGATCAACGTATGCATTCAGACGGTGCGCACGCTGGGCACGCTGATGGCTCCGTACCTGCCGTTCTCCGCGGAGAAGGTGGCGGGCATGCTCAGGCTCGACGCGGCCGAGTTGCTCGTCTGGGACCGGGCGACGCACGAGCTGCCGGCGGGGCACGCGCTCGGCGAGCCGGCCATTTTGTTCAAGAAGCTCGAGGCCACCGAGGCAAGCTGAGCCCCGAGATTTAGGGCGTGTCTCGCGATCCGCGGGCGAAATGACCAATGGCGAAGCCCCAATGACCAATGAAGTCCGAATGACCAATGACGAACGTCCCCGCTCGCGGTTGGCCTGAGTTCCGAATCGGGACACCCGACCAGCGGAGTTGAAACCCTGCGCTCGGTGCTTGCCAAAAGCCCACGCTCGGTGCCCGTTGGGACTTCGCGTTCACTGGTAGTCCTGGCGCCGTGCTTACCAGAAATACGCGTAGAGGATCAGGGTCGTCACCACAACGGCGATGCCGCACGCTTTTGCCCCGCGTGAGGACTGCAACTCGATCTTGGTATTCACCGGCAGCTCGACGGGCTTCGACAGCGGCATGATCAACGTAATCAGCCCCATGATGAGCAGCACGCCGGCAAACGACACCGCCATGCGATCGAGAAACGCCAGATTGGGCAACAGAACTTTCATCAGGCCGTAGACCGGCGGGTTGATCAGCAGACCGATCACGCCGCAGATCGGCGGGGCCTTGCGCACCAGGAAGCCGAAGACGAACACCGCGAGGATGCCCGGCGAGATGAAGCCCTGGAACTCCTGGATGTAGGTGAAGATGCCGCCGAACTTGGGGTCGTCCAGCAGCGGGGCAATGAGGCAGCCGATGACCATGAACACGGCCACACACAATCGCCCGACGAGCACGAGGTTCTTCTGCGTGGCTTGCCGGTTGACGTATTGCCGGTACAGGTCCATGGTGAAGATGGTAGACGCCGAGTTGAGCATCGCGGCCAGCGAGCTGACTACGGCTCCGAGGATGGCGGCCAGAATGAAGCCCTGCAAGCCCACGCCCGAGGGCACGAGCTTGCCGATCAGCAATCCGAAGGCCGTGTCGTATTTGTAGCCCACGAGCTTCTTGGCGGCGGTCACCTGGACGTTGGCCACCTGGGCCTGGGCCTTGGTCTGCTCGCTGAAGTGGGCCAGTTCCTCGGCCTTCTCCGCGTTGCCCGCCTGCCAGTGGGCGTCAAACTCGAAGACCATGTACCCCGGGTTTTCGCCGCTGGCCCGCAGCTCCTCGTACTGGGCCAGGATTTTGGTGTTATCCTCGCCGGCCTTGGCGGCCATGTCGGTGCTGAACAGGTTAAAGGCCATGATCCCCGGGAACACGATCACGAACGGGATGAGCAGCTTCAGAGCGGCGGCGAAGACCACGCCCTTCTGCCCCTCGGCCAGGGAGCGCGAGCCGAGCGTGCGTTGGGTGATGTACTGGTTGAGACCCCAGTAGTAGAAGTTGGGGATCCACAGGCCCACGACCAATGCCGTCCAGGGAAGGATCTGGTCGGTCCGGGGCAGCTTCATGTGCAGCTTGTCGCTGTTGAGGGCGAAGAACTTGGTCAGACCGCTGGCGTTATCGGCCAGGTCTCCGGCGGGCATGGTGCTGGCCAGGCTCTCGACCGGCGCCCGGCCGAGGGCCGAAAACGCCAGCCACATGATCACCGCCCCACCCACGATGAGGGCCGACCCTTGCAGCAGGTCCGCCCAGGCACAGGCCTTGAGACCACCGCTGGTGACGTACGCCGCCGCGATGATTCCGATGATCCACCCGCCGGTGGTCACGTTGATCGGCACGCCCAGGATCTCCTGCCCCTTGAACAGCGTGTCGATGGTCAGGGCCCCGGAGTAGACCACGGCGGCGATGGTCACGCCGACGTAGATGATCATGGTGAAGCCGGCCATGATCGACCGCGAGGTCTCGTTGTAGCGATGACGCAGGAATTCGGGAATGGTGTAGATGCCTGTGCGCAGGAACGCGGGCAGGAAGAAGAAGGCGACGACGACGAGGGTGACAGCCGCCATCCACTCGTAGCTGGCGATGGCCAATCCGACGTAGTCTGCGGCCTGCCCGGACATACCCACGAACTGCTCGGTGGAGATGTTGGCGGCAATGAGGGAGAACCCGATCAGCCACCATTTGAGCCCGCGGCCGGCCAGGAAATAGGCCTCGCTGTCCTCCTCGTGTCGGCTCTTGTAGATCCCCAGCGAGACCACCGCCACGATGAACCCGACAAAGACCACGATGTCCAGGGGACTGAGATGCATGGGCTAATCCTCGGCTGTAATGTTTTTTGCAGCTTCGTTTTCCATTCATGATTGGACCGACCGCGTATCGGCCCGGGCGTATTGTCCGGTTCCGGCGGGATCCGATCAAGTCCCATGGCCTGGGTGTGCATCGTGATCCGTAGTGACCAAGACGTGGGCTTCGGTGACGTGGGGGCTTGGGATCAGCTCATGGCCGCCTCGTACATGGCGAGGATGTTCTCCGGCGGCACCTCGGACAGGATGTTGTGCACCTGGCAGAACACGAATCCGCCGCCCGGGGCGAAGATTTCGATGTTCTTGCGGACATGGTCACGGACCTGCTGGGGTGTGCCGCGGGGGAGGATTTTCTGCGTATCGCAGCCGCCGCCCCAGAAGGTGATATCCCGGCCGAACTCCTTCTTGAGCCGGGTGGGGTCCATGTCGCGGGCGGCGATCTGGACGGGGTTGATGACCTGGAAGCCGGCCTCGATCAGGTCGGGGAGAAGAGCGTAGATCGAACCGCAACTGTGCAGGAAGATGCGAATGTTGGGAGCGAGTTTGCGGATGTGGTCGGTGATGAGGCGATAGCGCGGTTTGAAGACCTCGCGGAACAGCTTAGGCGAGAAGAAGGGCCCGCTTTCCATACCGAGGTCGTCGCCGAGTTGGATGAGGTCGACGTAGTCCCGGACTACGGGCAAGAGGCGGTCGAGGCCGGCGAGGTGGACCTCGACGAGCTTATCGAGCAGGGTCTCGGCCGCGGGTCGGTCGCCGGCGAGATCGAGGAGGAAGTTATCCATCCGCCGCAGGAAGCTACCCCACTCGAAGAGATTCGCCCCGAAGGCGATCATGATCGCCCGGTCGCTGGCCGCCCGCAGGTGCCGCAGGTGCGTGGCGATGCGCCGCAGGTTCATATCGCCCAGACCGCCCGCGTAGAGCGGCTCGGCCAGCGAGGCCCAGCAGACGCGATCCATCTCTTCGGGAAGCCGACCGAGGCGGGACATCCAGTCATCGTCTTTGAGCGGATGGCATGCCTGGCTGAAGTAGGTGGTTCCCGCAAGCATCCGAGCGACGACTTCGCCGGAGCTATTGAGCGCGACCCACTGATCCCCCTGCCGCTGAAGCCGGATCGAGCTGGGAATCTGACAGGGCGATCCGTCTGGCAGTTCCCAATCCTTCCAATGGATGGGGGCGAAGTCTCGACCCGCGTTGATCGCATCGATGCCGAACCGGTCGAGATAGAAGTCTTCGGGCTCAGCCAGTTGTTGAATCATGTCGAACGTGCGGGTGTGGCCTTGGTCGATGCCCAGATGTTTCTTGAGGCGGTTGTAGGCGATGGCCTGGATGCCGGTCGAGCGCATCGCTCCGCAGTCGATCGGCACGCGATCGGGCTCGAGGTGGTTTATCGCCGCAAGAACACGCTCGCGAGAAGTCATGCCACCGTCTCCTCTCTGCGCTTGGCCATGTATGAATCACCATCTACAGCCCGCCGGTCCCGGCCCCTGCATATTCATCTACTGGATCTTGGTCAGAAAGGCCAGGAAACGCATCCGTCAATCGGCCGGCTGGTCTCGGCCGGGCTCCGGGCGCACGGCGGGTCGTGCGGATCGTTGATCGGCGTCCTCGACACGGCAGAAAGTCGGGTTGTCGTCCGCGTCATACGATCCATGCGGATGAGTGATTAAGTGCGGCGGGTCGGTGCACGCAGGGCGCGGAGAGTGCGGTCGAGCGTCAGGTCGATGCTGAAGTGGTCGGTGACGGTTTGGCGGCCGGCCTGACCCATGCGGCGGCAACGCTGGGGATCGCGGATCAGCTTTTCGAGGGCGTCGGCGAGATCCGTGGGTGCGAAGCTGGGCAGCAGGCAGCCGTTGTGGCCGGGGATGATTTGCCGGGCGGCGCCGTCGGTGGGTGTGCCGACGACCGGGCGCTCGCACGCCATGGCCTCGGCGAGGGCCAGGCCGAAGGATTCCGTCAGGCTGCACAAGGCGAAAATGTCGAGCGCGCTGTAGAAGGCGGGCATATCGTCGACGAAGCCTGCGA
This sequence comes from Phycisphaerae bacterium, assembly GCA_012729395.1. GTDB lineage: Bacteria > Planctomycetota > Phycisphaerae > UBA1845 > PWPN01 > JAAYDF01. Next base: position 9,673 of record JAAYDF010000326.1, read on the forward strand.
AATGCACCGCGTCGGTGATGCCTCGCTGCTGGGCGAGGTTGGCCATGTCGGCTCGATCGGGGCCGTCGCCGGCGATGACGAGTGAGCAGGGCACGCGGCGCTGGCGGAGAATGCCGACCGCCTCGATGAGCAGGTCGATGCCTTTGCCGGCCACGAGCCGGCCGGCGGTGCCGATGACCGCGGGGGCGGCGTTGGCGGCGCCAGTGTTGGGCGAGTCGGTGTTGGCGGAGTCGGGCAACGACCATTGCCGACGCAGGGTTTGTCGGCCGGCCGGCGAGAAGCGGAACTCGTGCAGGTCCACGCCGTGCGGCACGACGTGGATGTGTGTCGGGTTCACCCCCTGCCAGCGGGTGATGCGCCGGCCGTCCTCCTCGTTGAGTACGATGACCGCGGTCGCGGCGGCGGCGGCGAGGCGGTGGCGCAGGGCTTGGGGGACGCGCCAGCTTTGCAGGCCCTCCATGCGTCCGCCGAACCATTGCGGCCGCTGGCGGCGGTGGTCGCGGGCCTCGACCATCTGGTGAACCCAGACGACGGGGATGCCCGCCCAGCGAGCGAGCCAAGGATAGAGCCAGAACCGCGGTCGGCCGCAGGCGTTGATGACTACGCCGTCGGGTCGGTGTGTGGCCAGCATCTGGCGAAACGCCCGAATCATCCCACGTAGGCTGCGTGTCTGCTCGGGCGTCGCCAGAAAGGGTGTCAGGAACCTTTTCGCGTCTGAAGGCTGGGCGGTCAGCGCGAGCTGTGCGGCCGCCGCCTCGAAAAAGGTTCCTGACACCTTTTGTGGGGCCCAGTGGAGGTGGGCTTGCATGTCCCGGCGCTGAGCGGCGCGGATCATGGCCAGGATGTAGCGTTCCGCGCCACCGAAGCCGGGTGCATCGCTGACGAACGCCAGCCGAAAAATGGTGTCAGGATGATTTTTTAGGTGAATAAACTCTCGGTTATTCACCTGAAAAATCATCCTGAGACCATTTTTCGACCCAGAGGGTGTCAGGAACCTTTTTGCGGGGCGCATCTCAACGCAACCGCCCAGCGGTGTAGTTCGGCCACTCTTGCCTGTACCCGCAAAAAGGTTCCTGACACCTTTAGGGCTGACAGCGTTTGTGAGCGTGTCGGCGAATTGGGCGGCGAGGGTTTGGCGGTCGTAGGCGTCGAGGCGAGGCCATGGTCGGGTGGGCCAGTGGTTGCCGCTCAGGTAGTTGGCGGCGATGCGTTCGATGGCGTTTTCGACCTGGTGCGGGTCTTCCATGGGCACGACGGCGGAGGCGCCGGCGTTGGAGGCGAGGGCGGCGGTCTCCGTTTGCGGCGGTGCGAGCATAAGCAGATGGGTCGGCAAGGCCAGAAGCTCGAAGAGCTTGCCGGGGATGCACTGCCTGGTGTGCCGACAGTCGGGCACCAGGACCACGGAGCAGGCTGACTCGGCGATGAGCCGGATGACGGCGGCGTGATCGAGGTAGCCCGCCAGTCTCATCCAGGAGGGTTTGGCCTCCTTCCAATACCGCTGCTGCTTTGCGTCGAGCGTGCCGGCCACAACAAGCCGCAGCCGCCCCTGCCATTGCGGGTGTTTGGCGAGCACGCGGCTGATGGGCTCGACGATGCGGCTCAGTTCTCGCCGTCCGTAGAATGCCCCAGCCGCCACGAAGACGCACTCGGATGGCTTGTTGACATATTGCCCGGCCAGCGCGGTCTGCACGTCGTCGCGATCGAAGCCATTGGTGATGGCCCGCACGTCTTGCGGTGTGCGATGGGGGTAGCGGGCCAGCAGATCCTCGACGAGTGCCTCGCAGGTGGTGACGACCATGGCCGCCCGTCGCATGACCTGGCGTTCGAGTCGGCGCATGATCTGGGCGTGATGACCGTTTCCGCTCGCCCAATCGAAATCGCTGACGAAGGGATCGCGTACGTCGGCGACCCAGGGTAGGCCGGTCGCGTGGGCGATGCGCAGGGCGACTTGGTGAGCGACGACCGGTGGGCCGGTGGAGACGATCACGTCGAAGGGCGTTGTGCGATGTCGTGCGAGAGCGGCCCGCACCGCGGCGGCGATCCACAAGGACGAGCCATCGCCGAGGCCCAATCGCTCGGCCCAGCGTGCGAAGCGCCAGAAGAAGCGTTCCTCGATCCAGGCGGGCGACCAGGCTGCTGTATGGCCGGCACCGGGCTTGGGTTCATCGCGGCGAAGCCATCGCAGGAAATCGCCGATTCGCCCGGCAAGGCAGGCTGGTTCGAGACCTCGCACTCGATGTACGCGGGTGTCGGTTGGGAGGTCGGCCATCAGCGAGGGATCGGACCAGGGGAATCGTTGGTGCCCGGCGGCCAGCACTTCGACCTGCCAACCGACGGCCGGCAGGTACTTGACGAGTTTCGCCGCCCGCTGAACGCCACTGCCGCCGGTTGGAGGGAAGGTGTAGCTAATAAGAAGCGCCCGGCCGCCACCACCGCCGCCTGATGTGGTAACGGCCGGGGCATGTGCGATCCATTCCCCCCATGTGCCGGAAGGCGACCCGCCGACGGGAGCAGGCTCACTTGCTCCCTCCGGCGTCCACGGCCGCTCGTTCAGCGGTTTGGCCGTGCCCGGCAACCGGAATATCGGAACTTCAAGGCCGCAACTCATGTTAACGCCTCAGACAGACCGGTTTCGGACAACGAGCCGCGGGCTTCAGCCCGCGCGATGACCGCCAGATTGTCACCGTTGAGGCGGGTACTCACCTGTTTCTGGTGCTCGTTGGCCAGAAGCCGCTCCACTCGAGCGAGAGACTCATCCAGACTCCGAGGTGGTTTCTGGTGCAAATCCCTCGCCATGCTTCGCGGTGTTGCCCAGGACAGCAGCCTTCGCGACCGCCACTCAAGAGCCGGGGGCAAGGAGTCGCTGAGCGGCGCGAGTTCGGGTCGCCACGCCCAGTCGACACCGCCCGTACTGGTCAATGACATTTTCGCGGATACTGCCAAGCCGCACTCTTCGATCAGCCGGCTCAATGATCGCTCATCGAACAGGAACAAGTGGAAGCGATTCAGGCCCAGCCATCGCCGGCCACCGAGCCGCCGCCACCACCCGCCCCAGTTGGGCGTCTCGATGATCGCCCAACCGCCGGGGGCCAAAACGCGCTTGACCGCCTGGACGAATCGTCGCGGCGAGGTGACATGTTCGATGACGTCGGTAGCGATAACCACGTCGAATGGGCCGATCTGCTCGGCATGGTCCTCGATGGTTCCTGTCCGGACCGTCAGGTCGAACTCGGCAGACGCCAATGCGGCGGCCTCGCGGGCGAGTTCCACCCCCTCAACCCGCCACCCACGACCGCGAGCCAGCGCCAGCAGATGCCCGCGAGCACAGCCGACATCCAGGAGCCGACCGGCGGGACACCGGGTCTCCAATGGGCCGAGCAAGCTCACATAGGTCTGCACCGCCCGGCTCCAGCATCGCTCGGTGGGCGAGTTGAAGACGTAGTAGCTGCCGTCGTATTGATCGTGAACCGCCTCGGGTGGCAATCGCGGCCAATTGAAGACGACTTTGCAGAACTGACACTGCCAGAGGATGAACTCTCCGGGGTGGCCCTCGAAACTGAGGGACCAGAGTTGACGAGCGTCGGCTGTGCCGCAAAGCTCGCACGCCGGCGGGTGTTTGATGGTAGTGTGACTGGTCACCATGGCTACACCCACAGGAAGCGCACACGGCGCTGCACCGGCCAAGGCCAACGGCGAAACGACGGATGATGAGCCACCCGCCGCACGAGAAGATCCTTGAGATACCAGCGATGGCGGAACAGAGCGCGAGCGCTCGCCGTGCCGGTTCGCCTGCCGATCCGTTTCAAGCCGGTCAGAGCCCAACCTTCGACCTCCTCGACCGTCGGCAATCGCGACAACCCGTGGTACTGCACCGGTGTGCCCAACGGGTTCCAGACCGTTTCGTAGCGTTGGCGGTTGGACATTTCGAGCGGCGTCCAGAGTCGATCGTCCTCATCCGCCCAGACCACATGCGGACAGCCGCACAGCGAAGCCAGATGCAACCCGCCGGTGGATTGCCCGATCGCCAGATCGCAATGCGAGAGGAGTTCGATCGCCGCCTCGGCCTCGCAGGGGAACACGGAGGTGCGCACCCCGTGGGCGGCAAGTCGATCGGCAATCTCCGTCCACTCGTCGCCCGTCCAGTTCCTGCTGCCGACCGCCCGAGTCCGACGCACCAAGGCGACCCAGGGGATGGTCGGCTGTTGGGCCGTAGGCCGATGGAATCGAATGAAGCGCTGATGATCCTCGTCACAGGGCCAGAGCTGGCAGGAATAGGCCGGCCAAGCCGTCTCGGTCTCCCAGCCCGCCTGCTTGTACTCGTGCACGACCGCGGTGACGGCCGGCTCGAACAGATCGCGGATCGCTTCCGGAGGCACGGGCTCCCCAGTGTCGCGGTGCAGCCTTCGATCCTCGCAGGCCGACCCCGGCGTCGCCGAGAGGTCGATCCTTCGATAGTCCAAGGGCATATCCGCGTAGAAGCCCGATTTGCCCTCCGCGCCGAGCACCACAAGCCGATCGAAGCGGCCACAGTGGAAGAGCCATCGCACCCGCCCTTGCCAGGACATCAGCTCCCAACCGATCTCGCCGACGTAGGGTCCAACGATCAAGGCTGTCCTGTGACTATTCACTCGAATCGCGCGGCGAGGGAAGTCCGGGATTGCCGGACGCTTGGCGGTCTCCGCGTTCCGTGGCGTGATTGAGCGAAGCGAGGCAAGCTCCGTGGCGGAAGGATCACTCCAGTCCGGAAGAGATCTTCTACCCGACTCTACACGAGACGAATCGCCCGATGTATGTCGGTTCAGCACTTGTTGATAGACGCGTTCGACACGGGCCAAAACGCGGGGCCAAGTATGGTTGACCGCGTGTTGGCGGACGCGGGCGGGGTCGAAGCGCAGTTCGCCACTGAAGAACCGGTCCAATGCTTCGGCGATCGCCTCGGGGGATGCGTCTCGGGCAAATAGGCCGGAGACACCATCGGCCACCGCCTCGGACGCACCGCCGTAACGGCCGGCCAAGGAAGGCGTACCCAATGCCGCCGCTTCCATGTAGACGATGCCGAAACCCTCGATGTCGGCACGACTAGGCCGCGGCACGAGCACGAACATACTGCTGGAGGCATACGCTTGGGTCAGCTCGGCGTCACTGACCCGCCCGAGGAAGCGCACGCGGTCGGCAAGGCCCAACTCGGCGGCCAAGCTTTCGAGTTGCGGTCGCGCAGGCCCGTCGCCCACGATCCAATACTCGATGTTCGGCCGATCAGCGAGCATCGCGATCGCCCGCAGGCATCCGTCGACATTCTTGCGCTGGTTGGCGGTATCGAGATTGCAGACGGTAAGCAGTCGGCCCGGATGGCGAAGCTCGGGCTCGTTCTCGTGATCGAGTGACAAGAATCGCGCATCGACACCGTTGGGCACCACGGTCAACGGGCCGGGCGAGGGATACTCGGCTCGGAACCGCCGGGCGGAGAACCGGCTGCAAGTGAGCACATGATCCACGCATCGCAGGGCGAACGGGTAGAGCGCTCGCCGCACCGACCGTCGCCCCATGAATCCTGACGCCCGCCAGAGCAGCGGCAGGCGGTCCATGGTGAATCGCACCCAGGGGTTGAGGAAATCGTTGCCGTGGACGGTCAGCACGAACGGCCTCTTGAGCAGGGCCAGCGGGGCATAGCCGAAGTTGACCGAATGCCAAAGATCGACATCGAAGCGGGCGAGCCGCGGCAAGTCACGGGCCAAGTCGGTGGTCAAGATCGGATGGACGGTGATGCCGTCGTCGGTATTGTCGCTGTTCTCGTTGGCGAAGACGTGCACCTGCCAGCCTTGGTCGCGCATGTAGGCGGCCACCGCACGGGCATAGGTCGCCATCCCCCCGACGAGCGGCGGGTATTCGTAGGCGATCAGTCCCAATCGCGGCGGCGAGTTCAACGCGGCATACCTCCTGTTTGCCCGTGCACCGCGACGAAGCAATGGTTGGTTGTTCGTCGCCAGTTGCGAGTCGCGAAGAGGCGGTCAAAGGCGTACATGGCCCGGTAGGTGAGTCGCGGGTACCGGGCGAATCGCTCGGACCACGAGGTATAGACGTCGAAGCAGCAGTACATAGGCGTTGAGCGGGCGAGACTCAGCTCCCGCTTCGCGAGGATGCGACTGTAGTCGGCCGGCTCGCGGTATCGGCAATGCGTCGCGTTTTGTTCGGTTACTCGGCCCGGCGCGTCCGTCCAGAGCAGCATGCCTCCGTCCGGCCGACAGAGACTGCACAGGTTCTCCAGTGCCCGGGCGAAAAGGTTGTCATCGACAATGTGGTAGAGCACGTCAATGGCGGTGACGAGATCGAACGACCGGCCCACGAGACTGGGGGGCAGGGGTTGCGACAGGTCGGCGACCGCGTACTCGAACTCGGGCCGATCCGCCTGGAGTCGTTCGACGGCCGATGCGACGAAATCGACACCCATGAGCTGCGAGGCACCGCAGGCGGCGAAGAACGGTTCGAAATATCCCCCGCCGCAACCGACGTTGAGCACGCTCGCTCCGCGTAGCCGGTCTCGCCATGGCCGAAGAGCGCGATGAATGGCCGCCTCTTTGAGCCGGTAGAGCCACTGCTGGTATCGGCCGTCGAAGGGCAGGGTGCCCGTCGCTTCGAGCGAAGCCGACCGGTGCAGTCGCTTTGCCCAGTACTTGGAAGCGTCGAACGGCTGTCCGTCGAGCCGGCCGGCCATGGATTCGCGCACTGTCGAACTCAAAGAACCACCTCCCGTGGTATGGGTCTGGTCGTGGCCGGGGTTGTCGTCTGCGGCGAATCGACGCGGCGATAGCGAATGCCGGTCGGATAAGCGGAGCCGTTGATTCGCGGGCGGTTCTCGAGATCACGGAGCATGATCTCGATCGTGCCGAGCGTGAGCAGCGGGCGGACGGCCGAGGGATCCCGCGGGGCACGCACCCAGCAATCGAGCAGAGCCGCCTGGTCCACATAGGGGCGGATTCGGGCGTCGGATTGGCGAATGAGGCCCAGGTCGCCGCGATGGGCCCAGGTATCGAACAGCCAGGCGGCCATGAGATGTCCCGTCGATCGGAACCGACGGACCTCCGGATGGCGAAGCCAGGCCCACATGCGATGGAGCTTCTCGTTTTGCCAGTGATACTCGCGGAGCCAGCGATCGGCGGCGATGGGCAGGCCGCTGCAATCCGATCGCTGCACGCGGGCAAAGGCGGGGAAGCGTTCACGGAGCACGTGGACGTAAAACTGCTTACCCCTTCGCCACGCGGGCGGGGTCGCGGCGTACCAATCGAGAAGCCGGCGGCCGGTGGCCGGGCTGCGGATCAACACGTCGTGACGCAGCAGGCCCGGGCCCAGCACGTCGTTGCGGCCGTGACGCCCGTTGACCATGGCCTGCTCCGCACGCTGGAGCGGATCACCGCCGACCGTGCGAGCGTAGGCGTCGTCGATCCGCGTCCGCCAGCGGGCGAGGCTCTCTTGAGCCAGGTCCGCTCTCAGCAGATGGTTGACCAGGTCGATACTTCCGCCGGCGTGGGCGTGCTTGCGTGCCCAGGCGCACTGGTGCGGCGGGCGGTTCGCGGGGATGTCCTCGTCGGCGGGGACGCATCCGCCCCCAAGAATACCGTGGAGGTGACCTTCGAGCATGACCCCGCCCCGCCGCCCCGCCAGATAGCCCGGAAACGGCAGGCTGTTGACCAGGTGGAGCGCGCCGTGCAGGCCGTCGGTCTCGATGATGCTGGCGGTAAGCCCGTCGAGTACCAGGTCGGTGTGCATGGGAATGAAGGTGTGCGGGGCGCCGGCGACGCGGGCCAGCCGGCGCCCGTAGCGCACATCTTCGCTGAAGGGAAACCCGCAAGTGAAGCAGTCCGGCACGAGGCCCAGCTTGTGGCAGACGGCCAGGATCACCCGCGAGTCCATGCCGCCGCTGATACCGACGAGCAGTGGGTCGGCTCCGTCGGCCTGCTCGGCGACGGTACGTTGGAATGCGTCGAGGTAGGCGTCGGCGGCCTGGGCGGGAGTGGCAAACATCTCCGCCTGTTGGCGAAACTCCCAGTAGCGGCTCACCAGGCAACGACTTCGCTCCCCGGTCAGCCGTTCGCGGACCAGCGTGTGCCCACCGACGAGCCAATGCACGCCGCGAATCAACGTGCGGTCCTGCGTGACGTTCATGGCCCGCAGAACGTCAACGATGCCGTGCTCGTCGAAGGTCAGCTCCAGGCCGCTCAGTTGCCACGCCAGGGCCGCCGTCGTCGCAACCGCCAGTCGTTCGTCGCGGACGGCATAGAACACCGGCAGCAGGCCGAACCGATCATTGAAGACCACCCAACGGGCCGCCGGTGCGTCGTACCAGGCGCCGCAGAACGGCCCGTCGACTTGGGCGAGCACTTCCACGCCGCCCTTCATCAACCTTGCGAGGAGGATCTCGCCGGGATCGGGCGGGCACAGGCCGGTCGGATCGAAGGACCACTCCGCCGGCAGGATCATGTCGCCCGTCCAGATGAGGGCGCTTCCGCCACGCGTGGAGAGCCCCGCGCCGCCGCCGGCCGGGTTGCCCGGTGGTGCGATTGCCGCGGCGGCCCACCCCGTGCCGCAAGCGGCGGTGATCGACGCGGCCGACGACGAGGCGCCCAGCAGAGTGAGTGCCCGATCGACGTCCTGGGCCGCTTGCCCCGGCCGCGGATCCACAACCATGATGAGTCCCGGTTTCACTTGGTCACTCGTTGCGTTGTTGGTTCCCTATCTTGCGGTTTCACCGGAACCGCGAAGCGGCAAGCCGCGAGGCAAACCAATCTCGCTGTCCTGCCGACCTACCGCCTTGCCCACCGGCTCGCTCACACACTCACTTGCTCGCACACACTCACTCGCTCGGTCGCTCACTCCAGGACCGAATGGACCGGTTCGTAGCGTCTCTGTGCAGTGAATATCGGTCGTTGCGGGGACGATCTGTGGTTGAGAAGCGGGGATTCGGGCGTTTGACGTCCTGCTCGGGCGGCTTCGTGCAGGATGGCAAGCCAAGCGGCCCGGATGGTGCCCGGATCGTGGCGTGTCAGGACGGCTGCCCGGGCCTTGGCTCCCAGGGCTTCCCGGCCGGCGCGATCCTCGATCAGCCGGGCCAGGGCCTCGGTCAGCGCGGGCAGATCCAAGGGGGGCACGCAAACACCCCATTTGCCGTGCCCGACCAGTTCCGGTTGCCCACCGACGTTCGTGACCACAGCCGCCCGGCCAACGGACATCGCCTCGAGGACCATGTTGCTCGACGACTCTCGCGGCGAGCAAAGCACGACCAGGTCGCATTGCCGATAGGCGGACCACACATCGTCGGTGAGCCCGCACCATCGCACGCGGTCGGTCAGACCTAACTCGCCCGCCAGTCGGGTCAACTCCGTTCGGGCCGGTCCGTCGCCGTGGATCGCCAGCGTCACGCGTCGCGAGGTTCGCAGGTCGGCCAGCGCTCGCAGCAGAATGTCCAGCCGCTTCTCGGGCGCCACCCGACCGACGTAGCCGATGGTGATCTCGTCGGACTGATTCGGGCTTCGCGCCTCAGCCGCGGCGTCGAAGGCCGGGGCGGTCACCGCATTGAGAATGACGCGTCCCTTGTGCCGAGGGTAGCGGTACAGTCGCTCGTAGCCCTCACGCACCGCATGACTGTTGAAGACGATGAAGCGAGCCAGTGCTCCGGTGATCCAGGTCTTGCGAACCAGGCGCCGACGATGAAGACCCAGTCCGCGAACCAGCCCGAAGAGATATCGGCCCGGCGGGCCGCTCTCGACCGGCCAGGCCATGGTGCGATGCGTAGTGACGATGGGCACACCGGCCAGGGCTGCGCCCAGTACCGACGCCCGCATCGGCGTATTCGACGATTGCACGAACAGGGCCACGTCCGGCCGAACGCGCCGAAACCATGCCCGCCGATCCAGGATCCGCCGCCCGAGGTACTCGCGATCGCCCGCGAAGGTGCGGTCGAGCCAGTCGACGCGATCGACACGCAGTCGCGTGCAATCCGCGTTGCTGCGACCGCTGTAGATATCCTCGCCCGAGAGGGCCACCGTCAGACGCCAGCCCGCCGCTAGGACGGTGTCCGTCAGAAACCGGCAGAACTTCTCCATCCCACCGATGCCGCCGGGGTGCGCCGCCGCCAGGACCAAATGAGGAAGATCATCATGCACCCGCTGGTCCCAACTCATCCCACGCCTTTCTCTCTTATCTGCGTCCATCGGGGTAATCTGTGGGCCCGTTCCTGTGCGCGCACAGATCACACAGATTGACGCAGATGTGTTTCTTGGGCCGGCTGCGTCCACATGGCCTGCACGCGATCCCACAATCGCAGGCTCCACAGCGGCCGACGGCGACGCTGCCAGAGCATGCGCACGCGGGGGTCGTCCGGGCTCAGGGACACCGCCAGCCGGAGCAGTTGCCGATAGCCTGTGCTCTCGCGTCGCCAGTAGGCTTCGGTGACCGTGCGGAGCACCGGCTCGATCATGTATTGCGAGATCGTCTCGGCCGGCAGTTGAGCGAAGCTCTCCGGGCATCGCTGCCGGAACTTCTCCTGGGCCAGCCAATGGTGGTAGGCCATGTGCGCCCGGCGGTTGGTCAGGTTGTGTGCGTGACGGCGAACGCGGTAAAGCGGCTCGGGCAGATGCACAAACGTGCACCGCGTCGAGGCCACCAACGACATGGCGTAGTCCTCGGTGCCGAACACCTCCGCATCGTAGTTACCCAGTTCGAGGGCCACGCAGCGCCGCAGCATGGTCGACGCTCCGCAGACCGGGTTGCGTTCGAAGATAACCTGCGTGCACCGCCCGACCGCCAATCGGCCCACGTCTGTGCGCCGCGGCGGCGAGCTGCCGTCCTCCTGCACAATCAGGCTGTCGGTATGCACCAGCGTGTAGGTGTCCGACGATTCCAGCACCCGCAGTTGCCGCTCATGCTTGGTTGGATCGAGCCAGTCGTCGGCGTCGACGAAGGCGATGAACTGGCCGCGGGCCTGCGACACACCGAGTCGCCGGGCGGCACCCGGGCCGCGCGACGGGTTCCGCAGCACCCGAACCTGCGGGCCGAACGACCTGGCGATGGCGACGCTGCGGTCCTGGCTGCCGTCGTCGATGAGCAGCACCTCGAATGGCGGCACCGTCTGGGCGAACACGGTCTCCAGAGCTTCGCCCAGCGTGCGCTGCCCGTTGCGGCAAGGTACGATCAACGATACCGGTGCGGTCGAGTCACGCACGCAGAGCCTCCTGGCTGAGGACGGAGTCAACTTGTTGATGGACGTGTTCGGCCGTATCTGACGAACAGCAACAAGTTGCCTTGGTCCTGGCGTCGCAGCAGCAAGCTGCCTTGGTCTTGGTCTCATCGTCGGGCAGTGCCCGCCAGGTGCGCGACTGATGCACGGGGCCTTCGGTGCGTCCGTCGGCCAGAACCTGGATGCGGTACGCCCGATCATGCCAGTCGTGCTCCGGCAAACCTTTCTCGTCCGCCAACGCCACGCCCACCTGGTAGATCCCTTCGCCCAGAGCCAGCCGGGGCAGTTCCACCGCCAGCGTGCCCGCGCCGACGCAGTGCCCAAGCGACAATCCGTCACGCCGCGACTCGAACTGGTAGAAAAGCCCCGCGCCGAACATGTGCACCGACAAGGCGATATTGGGATTCTCGATCCCCCCGCAGGCGGGGTCGATCCAGTAATCCAGCTCGATGCGCACCGGCTGGCCCGAGGTGAAAGTCCGGCTGGGTCGCCCGTCGCCGTCAAGAATGCGAACGCCGGTGATGCGGGCCGCGCTGGGCTGGTCCGACCGACCGCCGATATGCGTGTTCTCGATCCCCGACGGGTTGGCATCCTCCAGATCGCTGACCAGCCGGCTGTACTCGGCAATGGCGTCGTCCGGCGAGCCGGTGCAACGCACGCCACCGCGGTCCAGCAGCACCACGCGGTCGCAAAACCGCTTCACCGCCGCCAGGTTGTGCGAGACGAACAGGATCGAAGTCCCCGAACGAAGAAACTGCCGCATGGCATTCATGCACCGTGCCTTGAAGGACACGTCGCCGACACTGAGCACCTCGTCGACCAGCAGCACGTCGGGCTCCATGTGAGCCGCGATGGCGAAGCCCAGCCGCACATACATGCCCGACGAGTAGCGCTTCACCGGCATATCCAGGAAATCGCGCAGGCCCGCGAACTCGACGATGCGGTCGAACTTCGCGTGGATCTCACGCCGGCTCATGCCCAGGATCGCGCCGTTGACATAGATGTTCTCGCGGCCGCTGAGATCGCCGTGAAAACCCGCCCCCACCTCGATCAGCCCGCTCAGTCGGCCGTTGACCCGCACCTGGCCGCGGTCAGCCCGCAGAACCCGCGAGAGGATCTTGAGCAGCGTGCTCTTGCCCGCGCCGTTGGGGCCGATGATGCCCACCGCCTCGCCGCGACGAACATGCAGGCTCACGTCCTGCAACGCCCAGAACACGTCCTTCTGCGCCGATTGACCGCCCATCAACCGCCGGGCCGCCCGCGTCGCCGCCTCCCAGAGCAGCCCTTCCGTGCCGCCCTTGCGGAACCGCTTCCACACTTGGTCGATCTCAATAGCCGGCCCTTGCCGCTGTGTCGTCGTCACCATATCGGGCTCGTTTGCTTCCACAGATTCCTAGATCCCGCTGCTAACCCACTCGCTCGCTCGCGCTCGGGGCTCGTTCGCTCGCCCGCGCTCCAGGCTCGTTCGCTCGCCCGCGCTCCAGGCTCGTTCGCTCGCCCGCGCTCCAGGCTCGTTCGCTCGCTCGCGCTCCAGGTTCGTTTGTACCTCACCTCTGCGCCACCGCTCTCCTACCCGTGTGGCACTGCTCTGCGAGCAGTGAGGACGCGTGCACGCCTCGCCCCCCCTAATCCGGGTTCGTCGCGATGCCGAAGACATTGCGGCACGCGGCCGATTTACCCCCAAAAAGCGCCCATGACCACCACGTACGCATGCACCCTTCGTCCTTCTGTCCCGGATGGGCATGAACCGCATAAGTCACCACGTCCACCATGCCCGCGCCCTCCAGCAGACAACGCAGGTGGTCGTGATCCATGCAGTTGATGTGCCCGTACTCGTGCAAGTAGAACCGCTTGTGTTCGTTGCGCAGGTGGGCCAGCGGGCCGGCCTCCAGCCAACGCACGTAACTAGAGAAGGCCCGATCGGGCAGCCAGGCCATCGGAATCAGCAGGGCCATCAACTTCCAGCGGTGTGGCTCAAACCAGTAGTAAAACCGGCCCGGCGAAGTCTGAACCACGATCTTCCCGCCCGGCCGGAGCACACCGCGAAGACCCTCGAGTACCTCACGCAGCGCGTCGTCGTCCAGATGCTCGAAGATGTCGCACGCAATCACCGCGTCCAGCGATTCGGGTTCGAGGTACCAATCCAGGTGCCGCACGTCGCCGTCGATCAGGTGCACGCGGTCGGCCAGACCGAGTGACCCCGCCAACTCCCGCCCGCGCTCGATCATGACCGGCAGCACGTCCACGCCCCAGGTCTCATGGCCCCGGCGGGCCAACTCGATCGCATGGCAGCCGATCGCGCAGCCCAAGTCCAGCACCCGTCGCGGCTCACTCAAGTCCAGGTGGGCCACCATCTGATCGTGAATCCGCGTCCAGAAGTTCTCCTGCCCCGCCAACCGCTCGGCGTACGGCCGAAGCATGTTCTCGACGAACGGCATCTTCTCCGCGAGGATCTCGTAGCCCTCACGGTAGTGCCCCGCACGCAGCAGCGAGACCATCTGCCTCGACCAACTCAGCGGCTGGTCAGGATCGATGAACGCCTCGACGTTCACCTGTGCATTCTGCCGTTCCCGTTTCTCTGCCGTAGCGGTGGTCATATCACTTCATCCTTGATACTGTGCCCCGGCCTCGGTAGCGGCCGCCCTCTCCGCCACGGCGGACAGGCTGTGGCGGCCGGTGTATCAGCGAACGCGTGCATGTCTCCGACGCCCCCCACTCGCTTGCGCCCTGGGCTCGTGTCCCGCTCGCTTGCGCCCTGGGCTCGCTTTCCAACAACGAGCCCGAAGCGCAAGCGCCGGGATGTGGAGCGTCAGCGACGTACACTCCGCGAGCACCGCGTTTCTCGCTCGCTTGCGCTCGGGGCTCGTTCTACACGCGCTCCGCAAAACGCCCCTCCAGTGCACGGTACGCCGCCCATCCCGACACCGTCAGGGCCGTCGCGACCCACAGCGGCGACACAATCGCCATTGCCGGCGGCAACTGCCCCTCGATCACAATCTGCCGGTACGCGCCGATGATCGGCACCATCGGGTTCAGCCATGTCAGCCAGCGCATCAGGCCCGTCCCATCCTGCGGCAGCGGATAGAGCACATTGGTCAGGAACATCCACATCTGGATGCCCACCGCAAACAAGTACTTCACGTCGCGGTACCACAGATTCGCCAACGCCAGCCACAGCCCCAACCCGATCATGAGCAGAAGCTGCACCACCAACACCACCGGCAAGAGCAGCAGGGCCGCGCTCGGCACGAACGCCCAGTCGGTCGTCAGGTGGTAATACGCGACCAGGCCCACCAGCACCGTCGAGGCCACGCAGAAATCGAAGAACGCGCTGGTAATCGAAGCCAGCGGCAGGATCTGCTGGGGAAAGTAGACCTTGGTCACGAGATCGCGATGCGATGCCAGGCTGGCCACGCTCCCGGTCAGTCCGGTGGCGAACAGCGTCCAAGGCAACACACCCAGATACACGAAAAGCGGGTACGGCACACCAAGCTGCTCGATCGCCCCGACCGACACCGCCCGCGTGAACACGAAGGTGAACAGGAGCATCAACCCCAACGGCTGCAGCAGCGCCCAGGACACGCCCAGCACCGTGTGCCGATAGCGGACCACGACCTCCCGCCGCACCAGTTGGATCCACAGATCACGGTATGGCCAGATTTCCCTCATGCCGATCGGGTCTCCCACGGGCCGGGGGTTCCATCCTCGCTTCCGAGCCGCAACCCGCGGGCGCAGCCGGAGATACGGCGGGCGGGTCCATACCGCCCCCGATGCGTTATCGGATGATCCGGGGTCCGAGGTAAGTTAGCCCTATAAGTCGGGCAGTTCCCTCAGCAAGACGGCTTGCGGGCAAAGCTCATCTCCACGGATATGACCCGCGGTCCAAGGAAGCAGCCTGGTGATGCAGAAGAGATGGGGTTTTGCGTGAAGTCCGATAACGTCGTACGCAAGGGCGGAAGGCCCGGCGTTGGCCCCTGTCAGGTTCGCGGCCAGATGGTTGCGGGTACGGAACACCGCTCGGCCCGTTTCGGAAGGCCGGAGCGCACAGACAGCGACGACCACGCGCTGGGTCGGGCGGAACGGTCACTCCGAACGGGTCGGGCGGCCGGTCAGTTGACTTCCCAGGTTTCCGGCCCGTACATCAGTTTCTGCATGTCCGGAGCCCCTCGCTCCTGGGTGAGCCGGCGGATTTGCTCCTCGATGAGATCGTTGTAAATCGGCGATTTGACCGCCCGGAAGACGCCGATCGGCTCGGGATAGTCGGGATGCCGCAACCGGCTGAGCAGGAACGCCAAGGCCGGCGACGACGCCCGTTCGTCGTGGATGAGTAGATCGTAGATGCTCATGCCGTTCTCGCCGAGCGTGACCACCTCGGGGCAGTAGTTGCGTCCGATGCGCAGACCCTTGGTCTGGTCCTTACCGAAGATGAGGGCTTTGCCATGTTCGAGTTCGACCACGTGATCCTCGCGGATCTCGCGGTCGGTGGAGTACTTGAACGCGCCGTCATTGAAGATGTTGCAGTTCTGGTAGACCTCGACGAAGGCGACCCCGCGATGGGCGGCGGCCCGTTCGAGGGTCTTCTGCAGGTGGGCGGGGATCATATCGACGGTACGGGCGACGAAGGTGGCCTCGCACCCGATGGCAACCGAGCAGGGGTTGATCATCGCCCCGATGGATCCGTAGGGCGTCGAGATGGTCTTCTTGTTCATCTCGGACGTTGGCGAGACCTGCCCCTTGGTCAGGCCGTAGATTCGGTTATTGAACATGATGATCTTGATGTTCAGATTGCGTCGGAAGGCGTGCAGGAGGTGGTTGCCGCCGATCGACAAGCCGTCGCCGTCCCCAGTAATCACCCAGATTTCCAGATCGGGCCTGGCAAGCCGCAAACCGGTGGCCAGGGCGGGAGCCCGCCCGTGAATACTATGGACCCCGTATGTGCCCATGTAATACGGCAACCGACTCGAACAGCCGATGCCTGAGACGAAGACCAGCTTATCCGGATCTTTGCCCAGATTGCTGCACACTTTTTTGAGTTGAGTGAGGATCGAGTAGTTGCCGCAACCCGGGCACCAGCGGATCTCCTGGCTGCTGCCATAGTCCTTGGGCTGCAGGCTGACGGTCGGAGCTGATGTTGTCGCAGCCACGGGTTAATCACCTCCGTTCAGTATTTGATCGATACGAGCGGCGACTTCCGCCACCGCGAAGGGTTTACCTTGCACTTTGTTGAAACCGATCGCGTCCACGAGATAACGCCCCCGAAGCAACAGGCACAACTGCCCCAGGTTCAGCTCGGGGACCAGGATCTTGCGGAAGCTTTTGAGGATCTTTCCGAGATTACGGGGCATGGGATGCATGTGCCGCAGGTGGCAATGCGAGACACTGCCTCCCTTATCACGAACGCGTTCGACGGCGCTGCGGATCGTGCCATAGGTTCCGCCCCAACTGACCACCAGTAAATCGCCGCTCTCGTCGCCGATGAGCGTCTGCTCGGGGATCATATCCGCGACTTTGGCCACCTTGGCGTCACGGAGTCTGACCATGAAATCGTGGTTGGCGGGATCGTAAGAGACCTTGCCCGTGATGTGCTCTTTCTCCAACCCGCCGATCCGATGGGCCAGCCCCGGGGTGCCCGGCAAAGCCCACGGGCGAGCGAGGTTCTCATCGCGGGCGTAAGGCTGGAAGGTCTCCGGTGGGAACTCATGATTGACGGCGATTCGCGGGAGATCTTCAATCCGCGGCACGCGCCAGGGCTCGGAGCCGTTGGCTACATACCCGTCGGTCAGGACGACGACGGGCGTCATATAGCGTACGGCGATCTGGAAGGCCTCGAAGGCGGTCGCGAAGCAATCGCCAGGCGATGAAGCCGCCAGCACCGGAAGCGGGCATTCGCCGTTGCGACCCAGAACAGCCTGGAAGAGATCTGCCTGTTCGGTCTTGGTCGGCAGGCCTGTGCTCGGCCCGCCGCGCTGCACGTTGACAATCACCATGGGCAACTCAAGCATGACCGCCAGGCCGATAGCCTCCCCTTTAAGGGCCATGCCCGGACCGCTGGTTCCCGTCGCGGCGAACGCCCCGCCGTAGGCCGCCCCGATGGCCGCGCACATCGCCGCGATCTCGTCCTCCGCCTGAAAGACCTTTACCCCGAAGTTCTTGTGCTTCACCAGCTCGTGCAGGATGTCGCTGGCTGGGGTGATGGGATAGCTTGCGTAGAACAGCTTCTGCCCCGCCTGCCAGGCGGCGGCCATCAGGCCCAGCGACGTGGCGTCGTTCCCTCGGATCTTGCGATAGGTGCCCGGAGGCACCCGGGCGGGCCTCACCCGGTAGTGGACCTGGAACATCTCCGTCGTATTGCCGTAGTTGAAGCCTGCGCGCAAGGCCAATTCGTTGGCTTGGCGGATCTGCGGTCGGGCGCCGAACTTCTGGTCCAGCCACTTGAGCGTCGCGTCCAGCGGGCGATCGTAAAGCCAGAACGCCAGCCCCAAGGCGAAGAAGTTCTTGCAGCGCTCGGCCTCCTTGGGCTTAAGCCCTGCATCCTTCACCGCCTCGATGGTCAGCTTGGTCATGGGCACCTTGTGGACATGGTACCCTTGCAGTTCCTGGTCATCGGTGGGATCGGCTTCGTAACCCGCGTGCTTCAAGGCCGTGGGCGTGAAGGCATCGATATTGAGAATCAGGTGCCCGCCATGATCCAAGTCCGCCAGATTCACCTTCAGTGCCGCTGGATTCATCGCCACCAGCGTCTGCACCGTGTCGCCCGGTGTGTACACCTCCGTGCTGGCGAAGTTGATCTGGAAGCCGGACACGCCGGCGAGACTGCCGGCCGGGGCACGAATCTCTGCGGGGTAATCCGGCAACGTCACCAGGTCATTACCCACGATCGCCGTCGCGTCGGTGAACTGAGTGCCCACCAACTGCATGCCGTCTCCAGAATCACCAGCAAAACGAACAATCGCGCCAGGAAGTTCCTCCACTGTCTTCGTCGAAGGCACCGGATCCGTTCTGATATGCAATGTAGTCACGATGTGTCTTCGCCGGCGTCCCGTCCACCCACTGGGAGCGGCCCGAATCGCCTGGGCGTCCTCCTCTGTTTCTTGCACCTGCCAGCAGTCGGAAGGCAGGTTGTACGTGCTGAACGGTAGATGGTTTACGAGATATCGGATAACCTCCTTGACGGAGAGGATGTCTACCGGTCGGGGGTGTTGCGTTTGACGCATGGTTCAGATCGCCCGCCCCAGAGGCTGGGCTTCGGCTAAGCGAGATCGCCGTGGGGATCTTTGTTTCGCGCTTATGAGTATGTGCCGCTGGACTACCCGCGAGAATGATCGCAAGCGGATCGCGATCGGTGGAACTTCCTACCAGGGATAATCTCGCTGGCGCTGGGACCCGGCGGGAGCATGTGTTGCGGATGGGCGTGACCGCTTGTCGCGACAGGCTCTCGGGATACACGGAGGGTGAGGGACGCATACTGGCATGCGCCACGCCATCCTTCCCGAGGTTCTCGCGCAGCCCCACGATCACACTCCGCCCTGGCCGGCTTCGGCAAGGGGGTTGGCCACAGAAATCCTTCAGTCAGCAGTATAGCCATATCCGGACCATTCGCCTACTACCCGGCGGGATTATGCGTTGAACCGCCCGGGCCTTCTGCCGACCGGCCGATTCTTGCTTCGATGCGAGGTCTGAGGATATGCTGCCGTGGGGTTGCCGCTGACGAACCATGAGTGCCACGCAAACAACTCGACACTGGGCGACGGCGCCGGCTTGGCCGGGGCGGGAGCAGGCGGCCCGCGCAATGGGCGTGTCCCAGCTCATGGCCCAGGTTCTCTTCAACCGGGGCTTGACCGATCCGGGTGACGCTCGCATCTTCCTGGATCCGCAGCTCAAAGCCCTGCCCGACCCTCGACTGCTGTCCGGGGCTGAACAGGCCGCGGAGCTGATTGCCCGGAAAGCACGCGATCGCCGTCGCATCGTCATCTACGGCGACTACGACGTGGACGGGATCACGGGCACAGCCATCCTGTGGCATCTGCTGACCTTGGCGGGTGCCGACGTTGGGTATTACATCCCGCATCGGCTCGAGGAAGGGTATGGCCTGAACAGCGATGCGTTGCGACAACTGGCCCGAGAGGGGGCGGACACGGTCATCACCGTGGATTGTGGGATCACGGCGGTGGAGCCGGCCAAGGTGGCCCACGAGCTGGGGTTGACGCTGGTCATCACCGACCACCATGCACCGGGGAGCGGTTTACCGGAGTGCGATGGGATGGTGCACCCCCGGATCGGGGACGGCTATCCCAACCCGGATCTGGCCGGTGCGGGCGTAGCCTTCAAGCTTGCCTGGGCCGTGGCTCGGGCCCTGTGCGGGTCGGAGAAGGTGACCAGCCGGTATCGGGACTTCCTGGTAGACGCGACGGGGCTGGCGGCGTTGGGCACGATCGCGGATGTGGTGCCGCTGCGCGGCGAGAACCGCATTCTGACCCGATTCGGACTCCTGGGGCTGGCGGAGTCGAAGTTGCCGGGCTTGCGAGCCTTGATCGCGGTTTCGCGGTTGGCGGATCAGAAGCTCAGCAGCGAGCATGTGGGCTTCTGGCTGGCCCCGCGTTTGAACGCCGCGGGGCGGATGGGGCACGCCCATCAGGCCGTCGAGCTGCTCACCCACGCCGACGAAGCCCGGGCCGCTGAGGTTGCCGCCTTCCTTGAACAGCAGAACCGGGACCGCCAAGCGACCGAGCGACGCCTCCTCGATGAGGCATGCGAGCAGATTGTCTCGCGGCGTCTGGCCTCGGACGCCCGTCGAGGTATTGTGCTGGCCAGCGAGAATTGGCATGCGGGGGTGATTGGCATCGTGGCCTCGCGGATCGTGGAGCGGTTCGGCCGGCCAACGGTGCTGATTGCCCTGGAGGGCGAGGAAGGCCAGGGGTCCGGGCGGAGCATTCCGGGCTTCGACCTGCACCGCGCTCTGGGCGACTGCGCGTCCTACCTGACGACCTGCGGAGGCCATGCGATGGCGGCGGGCTTGCGCATTGCCCGGGCTCAGGTCGAGGCTTTCACCGAAGCATTCGTTGCCCGAGCCAACAACCTGCTGACCGCCCGCGATCTCGAGCCCGCGTTACACCTGGACGCCGAGGTCAGCCTGGGCGAGCTGACCGAGCCGTTGGTGCATGACCTAGCCCGCCTTCGTCCGTTCGGGTGCGGCAACCCCAAGCCGAAGTTCGCTTCGGCGTGGCTCGATCTGGATGGCGAACCTCGCTTGGTGGGATCGGCAGGAACGCACTTGGCATTCTCTCTCCGCGACGGACAGACCCGCCGGCGGGCCATCGCCTTCGGGCAGAAAGAACGTTTCGAGCCGCTGCTCGAACACCGGCGGTGCCGCGTCGCCTTCGAGCCGAAACTCAACACGTTCAATGGGCACACCAGTGTGGAGCTGTGCGTGGTAGATATGATGTTCCCGGGAAAAGGGGAAGGGGAGACTGAAGGCTAAAGGCTGAAGGCGGAAGGGGTGAGGGGGGCGAATGCTTGCGAGGGGAATGGGGATACATCCGCCTCGTGGACAGAAGCGATGATCCGGCTTGCCGCTATGCGGAACCGGCGTATCCGATGCACCCGCGGTGGATGCGGAAGGTACAAGACCGGAGAACAGGGCCAATTCGTCATCCGAAGATGAAATGGCCGGTTCGGGTAGATAAGGAGAACCCGTGATGCACGATTCAACCAGACGTTCGTTCTTGCAGGCGATGGGTTTGGGTGCGGCCGCGCTGGGGCTGGGACAAACCGCCCGCGGCGAGGAGAAGGTCATCCAGGGCTTCGAGAAGGCCGAGACAGACACCGAGGCGTCCAAGCACTGGCGGCCGGTCTCCGACCGCAAACTCCGCGTGGGTATCGCCGGCTACGGAGTCTGCCGATTCGGCCTGGCCTTTGGATTCCAGAACCATCCGAACGTGACCATCGCGGCGGTCACCGACCTCGACGCCGGCAATCGTGCGGAGCTGGCCAAGGCGTGCCAGTGCGAAGAAACTTACGCCTCCTGCGAGGAGATGATCAAGGACGATTCACTGGAGGCAATCTTTGTGGCAACGGACGCTCCGAGCCACGGTCGCCTGGCCATCGCGGCACTCAAAGCGGGCAAACATGTCGCCTCGGCGGTGCCGGCGGTGTTCGGCTCGCTCGAGGATGCCGATAAGCTGTTCGAAGCAGTGAAGACCACCGGCCGCAAGTACATGATGTTCGAGACGTCGTACTTCCACGCTGAGTTGCACGACATGCGGGAGATGTACCGGGCCGGCGACCTGGGCGAGTTGGTCTATGCCGAAGGCGAGTACTACCACTACATGGATACGCCGATCCCATCGTACCGGGGCTGGCGTGTCGGCCTTCCGCCGCAGTACTATCCGACCCACTCGAACGCGTACTTCGTGGGCGTGACCGGCGGCAGTTTCACCGAAGTCTCTTGCATGGGCATGCCCAGCATCGTGGAGCATCTGCGACCGGAGAACAACGGATACAAGAACCCGTTCGGCACGGAGATCGCGCTCTTCCGCACGGACAAAGGCGGGATGGCCCGGATGGCCGTGAGTTGGGACACACCGGGCGACTCCGGCGAGCGCGGCCGTATTCGAGCCCAGAAGGGTAGTTACTACGGCAAGTTCCAGAGTGGCCATGGTGCACAACCTGACCGGCCGATGATCAGTCGCCCCCCCCTGCCGCCGGGTGTCGAGGCCGGCGGGCACGGCGGATCGCACGGGTACCTGATGAGCGAGTTCGTCGACGCTATCCTCGCGGACCGCACGCCGCTCGTCGACGTCGCCCAGTCGCTCAATATGACCGTCAGCGGTATCGTCGCTCACCAGTCCGCGATGAAGGACGGCGAACTGCTCAAGATCCCGCAGTACAAGCTGTGATCGGAGCCGCTGCGGCGATCGTGTCCCACCGGATCGTCGAAGCGCCCGAGTTCATGTGTTGACCGGACAGCGACCATGAGGGAGCGGGTGCTCGCGGCCGATAAGAACCGCTCCCTCACCGTCGCGGCTCTGCTGCGGTCGCCGCTCGGCTACGGTCGCGGCTTGGCTACGGTCGAGGCTCCGCAGCAGGGATATCTGAGAGTATCAGCATCCTCGGATCCGGGTAAGTGCGGGCGCTGGGGCGGATCGCTCCGGCGCTCCCTGTCCCCACTTCGCCGCGCGGGAAGCGAATCGCGCCCCGGGCAACAGGACACAAAACCAACGTCGACATGGGGATATCGATCTACCTTATCGGCCCTTGGTTTTCGCCCCGCAGATATCCTTGGGAACCGGCCGTAGCAATGGTAGAATAGGAGGCAGGAATCGCGGAGTCGGGCGGCCCGTGCAGGCCGCCGGGGGACTCAAAACGCACGCCCTGTGGGCGACTGCGGACCTTGGATCCCCTGTTTTCCTGTCAGGGAGTGGCCGCATGCTGCGCAACCGGGTGTGGGTAGTATTGGGATTTGTTCTGTCTGGACTGGCTTGGTCGGCGGGTATCCAGGCGGCGGACGGTGATGGCAAACCCCGGCTGGCAGATGCGCGGATTCGTACCCAACGTGCCCGGCAAATGGAGATCCGCAGCGAATCCGCCAAGCGTCAAGCATGGGACACGGCCAAGCGCCAGGGCTGGGCCGACAAGACGCGAACCGTCGACCCGGACGGGCGGGTCATCGAGCTGATGGCCATCGAGGACGGGCGAGTCTTCGTACTGTCCACAGACAACATCAATGCCGCGATCTCCACAGGCGCCAGCGAGATTCGCAATGTCTCACCGTATCACGTGAACGGCTCCGGCGTGACGATGGGTATCTGGGACGGCGGTGCGGTTCGCTCGACGCACCAGGAGTTCGGCTCGCGAGTCACGATTCGCGACGGCGGCTCCGCCGATGACCATGCGACCCACGTGGGCGGCACCATCGGGGCGGCGGGCGTGGACGCGAGCGCCTTGGGCATGGCCCCCGCGATCCTGATCGACTCCTATGAATGGACGAACGATGTCGGCGAGATGACGGCCCGGGCGATGGCTTTGCCCGGCGAGGCAGGCACGATCCAAGCGTCCAACCATTCTTACGGGTACATCGCCGGCTGGTACGGAACGCGGTGGTACGGAACCTACCCGGAACGCGAAGACCGAGGCTTCGGCCAGTACTCATCCTACGCCCGCGATTATGACATACTCTGTTACGATGCCCCCTACTTCCTGCCGTTCAAATCGGCGGGGAACGATCGCAGTGACACCGCCCCATCGTCGGGAACATCGTTCGAGTACTACAGCGGCAGTGCCTGGGTGACCAAGACCTACGATCCCGCGACGGACCCCTACAACGACGGATGGGACAACGGCGGATTTGACACCGTCGGACACATCGGCAACGCCAAGAACATCATGACCGTCGGGGCGGTGAACGACGCGGTCTCCGGCGGGGTGCGGTCGCCGGCGGCGGCTACCATGAGCACGTTCAGTTGCTGGGGCCCGACCGACGACGGCCGGGTGAAGCCCGATATCGTCGCCAATGGTATGGGCCTCTACTCATCACTGTCCGGCAGCGACTCGTCCTATGGCACCTACTCAGGGACAAGCATGTCGTCGCCCAATGCCAGCGGATCCGCCATGCTGCTGGTCGATTACTACGGGCAGCGATTGCCAGGCCAGTATATGCGGGCCAGTATGCTCAAGGGTCTGATCATTCACACCGCCGACGACCTGGACAACCCCGGCCCCGACTACCGCACCGGCTGGGGGCTGATGAACGTCAAGGCTGCTGCGGACCACATCGGTCGGCACGCGGACTCGCCGGGCACCCTGCACATGGTCGAGGGACGCTTGGCTACCGGCCAAACCAGCGACAGTTACGAGCTGACCTGGGACGGCGAGCAGCCCATCCGAGCGACGCTTTGCTGGACCGATCCGCCGGCCACCGCCGTCAGCGAGCTAGACGACCCCTCCGCCCGCCTGATCAACGATCTCGATCTGCGAATCATCGGGCCGGACGGATCGACCACCTACCTGCCGTTCGTGCTCGATCCTTCAAACCCGGCCGCGACGGCCACGTCCGGCGACAACGTCCGCGACAACGTCGAGCAGATACGCATCGCGTCGCCCGGACCCGGTAGTTACACTATCGTCGTCAATCACAAAGACGTTCTGACCAACGGCGAGCAGTATTACTCCCTGCTGCTCAGCGGGTTCAATGCGGGGCCGGCGGGCACCGTGCAATTGGACCGGTCCGTGTACAACTGCTCAGTCTCCGTGGCTGTCACCGTCGTCGATGGCGACCTGGTGGGCCAAGGCAACCAGACGGTGACGCTGGTGACCACCGGCGGGGATCAGGAATCGCTCGTGCTGACGGAGCAGCCGCCCGGGTCCGGCGCGTTCCACGGCACGATTCAGGCAGTGGCCGGCAATGCTCTCAGCGGCGATCAGCTACTGCAAGTCGGCCATGGACAGACCCTGACAGTCACATACCAGGATTTGGATGATGGTTCGGGGCAGCCAGCCACGGTCCAGGACACGGCAACGATCGACTGTGTCGCCCCGGTGATTTTCAACGTGGCGGTGACGGAGATCATGTCGCGACAGGCGACGATCACCTTCGAGACCAATGAGCCGGCCGCGGGACTGGTCCGCTATGGAACGAGCTGCGGCAATCTTGTGCTCAGCCGAGGCACGTCAACACCGCAGACATTCCACCAGGTGGTGCTGATCGGTTTGGATCACCAAACAGACTACTTCTTCCAAATCGAGGCAACCGACACGGGCGGCAACCTGACCATCGACAACCAGGGTGGCGCGTGCTACACGTTCACCACCCCGCCACAGCCGGACTACTTCAGCGAGCTGTTCACCAGCGAGGCGCCCAACGACCTCAGTTACAGAGAGGTGACCTTCGTGCCCGACGGCTCCTCCGACTACTACGCGGCCTGCGCGGGCGAAGCCACCGCCTTCCCGGTGGATCCGACCGGCGGCACCACGCTGTCGCTGACCGATGACTCTTACCAGCTTGTGTCGCTTTCGGGCGGAGCCCAGGTGCAGCTCTACGGCGTGGGTTACAGTTCTTTTTACGTGTGCAGCAACGGCTCGATCACCTTGGGAGCAGGCGATACGACGTGGCAGGAATCGCCGAGCGCACATTTCAGCCAGCCTCGCATCTCCGGGTGGTTTGATGATTTCAACCCGGCCGCCAGCGGGACGATTTCTCACCAGCAACTGGCCGACCGGGCGGTCGTGACCTACCAGAACGTGCCCGAATGGGGTCAGACAACGCAAAACAGCTTTCAGATCGAGATGTTCTTCGACGGCGCGATTCGGTTGACTTTCCTGGGCATGGCGGCGGTGGACGGAATGGTTGGGCTGTCGGCGGGTGCGGGCCTCCCCAACGATTACCTCGATAGCGACCTGAGCGATTACGGATCGTGCTGGCACCCGGCCGATCTGGACCACGACGGCGACGTGGACCTCGACGATTACGCCATCCTGCAGACCTGCCGAAGCGGGTGGGGTATCCCGCAGGAGGATCCCGCTTGCCAGAGCTCGGACTTGAACAGCGACCTGTGCGTCGATACCACTGATACCTGGTTGATTCGCGGCTGCATCAGCGGCGCGGACATCGCTCCCGATCCCGAGTGCCTGCCGTAGGTGGACAAGGCCTCGCTGCACGCGAAGCCATATTCAGGGGGCATGGCGGGTGGCGGTCCCCCTGCGTCACTGGTTCCCGCATCCATGCTCATGGGCCCTTCGCAGAGATGGTATGCCCGTCTCACAGGGAGGGACTGCCTGACACGTCGAGGCCCGCTGTGACCTCATCCAGTGTCTGGACGGCATTGCCCTCGAAGCGGTTATTCACGAATCCATACAACGTCCGGCCGGTGGGGACACACGCGTCGATCAGTTGCCGCAGGGCATCACGGCCCGCGGGGTAGGGATCCTGCACGCGCTCGTAGGGTGCGAAGCGGTCCACCGCCTGCTGGTACGTTCTGCCCGGGCGAAGCAGGAAACGGGCAACCGTATGCGGGGCGGTCAGGATATCGGGCACCGCGAGCTGCTCGCCTACCGTGGGCATGTGCGTCCAACTGTTGAGGCAGTGGGCCACACCGTGCGTCCGCAAGCAGGCCAGGTAGTCCTCGCGACCGGCGGAGGCCAGAAAGGCCGGGTTGCGCACCTCGACCGCGAAGGCGTAGTCTGCGGTCGGCAGGACGGTCAGGAGGCCATCCAGCTTCTCGGTGAACGCCTGCGGGTCGTTGAGCGGTGCGGCGCGGAATGTGCCGAACTGGAAGATGATCGCCCCAAGTTTTCCACTGTGTGGGGCCAGCGGGCCGAGCAACCGGTCCTTCAACACGAATGAATCCAGAAAATGCGGATTGGCTTGCCCGGCCCGGTTGCCATAGCGAGGCAAGTCCGGGTACCGCTCAACGGTGATCTCCTCGGGAACCTTGAGGCTGAAGCGGAACCCGGCCGGCACCTGGGCGAAGATCCGCTCCCAGGTCTCGTTCGACGGAAACTGATAAAACGCGAAGTCGCCGCAAACGGTCGGGAACACGTGGGCATACTCGCTGAGGCATTCGTCGTTGAACTTGCGTTCGGAGAATCGGCCGCGCACCTGGTATCGCCCGGGGTCGTAGACCTGCCCCCGCCAGCCGGGGTACTTCCAGCTTGACGTGCCCAGGAAAACGCCGTGGTCGGCCAGCCGATGCAGCCGATCCGCCAGACCCGCCACGGCCGGCAACGGTGCCCCCGGTTGCGACGCGTCGTCATCAGGGGGCGTCCCCCAGTCGAAGGTCATTTGCCGGTCGGCCTGTCCGCTCATCGCGTTACCCCCGCCCTGGTGTATGCCGGCCCATTATAGCTCGCCCCACGGGTGCACCCGAATTTCAGGGGCACTGGGTGGCACTGGTCTGTACCCAGACCAGTGGCTGTCCGCATTGGGCCACGGGTCGGAGTACCGACCCATGCCACCCTCGATACTTCGCCTTTGGCAACTTGCCACTGAA
>JAAYDF010000327.1 GCA_012729395.1 Phycisphaerae bacterium
CCGGGGACTTACGGAAATCGGCGGGTTCGGGCGCTGCAGAATCCGGTGCACTTTCGGCCAAAAGCAGTGCGGATGACCCTGATCTGCGGGCGGTGGTCGAGGCCTGGCCGAAGCTCACGGACGGCCAGAAGTCGGCCATCCGGCGGATCATCGAGGGAACCGGGGGTGAGTAGCCGGGGCCGGTGAACACGTCCGCGACGGGGCCGACCCGCGAAGGGCGGACAGGGGCCGGGGAATGCGATATGCGGCGAATGTGACGGTCTGGCGGGGGGTCTGAAAGGTGGTGGTGAGCGTGTGGGGGCAAGAGAACCAGGCGATTTCGCCGATGGGGGTGGTCGAGGGGGTGGGGGTCCAAGCCCTTTGGCCGAAACGTTTTGTCTGTCTACTCCGTCCAGACATTTTTTCCAGTTTTTGGGGTCCTAGAACAAGATCGCGCGTGCCTGTGGCTGCGAAGCACCATAGAGCGGTCAAAAACGGGCAGTCGGAACGAAGAAAGGAGCCGCCGGGTCTCGCCGCGTGGAATATGACAGCAATCAAGCCGACCAATAAGCAGAGCAACTTCATCGCCGAGTATCTTCAGTGTCTCAACGGGGCCAAGGCGGCGCGGCGGGCCGGGTACAGCGTGCGGTCTGCCCGTCAGCAGGCATACGAGAACCTCCGCAAACCGCACATCCGGGATGTGATCCTTTGGCACCTGACCAGACGCTCAGTGCGCCTGGCGCTCGCGGCGAGGTTGATCTCAGTCGGGGAACCGGGAGGCACGGGCGATAAGGGCACGTACAAGGCATGTTCCCCACGCACGTGGGGGTGAACCGGCGACGGCTCGACCACCTTCCCGCCGGCGAAACCCAGCCGCCCCAGGCCGTCCCAGATCGCCCGGACCACCTCGACCGATGTGTAGTGGGCGTTGAGCGTCGAGGCCCGAGCCGCCTCGTACTCCTCGTCAGTCAGCAGATCCTTGAGCTCGGCCCGCTCCTTGGCCCACTTCTCGTTGTAGTAATCGAACGCCGACTGGAGCCCCCCCCACCCGACGTACTTGACCAGGATCGCCTGCTCGGGGGCGTGGCCTTGCGGTTCTCGGCCGCCAGTTGGCGCAGGGTGCGGATCGCCGCCACGTTGTTGCGGAACTTGGTCTTTTCCCCGCCTTCGCCGATCGCCGCGGCGTCCGCCTCGGTGATCCGGTAGTTTACCCGGTCGTCGTCGCCTCACCGCCGTCCGGTTCGTCCAGGTCCTCCTCCTCCATCGGGTTCCCCTCCGGCAGGAGGATGAACTCGTGCAGGGCGAGCTCCCGGACCGCTTGCGGGTCCGCCCCCGCCTTCTGCCCCTGTTCGATCATCTCCTCGACCCGGTTCTCCGCCTCCTTGAGGTGCTCGTACAGCGTCCCGTCCTTCTCCAGGGCGGCCACCAGCTTCGGCCGGAACTTCCTCCAGTGGTCTTCCGCCATCCGGCCGATCGCGTCCAGGTCGTTCGGGCCGAGTTTCCGCGGGCTTTTGGGCTTGGGTGCCATGATCGGGTTCCTCTGCTGGTAGTGTAACCTGTTCCGCCGGTTTCTGCGAATCGGCCGGCGGCACAGGCTTGGTTGGCCGTCGGGCTGTCTGGGCTGGCTTGCCCTCGGTCGGGCGCTGGTTCTCCATCAGGGTTGCCCGAGCCGGTGGGGATACCCTCAGCAAAGGCCGGCTCGCGAGGGTATCGGCTTGCGCGTCGGGCTCGTCTGGTCCCCACGTCTGTGGGGATGGCAGCCGTATATATTACGAGATAAGACTACTTCCTATTATTTTCCCTTTTGACGGAGAAATCGGGAACGAGTATTTGGTGGTACCTGGCTTAAAGGTATTGAATACCAAGTACTTACGAGGCAACAAGAATCGCATAAGGCAATTTTGGCCAGTTTCTGATGGTTTCGTGGCGACGGCGGCGTTGTCTGGCACCACCTTCTTGCGGGGGGTGACCCATTCGGCGACCGTCCCGGCCCCGTCAACAGTCACCGACTTCTCGGCATATTCGTAGCCCCAACGGCACGCGGAAGCGCCCGCATGTCTTTCGGATCACCCCAAAAAGAACGGAGGCTCAAAGCGGCTTAAGAAAGTGCCATTCACGCCCATCCCCTTTTTGAGGGGGGGGAATTCCAGCCGGATGGATATTGACATTACACGAGTAATCTGTTGAAATAAACTCATGAAGAAGGATGGTTTAATAATTGATAAGGATCATTGGCGGCCCAGATTGACGATGTCGGAGATTGCCCGGCGGGTGGGGGTGTCGCGGGCGGCGGTGTCGGCGGTGTTGAACCCGAATTACAAGACGATCAAGATTTCTCCCGAGACCCGGGCGAAGATTCAGAAGGTGCTCGACACGACGCAATATGTTCCCAATGCGATCGGGCAATCGCTGAAAAGCCGGCGGACCGGCCACATCGGCTTTATCCTCGCCGACACGATCGCGGATGGATGGTCGAATGCGTACTTTGCCAAGATCCTGTCCGGCGTGGAGACCATCTGCCACCAACGGGGGTACAGCCTGAACATCAGTCGGTACAACTTATCCAATATTGATTCGTTTGTCTTCCCCAAGCGGGTCGGGCAGCGGAGCATGGATGGGCTGGTGCTTGCGGGTGGGCTCATCCAGGCGGCCGTGGTTGATCGGTTCAAGACATTTGGTATTCCGTGCGTGTGCGTGGGGGATGATCTGGAAGTGGCGGAGATGATTCCCACGATCTCGTGCGACATGGTGGGCGCGCTGTTGCAGTGCGTGGCCCACGCGGCGGAGCGGGGCCACTGGCGCATTGCGTTCTGTGTTCAGGCGACCCGGCGGAGTCGGGAAGTGGCCGGGCAGCTGGTGGCGCGGGCGCGTGCCTTGTACGGTTCCGGTGCCTGTGAAATTGCCCTCATGACCACGCCTGGAGAGGCGGACTACAGTGCGGGTGGGCCGCTGGTCGACCAGTGGGCGTCCCTGGCCGAGGATCGCCGGGCGACCTGCCTGGTGGGCAACGACCAGGTGATGGTGTCGGCTTTGAAGGAATTGTCCCGTCGCGGGTTTAGGTGTCCGCGGGACGTGGGGCTGATCAGTACGGTGGACTCAAAGCTCTGCGAGTACAGTGATCCCGGGCTGACGTCATCGCGGCCGGACTTGGCCAAGCTGGGCGAAACGGCGGCGGGTTTGTTAATCGACCATCTGGAAGAAGGAATGGACCTGTCACCCAAGATGTCACGGAACGATTTCCCCGTCAGCTTCGTGGTTCGGGAATCCTGCAATCTGTGGCCCGGGAAGACCGATGGTGAAGGATGATCGATCTATGCGTCTGACCGCAAGAGCTCTGATCGGAATTTGTCCTTGGTTGATCGTCCTGTGCGCGTGGTCTGCCTCCGTCGGCTGGGCGATGGAGCCCCAGCATTCCGGCGTCGAGGAGCACACCATAGCCTTGTGGTTGTTTGACTCGCCGACGGGCGGACGGGTGGTTAACGAGGTGCCCGGGTCGTCAAGCCTGACCGATCTGGAGGCTCGAACGATTTACCGGAGCGTGAAGTCCCCGACCGGAACGGCGTATCATTTTCAGGAGGGAATGTACGGAATCGGGTCCGACAATCTGGCGTCCTGGATCGATTCGAACCAGCCGCAAACGCGAAATGTTCCCTTCACAATCGAGATTTGGTTTCGACCGACGGCGACGCCCGCCGACAAGGCATTGCTCTTCAACCAATCATTCGCTCGCCAGGCCGGATGGTCGCTTTTTTGGGAAAAGAATCTGCGCGTCCGTTTGGCGATTGAGAATCCCGATCGGAATCGAACGGAGTCCTTTGCCGCCTCGACGCCGCTGAAGCTGGGGCAGTGGATTCATTTGGCGGTAACGTATGACGGCAGCCGGGTTCGATTTTACTTGGATGGGAATCTGGACGCCGAATATCCTTACACCGGTCCGTGTATTGAACGAAAAGGCGGTGTGTACGTCGGTGCGGCGTCATGGACCGATTGTTTTGTCGGAGATATCGATACCGTCCGATTGTCGCGAGGGGCTCGAACGACCTTTGATACAAAGATGCCCTACGCCAAGCCGACGGCTTCGCCCGTGATGGACAGATGGTACGACGCCTATCGCCCGACCAGGACGTACATGGACCTCGCCGGCTGGTGGACGTATCGCGGGCTGCCCGGCGTGCGATCCTTCACTTGGCCCATGCCCGAGGATGGGTGGAAGCCCGTATATCTTCCCAGCGATTCACCGCATGCCTCATTGGAGCCAACGTTCGGATACCGGCCGCAGGTTCCGATGGATTATCATTGGTTCAGGAGAGATTTCAGCGTATCCAAAGAACTCCGCGAGCGCCACGCGGCCAAAGATCGCGTGATTCTCCACCTGGGCGGCGTGGGCTATCGTTGGCAGCTTCGCGTCAATGGAACCCAAGTGGCCGAGGTATGGGATGCATTCAGTTCTCATGACTTCGACGTGACAGATTTGATCCGCGTCGAGGGAACGAATGAGATAGCCCTCGGTACGTCCAATCGCAACGGATTCGCCGCTCCGGATGCCACGGAAGAACAAATCCGGAAGGTTGACGGCGACTTCCTGATCGCTCCCGTGGGGAACGTGGGGGCAAACAACACCAGGCCGGTCATTGGAGTGTGGGGAGAAATCGAACTGTGGGCTCGTCCCGCTCGCCGGATTGAGGATGTCTTCATCCGGCCGAGTTTTCGAGGCAAACGACTCGACGTCGATGTGCACGTCGCAGGGACCGGGTCGAACGACATAGAGATCGCGGTGCTCGACGCGGATAACAAGCAGATCGTGAGGTTCTCAGACTCATCCTCAACAGCCCAATCGACCTTGTCCGCTCCCTGGCCGGATCCGCGACTCTGGATGCCGCACGATCCTTATCTTTACACCCTCGAAGTCACGCTTCGCGATCAAAAAACGGAACGTGTGCTGGATACCCGTCAGGTTCCCTTTGGATTCCGCGATATATGGATCGACGGCGAGAATCTGGTCCTCAATGGAAAGCGGTTGTTCCTGGCCAGGACCTCGTTCACGCCCACGTCGGAGCGCGATGCCGAAACATATATCAAGCTGGCAAAAACCGAGGGGGCCAACGCGGTGCGTCTCCACATGGACGATTTCTATCGACCGGGAGCCTTTGCACATTATGCGGACCGCGTGGGCATGCTCGTCATTCCCGCATCGCCTCTATCCTGGACTCCCTGGTACCGGATGAAGGATGCTCAGTTCTGGACGAACTATGAAGACCAGTTAGTGTCCTGGGTCCGCGGCGCGAGAAACCACCCGTCGATCGTCATGTGGTCACTGACCAATGAAGTGCTCTGGTGCGATGCCCAGCTGGAAAACCCGGACACTCCAACACTCATGCTTCGGGCAGAGCAGAGGGTCCGCTCGCTCGATCCCACCCGGCCGGTGCAATTCGACGGCGACTGGGACCTTCCGCCGCTGGGACAATCGAAGATCGCCAATCTGCACTATCCCTGGGAACCGGTCGATCACTGGTATCCGACGGAATGCTGGGCGTTCCAGAATCCCAATCCGCGTAAACCGCTGTCGATTCGCGGCAGCGTTGGAACCTATCGATGGAAACGCGGTGAAAAGCCCATCATCGTCGGTGAATTCTCCTGCGCCTTTAAGACTTTTACCGAGGCCCCGGTGCCGATGACCAAATATGTCGGCGATCGGGCGTATGACTGGAATGCCTGGTCTGATTTCTCGCTCTGGCGGAAGCTAGCGCGTTGGCAATGCGATGCCTGGCGGGTGGCGCGATTTGCGGGAATCAATCCGTGGTACTATCCGAACATTCCCGACCACGAAAACTGGTCCGAGTTCATGCCGCTGGAGACGGTGATCGTTAAAGACCAATACCGAACGTTCGTCTCCGGCGAAGAAGCGGAACTCAAGGCGTTTGTCCTGAATGATACGCTGCAGGACGGCGATTACCAGGTCCGCTGGATGATCGGCGATGGGACGAAGGTCTTGTTTGAGCGTTCGATTCAGAGTCAGGTCGGCGGCGGCGAAATCAACCCGTTCAAGATGGGCTTGGAGTTGCCACAAGTCAGCGAGCCTCAGAATTTGAAATTGAACATCGAGCTTCTTCGCGATTCGAAGACCGTCTATAACGAATCGATCGATATTCGCATTCGACCGGCGGAAGCTTTGTCCTGGCCTGCACGGACGGTCCTTTTCGATCCCAAAGGTCAGACGGCCGCTTTATTCTCACGATTGAAACTGTCCGCCAGACGGCTGAGCGATCTTCGCGATTTGTCGAAGATTGATGGCATCATCCTGGGACGGCAGGCACTTTCTGCCATGAACGATCGGCAGATCGAGCAGTTACGGTCCTTCGTTCAGTCCGGCGGTACCGTCTTGACCATGGGCGAAGACAGTTGGTCGATGCAGGCCGCACAAATCGGACTTGGTACGCGAATCCTTCCGCAAGGTCGGGCGAATCGTGCCTGGGTTCGTTCCGCAAATCATCCTGCCATTTACGGCATCACCGACGCCGACCTGGCCTTGTGGCGAGACGGCGACTGGGTGACAGGCGGTGTTCTGGAAAAGCCATCGGAGCCCGTAGGTGTCGCCTGGCGCACCTTGATCGACGTCGGCTCAACGGAAGGACTGAGCGGCGCCGCCCTCATGGAGGTGTTCGACGGCAAGGGTCGGTATCTTTTCAACCAGTTGAATGTGGACAAGGCCGTGCAGGATACGGGCGCCCGCGCCGTTCTGGCCGGTCTCTTGCGCGACGTGACCCGCAAAAGCGATGACCGGACCGACGTCAGCCTGCTGGCCGACCAGAAATCGACGATCGCACAAATGGTAAACGAACAGGCGATCGCACAGACGGCATGGAATCGCGATAATA
The DNA here is from genome assembly GCA_012729395.1 of Phycisphaerae bacterium. Taxonomy (GTDB): domain Bacteria; phylum Planctomycetota; class Phycisphaerae; order UBA1845; family PWPN01; genus JAAYDF01. The sequence continues at coordinate 6,855 of JAAYDF010000327.1, forward strand.
CCCGCACGCCGCTCTTCATCGAGGCAGATTACACCCAAACCGATCCGGCCGCCATCGCCGATTGGGTCCGCTCCGGCGGCAGAGCTTGGCTGGTGAATCTTACGCCCGAGCAACTGGCCCGATGGTCGAAGGTCATTTCCGAAGGACTCACGCTCGAGCCCTGCGACCCGCAGGAAGGGTGCCTGGTGCGATCGACGGACCCGCTGATGTGGGGCGTTTCGTCGGAAGAGATGTTCTGGGCGACCGGGGTATGGACGATGACCTGTGTTCGGACCTCGCAATCGGTTCAGGACCCCTACGGCGTCTGGCGATTGGCAAAGATCGCGTCGCACGAAATTCACACCGGAAAGAACGCCATTTCACTCGTCTCGCCATCGACGCTGGTCAGAGTTTCGGACGGCCAGGGGTTCTGGCTGATCTCGACCATCGATTTTGACGCCGGCAGAGAAGCCGTCGGAGAAAAGACGTACAAGCTGGCTCAGGCCCTCTTCACAAACTTCGGACTTTCTCCCTCGCGGGATCGTGTCGTGGAATATGGGAATTACGAGCCGATATCGCTCGCCGGCTGCGTCAATCGCGGATTCCAGGACGATCAGCCGGATAATGGTAAGGGCGGCTGGACCGATCAGGGCGAAAGCGATCTGCGGTTCTTCCCCGTCAACCTGTCCGGGCTGGACCGGTTCCGGCTTCCGTGCCCACCGCCCAAGGAGTTTCCCCACCGGATGGTCCTGGTCAACGTATCCTTCGAGATCCTCGATCCCCGCGAGCACGGCGGCAAATCGTGCCTGATGCTCGAACCCGGCTACCAGGAACTGCCCCTGGTCACGCCCGGCGACTACGTGCCGCAGGTCAGCGGAATCTCCGTCAATCGCACATTTGACCGGCTATATTCGCTCCACGCGGCCGCCTGGGCGTCCAGTCCCGCCGAAACGCCCTTGTGGTGGTACGTCCTGCACTACGCCGACGGCACCACCGCCCGAATCCCGGTTCGCCAGGACATCGACGTCGCCGATTGGGCGAATCCCCGGCGGTTGCCGAACGCCCGAGTGGGTTGGACGGGCGATTCCATGACGCGATCGACGGTCGGCCTCTTTGTCGCGGGGTTCGACAATCCGTGGCCGCGGAAGAAAGTCCAGACGCTGGATATTGTGTCCGCCAGGACTCAGGGAATTCCCGGGATCGTCGCGTTGACGACGGCCCAGAAGAGCCACTCCAGGAAACCAAAGTAGGCCTGGGAAGGAATAATGTATGAGACAGAACAGAAAATCCGGTTTCACCCTCATCGAGCTGCTGGTGGTGGTGGCCATTATCGCGGTCTTGGTCGCCATCCTGCTCCCAAGCCTCCAGCGGGCCAGGGAATCCGCACGAAGTGCAACCTGCGCAAGCCAGGAAAAGCAAATGGGGCTCGCCCTGCGAATGTATCTTGACGACAATGGGGAGCATTATCCAGCCGCCTTCAAGCACCATTTCACCCTGGACGCCGACCAGGGATGGTGCTGGCGGGAGGCGGTCTATGATTACCTGGGAATGGGAAAGTATAGCGGTCTGGGTCCCTACTCCTCAGCCGCCTCTCAGAACGTAGCCATCTACACCTGTCCGTCTGACCTCACCAATCCCTTTTACAGCCTCGTTACCCGACGGACATCCTATGCCGCCAACGCGTGGTACAACTATTCGACGAACAAGCCGGAAGGCGTAATGGGGTTCGACTACTACGTGGCGCCGGATGCGGACCCCGCCGGTTACCGAAAAGAGTCGCTGGTCACAGACCCGAGCGGAACGTTCGTTGTCGTCGATAACTGCTATCCTCTCATGACCTATGGATGGCGAAACCTGAACAGTTCCTACGTCACGGAAGTCTACTGGGGCGAAATGTTCTATTTCACCTCTCTGCACAACAACGGAAACAATTGGCTGTTTTGCGATGGGTGCGTTGTCTGGATGCCGATCGACAAGACCTGCAGCAACCCTCAGAGTATTCAAGACGGCATCTGGACTCCTTGGGCGGATTAGGGAGAGCATTCCATCGTGACTGAACTGCTTCGACAACGAGCCGAGCGGATCGAACACTATGCCGACTCGCATTTGATCGATCCCCACGGCGTGGTTTATACGTTCATCGACAAGACGACCGATCGGCCGCTGACCGATCAGTTCTTTGCTGGCTTCGATGCCTATAGCGTTCCTGGCTACACCCCATCTGAATTCTACGGCTACGAGAATTGCGGCATGACCACCGGAGCCTACATGCAGGCGTTGCTCTACCGCTACGCCGTAGAGAACGACAATCACGCCCTCGTCCGGGCCCGGCGATGCTTTGAAGCGCAAAAGACCGTCTACGATATGGGAAAGCAACTGGCGGAAGGCTTTTTCCCCAAGGTCTACGGCTATCGCTTTTCCACGCAGACCAGCACCGACCAGGTCTTATACACAGTGATGGCCCTGGACCGCTTCTGGCCGGTTGCGACGGACGCGGAGCGAAAAGAAATCGATCGCATGATCACACATATGGTCCGATTCTGGGTGGATCGCCAGTACCGCTACACGTATTTCAACCTGACGGACATGCAGTGGCCGTTGGCGCGGTTTCCCAGCCTGCTGATGTTGGCCTTTAAGCATTCGGGCGATCCGGTGTTCAAGCGGGAATACGATCGGCTCCTGGCGATGGGCGTCAACCGTCAGCCGGGGGAACAGCAGCTTGGCCCGAAGCTGGCGGGGGAGTGGCCGCCGAGTGAGTATGAACAATCGCAGCAGGCGTGGTGTATCTCCCATATCGCCGGGTGTGTTGGGATGGATGTGATGGAACTTGATTATCTCCTTCGTACCGATCCCGGCAACGAGTGGTCCGCCGCCTGGCGGGCCTCGGCCGAGCAGATGTGGCGGGAGGGAAACCTGGCCTTGGCCCCGGATGGAAAGGAATATTCGAGTTTTCTGCTGGACTTTATAACGCGTGAGGTTCGACGGCCGAAGCCGGGTTTGATTGAAGACAAAAGTTACGTCGATTTGGACAGTTGGTCCTTCAGCCGGTACATTCATGGCGCGTGTTCCGGGTTCAGTACGATGATTGCCCGGTCGGGTGTACAGATGCATCGGTATCAACCGACGAACGTAGAGATTATTCCAACCGTGATCCACATTTTAACGGCAATGGATGTAATGGATCTGACGTACTACGACGAGCCGGAACGCTTTGCACCACCGTACCGCTATCTGACGGATTTTATCAGTGGAGATTCTCTGGCCAACTGGCTCTGGGCTTATTGGCAGGGACGTATGGAAGGAATGTTCAATGAAGACATGTAAAGTGCAGGCCAAATATGTTGAGGCTGATTATTGTTCGTGGACAATTGTGAACTTCAAACCGCGCAGTGGGAAAGGCGAGGCGCCTTTATGCGTTCGGGGCGATATTCAGGGTCGGCTGGCGTGGGACAACGTGGCCGGAAGATATACCGGGTGGTTTGAACTACCGGCCAAGGGGGAAGAGCTGGGATTTTATGAAATTATCTCTGCGACAGAATCCGTGGAGCAAGTCCTCCAGCGGGTGAATATTCGATATACCTTCGATAAATTTTACTTTCCCCCGCGATGGGAGAATATTAATGACATCAACGCGTACCTGGCTCGCCGATTTGCTCCACTGGTCCGGCGGGAGGCTTTATACCGCTATCCCCGGTACGGCCGGAATATTCAACTCCTGACTCTGACCGACCCGAAGGTGCCGGTGTCGAAAAAGCAGATCATTTTTCTGACCGGACGGATTCACAATCCGGAGAGTGGAACGACCGCCTCCTTATTTCGGTTTTGCCAATGGCTCTTGGAAGGGGAGGGCCGGGAATATTTACGCGAGTATCTGTTCCTGATTATTCCGATGGTGATTCCTTTGACCTTCGAGGAAGATCCGCGGGCCCATGCGGTGAATCGGGAGTGGCGAGACGATACGGTCGAGCCGGATATTCTGGCCATCCGTGAAAAAGTGATCGACCGGTACCGGCCGGAGGCCTGGATCGATTGCCATACCTTTAATGCGGAAATGGACCTGGCGAACAAAAAAGAGATGCGGGAAAAGCACAGCGACTACATTGTGGCGCATGCTCCGAATGAGGAGGGTTTTGATTATGAATATAGCCGGGATATTGCCCTCCGGCTAATTCGAGCGGCGGAGGCCCAGGGTTTTCAGCACCGTAACCGGGCTTATTTTCTCGGCTGGGAAAGAAGTTTTAGAAAAGGGTCCTTTGTTCAGCCCGGAGAAAAAGTTAGAACACGTTTTGATCCCGCAGGAGTTTTCTCCGGCCAGGATTATGCCTTTTATGCCGACCGGGACGGATATGGGCTGAGCGGGCGGACGTGGGCGGCCATGGCCTGCGACTACGGATACGACCGATGCCATGCGATTAATATGTGCCTGGAAAGTAAACCGCTTCATGTTTACTGGGGCCAGGGTCCCTTTCACTACCCTAGAAGATTTTCCGATTCCACGGTTATCAAGTTGCAGGAATTATGTCGCCTGGGCCGCGAGGGATTTGCCGGCCAATATCAGCCGGGATTTCCGTGTAATCTGGTTCTTGCGGATGTTTATCAAGAATCTGCTTCTGTGGTATTGTGTGCCTGGGGGCGGGATCGGGAGGCTCTTCGGCAGTCCCGCGTAACTCTGTGGCGGCGGCGCCGCTCCATTCGGATTCATCGGACTCTTTCGTCCAAAGGATCAATCAAAACCGTTCAGGTCCAACTCTATTGTGTGTGTTCGATAAAGCCTGTTCCCGGCGGGTTGCGATTTCTTGTTCCTGCCGGGCATCGTGTTGCCGGGGTTAAGGTCGATGGCCGGGAATGCCGCCCCAAAATGATTAGAGGCGACTATTTATTTGTTCCTTTTTATGTAAAGCAAGGGAAACAGGAAGTAAGTGTGGTTCTGAAACCATTTGAAAGAAAATGAAGGAACGGGGGTCAAACCTACAATAAGCTAATAAGAAATACAAGTGAAGATGTCCCAGCCACCGTTGAAGGTTTCAAGTGCCGAATCAAAAGCGGCCAGCGCGCCCTCCGGCTCGGGCGGGGCGATCAGCCAGTGCGAGCCGTACCGGCAGGTGGTCATCGGGAAGCTGGATCAGGGGCTGACCGCCCGGCGGGTCTACCAGGACCTGGTCTTCGAGCATGGGTTTTCGGGCAGCTACTATAGCGTCCGGCGGTTTGTGCGGCGGCTGGGCGATCGCCATCCGTTGCCGTTTCGGCGGATGGAGTGCCAGCGGTATCACGAAGCTTTGCGGCGGGCGGGTGGCGGGGAGCTTGGGAAGTGGCTGATGGCGACACGGGAAGCACTGGCCGATCTGCTTGACCATCGGCGATACTCATCGTCGGGCGACCCGTCCGTGCAGAGAATCGACCCGCGAGCGTGCCGGAAAACGCTTGAGGCGGGGCTTCCGATCCTGGAGGGGATGGTAGAGGGGGGGAAGCAGGCGGAGCCCAAATCCGCCTTGACCGTCGGTGGAGTCACTGAGGTCGATTCCGCTATGAATGACTGGCGTGAGGTACGGGATAGACTGCGTAAGATGCGGACCGGGGCGCAGCTTATAAAAGTCAAGCGGAGCTTGCAGAGTGTCTGGGGTGTTCAAAAGGCCTGATCAATAAAGCCTTCAAGAACGACATCGGCCTCCAAGCGTGGATGAGGCAGGCCAGACCTACACGGAAGGCTAGGGTTCAAGGCATGAATGAGGCCGTAGTGAACACCGCAGCCGATGAATCCAAGGACGAGCCATCTGCCAGCCTGACCGACCGGCAAGTGGACCAGATCATGACCAAACTGATCGAACAGGCCATGCCGAATGAGCAAGCCCGGCTCAAAGAGATGGATCGCGAGACCCAACACCGACTGGCTGAGACATATCTGAGCCAAGAGGCTGACCGACACATCGAGGACGAGGCTGCCAAGGGTAACGCCATTCTCGGTCACTGATTCTGGCGTGACCGTGACCGTGACCATCCGAAGCCATCCGACCGCGTAAAGTGCGACGAAACCCACCGTCTGACGCGGTCACGTGACCGCCTTACCTTTTTTCGGAGGGCACAGTGATGCCCGGAAGGAAGGTACGAAATGGTGACGACAACCCCCATTCTGCGGACCCCAGGAGTGATCGCCCGTGAGTTGGGAGAGCCACTGCATCGGGTCCAATACGTTCTTCGGACCCGGAAAGGTATCACCCCGTCAGCGCGAGCGGGCAAGCTGCGTCTCTACGACCGTCAGGCGGTCAGCCTGATCCGAGAGGCGTTGAGGGAAATCGATAGCCGGAAGGGGGTGGGGGATGAGTGATTCAAAAAAGGGGCAGCCCCGAGGCGACTGGAGGCGGTGTCATGATTGATGACCTGCGCCGTAGTCGCGAGGCCCTGGACGCCGAGTTGGGGCGGGCGGGGGCGAAGCTGCGAGATGGCATGTTCTGCTGTCCATTCCACCCGGACAAACACCCATCCGCCGAAAGACGACAGGGGAAGGACGGAGTCTGGCGGTTCAGGTGCTTCGCGGCAAGCTGCGGATTCTCCGGTGATATCTTCGACGTGCGGGGCAAGGTCGAGAACAAGCCGCTGGCCGACGTGCTTCGGGAAGCGGGGGGACAGACGCCGAAGGCGGCTCCGGCTGTCCGGCCCGTGCATCGGCCATCAGACAAGCCGAAGGGCGGGGGGCGGATCGTGACGACATACGACTACCGCGACGCCGGCGGCAGACTGGTCTACCAGGTGGTGCGGTTCGAGCCGAAGGACTTCCGACAGCGCCGGCCCGACGGCAAGGGCGGCTGGACCTGGAACATGAACGGGGTGGGTCGCGTGCTCTACCGGCTGCCGGAACCGGCGGCGGACCCGTCGGGGTGGGTGTTCATCGTCGAGGGCGAAAAGGACGTGGACAACCTGATTGGGCTGGGACTTGCCGCCACGTGTAACCCCGGCGGGGCGGGCAAGTGGTCGAAGGTGGCGGATACATCGGTGCTGGACGGTCGGCGGGTGGCGATCATACCCGACCGGGACGCGCCCGGGGAGGCCCATGCCAAGGACGTAGCGGCACGGCTGGACGGTAGGGCGGCGGTGGTCAAGCTGATCGAGTTACCGGACGACGAGGCGGGCGGGCGACGGGTCAAGGACGTTTCGGACTGGATTGAATGGCTGGACGGTCGAAGCCCGAAGTCCCACACTTGGTATAGAACAAATCATGCGTCGGTTCCTCGCCTCGGCGGCGTTCGACGATCAGGATTTGCCCGCTTTGGCCAGCGTGTAGTGGCCCGTTTTCGACGGGCCGACGAACTCGATGCGGCCGTCAGCCTTCAAGGCGTCGACTTCGCGCTTCGCCGTGGTGTACGAGCAGCGGAGCTTCTCGGCGAAGCCCGGCACGCGGAGGCGTTCGCCGCCACGGATCAACGCCATGATCTGGTTCTGCCGCTCGATTGCTGGGTCCTCTGAACCAGCATTCACTGGGTCATGGCTGCCGTTTGCTCGACTATCCGCCTTCGGGCGTGACCCAGTATTTCGCATGTCCTTCACGACGATCCGGGCGTTGAGGCGGTAGCCCGCCTTCGACGTCTCGATCACGTCGTGGGGCTCGACCTTCTGCCCAAGCTCGCGCCCCATCTGCTCGGCCACGTTCCGCCGGAAGTCCCGAATGCTGCCCGCGACGCTGTTCTGCCCGCTCTTGTTGCCCAGCGCGCTGCCGGGGAATGCCTTGTACCGCTTCTCGTCGAGCCGCTGCTTGAGCGCGTCGAGGATGCCCCACATCTGGCACGACTTGCCGCTAGCGACCACGGTGACGCCGCACAGTTCGATCCGATCCTCGTAGAAGGTCAGTTCGCCGCCGGAGAACGGTTTCTCCGGCTTGAGGTTCTTCGTGGTCCGCTCGCGTTTGCGGTACGTCCGATCCAGCACCGACTGGATGACCGATGCCAGGGTCCGGCCCGTGGTCGGGAACGGCTTGTTGATACAGTCCACGACGCCGTGCTCGAAGAGCCGCCCGGCGATGCCGAAGCCGTCGGCCCCGTAGGCGGTCATGGCAATGATCGGGATGCTCTGCATGGACGGGCTCTGGTGAATCTCCGCTGCCAGGTGCTCGCCGTACTCGATGGAGGGCAGGCCCCGGCCGAAATGCATCGGAATCTGCAGGTCCAGCAGGACGTAGGTGAACCCACCGTCCGAAAGGTGCTGGCGGGCTTCCTCCTGCGACTTGACCCATACGTGGTCATGGCCGAGGGAGTCCACGCGCTCGATGACCGATTCGGCGATGTCGGCGTCATCCTCAATGATCAAGGCGCGGTGCTTCATTCACAAACCTCATGCAATCGGCAGGACCAGCGTCACGGTCGTGCCCTCGTTCTCTTTGCTGTCGATCCGCAGACTGCCGCCGTGGGCCTCGACGAACCGCCTGGCGTTGCACAGGCCGAACCCCGTGCCCACGTGGCGGCGACTGGTGCGGCCGGGCAGGCACTGCCGCACCTCGTCGAGACTGGCGGCGGGGATGCCCTGGCCGGAGTCCTGGACCGTGACGTGCGCCTGCTTGCCCTTCGCGGCGGCGCGAACCTGAATCTCGCCGCGAGGCCCTTCGCCGTCGGCGGGCAGGAAGTCGTAGGCGTTCTTCAGCACGTTGACGATGGCCGTGACAACGTGGACACGCGATACCTTGACCGCCAGGTCCGGCGGTGCGGCCACGGAGAGCTTCACGTTCCGCGAGCTGATGTTCCGGGCCTTGAGGTTCTCCGAAACGATGCTTCGGGCCTCGGTCAGTAGGTCGGCCACGGCCACGGCAGCGCGTTCGTCAGAAACCGGCTGGGCGTAGTTCCGCATGTCCTCGACCAGCCGCTCCATGAAGGCCAGGCGGTCGGCGATCTTCAGCGACTTGCGGCGAAGGAAGCCGGGGTCGAGCTGGTCGGCCTCCTGCCGCTCGATGATCCGGGCGTTGTCTTCCTTCAGGGCGGTCAGCACGCTGCGCATCTCGTGGACGGTCGCGCCGATCAACGTGTCGTACAGTTGCTCGGCCAGACGCCGGGCCTTGTCGGCGGCGTCCTTGCCGTGCTGATCTTCGAGTTCCTGGTACAGCGCCAGCACCAGGTCCACGCCGCGCTTACGCTTCTGGGCCTCGCGGGCCAGCTTGCGGCGGCGTTCGATGGTCTGCTTGGCGGCGCGGCGGACGTAGGCGTGGCTGTCGGAGAGGAACTTCTGGACCAGCGTGGCCAGCTCGTTGTCGGGGATCGTGGCCAAGGCGTCGGCCACGTCCTTGCGGACCTCCCACTTGGGATCGTCAGCCAGCAAGAGCAGTAGCCCTCGGAACGGCTCCTGCGCCTGTCCTTCGGAAAGCGGGCCAGCGATCCGCGCGACGATCTGTCGTCGCTGCGGCCAATCCACGGCCTCGCGGTTGTCCCGCAGCCGGGCCAGCGCTTCGGTCAGATCGACGGAGGATGGATCGCCAGCGGTCTTCATCAATAAGCGTACCTTTCCTGGCGGCGCTTGAACGCCTGCTCACCGCCCTCGAGCAGGTTCACGATGGCGTCGCGGCACTCGTCCACGTCGCCCTCGGTCGCCTTGCGGGCGTGAGCGCCGTCGGACTCCAGCACGAAGACGCGCTCGGCGTCGGCCAGAACGGGGATGTTGGGGTTGTGCGTCACGAACATCAGCTGCCGCGCGGCCTTCACCTTGCGGATGCCCTTGACCACCGACTCGCAGACGAAGCGGTTGTCCAGATTGTCCTCGGGCTGGTCCACCATCAGTGGCGTATCGCTGTCCAGCAGCAGGATGGGCAGGATGGTGGTGCATTTCTGGCCGGTAGACAGCGCCGCCGAGTCCTTGTAACCCTCGCCATCCTTGAGTTCGATCCGGGGCCGGTCGGCCAACTCGACCGTCTCCAGGGCGTACAGGGCCTCGGTGTTTTTCAGGGCGTCGACGACCTTGCGGGCCTGCTCCTCGTTCAGGTTGGCCCGCTGCACCAGTCCGTCGGCGTCGCCGCGACGAACGAGCACGACCAGGTCGGCGGGCATGACCCGCTCGACGATCCGCTGGGCGACCACGCCGCGCTGCACGCGAGCGCCCGCCAGGGCCTGTTCGAGCATCGCCCGATACTGGCCCAGGTGCCCCGACTGCTCGATGGTCACACGGATGTCGGGCATCAGTGCCGTGTTGATCCGCTGGGCGATGGCCTTGCGGACGTTGTAGCGGCTGTCACGCAACTCCGAGAGCTTCTGCAGCAACTGCGTCCGCTCCCTCTGCAGCCCCGCCTGCTTTTCGATGATCGCGTCGCGCTGGCGCTGCTTGGCCAGCAGGTCGTTCTTCATCTTCTCCAGCCGCGACCGCTCGGCCGCTTGCCCGCGTAGCGCCGCATCGTGCTTGATGAGTTCCTGATAGGCGGCTTCCTGCTGGGCGTGGGTGCCCGACAGCGACGTGCCTGCGTCGCCGAGTTCATCCTGCAGCTTCGACAGGCACGACCGGGCCTGGCGCAGCAATTCGTCGATCTCCGCGCCGCCGTCGAGCAGTTTCTGACGCACGCCGGTGATCGCCGCGCCATTGGGACCAGAGAGCATCTCGCGTGTCAGCCATTGACTGGTGCGGTGTGCGACCTGACCGCTCAGGTCGGCAATCTGCTGGTCGTACTCCTGAAGGAACTGCCACA
>JAAYDF010000328.1 GCA_012729395.1 Phycisphaerae bacterium
GGCATGGGTCGGTACTCCGACCCGTGGTGGGTCGGAGCAGGCCACGGGCCTGAGTACAGGCCCATGCCACCCGGCCGCTGGCCATCGCTCAGCAGGCGGGCCTGCTCCAGGTGCATGACGAGGGGCAGATGCGAGCCTGGGTTGAGCAGGCCTTCGCCGCCAACGAAAAGGCTGTGCATGACGCCCTGGCCAACCCCAAGAAGAAACAACAGGCCCGCGGATTCCTCACCGGGCAAGTCATGAAGATCTCCGGCGGCAAGGCCGACCCCAAGGTTGTCGGCAAGCTCATCGATGAGCGGCTCAGCCGGTCAGACGAAGACTGAACGGATGGCTGAGAAACACGTTGCGTACCAGAGCCGCGACCGCAGGGAAGCGGTTCTTCTGGACAGCGACGGGTGGCATGGGTCGGTACTCCGACCCGTGGTGGGTCGGAGCAGGCCACGGGCCTGAGTACAGGCCCATGCCACCCGGCGCTCCCTGATGGTCGCGGCTCTGAACGGTCGCCACGGGGGGCGACCGCTACAGATGCCGGGGGGCGACCGCTACAGATACCAGCGGGCGACCGCTGCAGATACCACCGGGGCGGCTACTACAGGTACTTTTCCGGCAGCTTCCAGGGGTCGCGATAGGTCGGCCGGGCCAGTCGCGCGGCCTCGGGATCGCCGACGATCGTGAGAGCCTGCGGGTCGAACTCGATCGTCCGCTTGAGCCGCATCGACAAGTTGGCCAGCGTCAGGGCCAAGTCGAGCTTGTAGTGGTACCCGACATGGCAGGTCGCCTGCTCGCGAGAGCGGATGCAGTCCAGCCACTCGCGGTGGTGGCCCTTGGATGCCGGGATGCTCTCCGGCGGCGTTTGGGCGTCCTTCATCCGGTCTCCCTCGGGCACGATCCGCATGGTCCCGTAGTCGGCCATCAGCGTGCCGTTGACTCCGTGGAGGTACACGCCCAACCGGCGGCGCATGCCCGCCTCGCCCTGGAAATCCATGCCGTAACTGTTCACCAGTGAAGTATTCCAGTGCATGGCGAACTTGTCGTACTCCCAAAGCACCTGCTGGCAGTCGTACGCGTCGCCGGGGTCCTGGATGACGTATCGTCCGCCGATCGCCGTGGTACGCCGCGGTGCGTCCAGCCCCAGAGCCCAGTAGGGCAGGTCGATGATGTGCGGGGCCATACCCGGCGTCCACCCGCCGCTGTAAGCCATGAACGAGCTATGGGTGTAGGCGTCATGCGTAATCAGCGGGTTGAACCGGCGCATGACGGCCGGCCCGACCCACATCTCCCAGTCGAGCCCGGCCGGCGGATCGCTGTCCGGGGTATCGCCCAACCCCTCGGGGCCCTGGTTCATGATGTTGAAAGTGCGGGCGCTGCTGATCTGGCCCAACTGGCCCGACCGCACGTACTCGACCACGCGACGGTAGTTGTCGCCGGCGTGGATCTGCGTGCCGACCTGCGTGATAGTATTGTGCTCTCGCACCGCTCGCAGGACGGCCAGCGTCTCGGCGGGGTGGAGGGTCATGGGCTTCTCGACGTAGAAGTCCTTGCCCGCCTCGGCGGCGGCGATGGCCTGCAGGGCATGCCAGTGCGGCGGCGTCACGATCACCACCGCGTCCACGTCATCGCGCTGCATCACCTCCCGCCAGTCGCGATGACCCTTGGCCGTCCCCTCGCACCGCTTGACCGCTTCATCCAGCCGTTCCTGCCACACGTCGCAGACCGCCACAATCGCCACATCCTGCTGCTCCAACAGTTGTGGAAAGTGCCAGCCTTTTGCCAGCGATCCGGTTCCGATAACCGCGACGTTGATCCGGTCGTTGGCTCCCTTACGTCCTGCCGCCGCCAACGCCGCGGACCGCACGAAGTACGGCATCGCCACCGTGGCCGTCCCCAGTCCCACCGTCCGCCCTAGAAACGCTCGCCGCGACAATCGATCCGATTCTGCCATGGTATGTGCCTCCGCGCAAAAGTTGCCGTTCGCTGTTCCGCCTGCGGCGGAAGCACGGCTTAGTCACTGGACCATGTACTCTGCCGTCGGGCGATTGTCCAGTCCGCGGGGCGTCACACGTCGCCCGCAAGATTTCTCTCTGATTTTTTGAGCGGTTCACTCAACTCGCGGCCAAAGGATAGCGTATAATTAGTGTGAGGACGGCGGCATGGTGGAGCTCGCCATGACCGGTTGACCGACGGGTCGTCCGGGAGAGCGCACCAAGGCCCCTCTGGACCTTGTACAAGGACGCATCGGTCCCCCTGACGCCGGTCAGGGGGTGGGCCAAGCCCGGCGACACGCGTCGGATTCGGTGAGCGACAACCGAATCGCGGGTGACCCGGGGAGTTTGCCCAGAAAGGAGGTGGTCCAGTGACGTGTCGCATAGGTGGGCTGCCCTAGGGCAGCGTATCTGCTGTCGTAGGGCAGCTAGAGTCCATTTGTTAGTCCGCTTTCGCCCCGCGGTATATACTACCGCGGGGCTTGTTTCATGGGTGCAGGGTACGTGGATCAGCCGCAATTCTGGGCTGTCGTGTTCATCGTTGCTGGTGCCGCCGGGTACCTGGCATTGGCCCTGCGCCGCTCGCTGCGTGGGAAGGACTCCTGCTGCGGCAGTCGGTGCTGCCCGACCATCTTTCCTGGCCAGGAGCAGGACCGCGGTTGTGCGAGGGGCGATCGCCCGGATGCGACCGGCGCACAACCGACGTCTTGCCTGCCGGGGACTTGCCGCGACGACGGCTCACCGCCACAGGCGTTTATTCCCGTAGAGCATCTCGCTGATGTTGCCCGGCAACGACGCCGAGAGCGGGGCGAAGCGAGCGAGGCACCGCCGGCGTCATGACGCATGTCACCAATGAGGATTGCTGGTCGGAAGGCTTGGCCGATCTCGGAGCCCGGGGCCTGCGTCGTCGCCTGCGAGAGGTCGCGGCGCGGCAAGGGGCTCATCTCACCGTGGACGGCCGATCCCTGATCTGCTTTGCCAGTAATAACTACCTTGCGTTGGCGGACCACCCAGCCGTCGTGGCCGCCGTTCGGGAGGCCGTCGCCCAGTGGGGCTGGGGGGCTGGGGCGTCGCGCTTGGTCTGCGGACACATGGGGCCGCACGCCCAACTCGAACAGCGTCTGGCGGCATTCAAGGGGAGCGAGGCCGCCCTGGTTTGCCCGACGGGCTACCATGCGAATCTCGCGGCCATCCGGGCCTTGGCGGGCAAGGGCGACGTCGTTTTTCTCGATAAGCTGAACCACGCGAGCATCATCGACGCGGCCCGGGGCAGCGGGGCGGTCGTACGCGTCTTTCCGCATCGCGACTGCCGCAAGCTCGAGCGCCTGCTCGCCGGTGCCGCCGACGCTCGCCGCCGGGTGATCCTGACCGACTCGTTGTTCAGCATGGACGGCGATCTGGCCGACCTGCCGCGACTGGTGGAACTCAAGCGGGCGTACGCGGCGTTGCTCTGCGTGGATGAGGCTCACGCGACCGGCGTTCTGGGCCCGCACGGTCGCGGGGCGGCGGAGTTGATGGGCGTCGAGGCCGAGATCGACGTCACCGTCGGCACGCTGAGCAAGGCCCTCGGGGGCATCGGTGGATTCTTGGCCGGCCCGAGGTCATTCATCGACTGGGTGGTCAACACCGCCGGCCCGTTCATCTACACCACGGCCCTGCCGCCCGCCTCCTGTGCCGCCGCCCTCGCCGCCCTGGATCTCGTCGAACGCGAGCCCGCTCGCCGTGAGAAACTGCTCGCCCTGGCCCGTCACCTGCGCGGCGAGTTGAGCGCGCGCGGTTGGGACATCGGCCCATCCGTCAGCCAGATCGTGCCCGTCATCGTAGGCGACGCCGAGCGGGCGGTGAGCCTCTCGGCCAAGCTCGAAGCCGAGGGTATCCTCGCACCCGCGATCCGCCCGCCCACCGTCCCCCGCGGTCAGGCCCGCCTGCGCTTGAGCCTTTGCGCCGACCACGACCCCGCCGACGTCGATCGCCTGCTCGTCGCGATGGGGCAAGAGCGCGAGCGAGCGAGCAAGTCGTGCGGCACTGCTCCCTAACTCGTGCAGCGCTGCTCTATCATTCGTTTGGCATTGCTCTGGGGGCAGTGTGATCGCCTGCAATCATTCGGGGCGTAACTCGCCATCCGCGGGCGGAATGCCCCATGGCGAAGCCCCAATGACCCATGAAGTCCGAATGACCCATGCCGAACGTCACCGCTCGCGGTTGGCGTTCGGGCTTTGGGCTCGGTCATTGATTGGTCATTGGGCCTTGGGCATTCGCCATTCTGCCCCGGGAGCCACGCGGCCAGCGAGTTGCACGCTAATCATTCGTGTGGCGATGCTCTGTGAGCAGTACCCCCGTGTAGGGCTTGAACACCGATCAAGTCTCCGCTGTCCACACCGCATGACTGGCATCCCCGCAAGCCCAACTTGCTGCCGGCTTGCCTTGGCCCGACCACCATGCACCTCCTGATCGCCGGTGCGTCGTGGGTCACTCCCGGGCGAGCGCGCCCGGTTCGCGCGCTCAGCGTCTCCGTCCGCTTGCTCCTTCGCGTTTTCGTTGTTCCCCATCCGCTTGCCGGTTGTCGCCCACACCCGCGCTGTGGTACGCTGTCGCCGTCATGAAGATTGTCGCCCAAGGTATCGACCTCATCGAGTGTGCCCGCATCCGCGAGATCTGGGAGCGGCACGCGGACCGTTTCCTGGATCGGCTGCTGACGCCCGACGAGGTTCGGCACGTGCAACGCTACAAAAACGCGGTGCCCTCGCTGGCCGGCCGCTTCGCCGCCAAGGAGGCCATCCTTAAGGTGCTCGGCACCGGGTGGCGAGGTCAGATCGCCTGGCGAGACATGGAAATCCTCAACAACGCCAACGGCCAGCCGCACGTCACCCTCAGCGGCGAAAGCCAACGCGTCGCCGCCCAGCTCGGCATCACCCGCATCCTCATCTCGATCACCCACACCGAACACTACGCCGCCGCCTCGGCCATCGGAGTGAGCGAGTAAGCAAGTGAACGCGGAAGCCAGCAACGACGCCAACGAGCCGCGGGCTTCCAGCCCGCGCGGCGCGTTGGGTTCTCGGTCCTCCACGAACAAGTTCGCTCGGTCCCGGCCGAGAACCCATTCCCCCGGTCCCGGCCGCGAGCGAACTCACCGGTCATCCTGGCAATTCGCCGAGTGTGCCCTGTTGTCCGCCCTCCGCGACGGCTTCATCGTCGATGTGGCGGGGGGCTGGCCCTGCAACCTCGTGCGACACCGATTGCTGCACGAAGCGGGTGATCGCCTCAACGGTGATGAGCTCCATGAAACGGGACATTTGCGGATCAGCGGCGAAGGCTTGGTGGTCCAGGAACGGATAATCGCGTTTCATCTGCTCCAGACCTTCCGGAGTCACCCTGCCTTGTGCATCGGTCGGCAGGTTGTTCGAACCTGCCATGGCCTGCAGGTTCATTCGGACCCCATAGTGTCGCTCCAGTTGGAAGGACAGTTCAAGGAAGTCGATCGACTCGCCCCCGAGATCCTCAACAAATCGTGACGAAGGATGCACCTCGTGGGGCTCGATGGCCAGGACGTCCGCGATGATTCGGCCAGTCTCCTCAGATGTCGTTGTGTGCATGTTCATGGGCGATGCTCCGATTGAGATAAGGGGGCCAATAGGTTTCGTGGCTTGCTGCCAGTCCATGCAGTAACCAAGCCAGACGGCAGTTCGGCTAAGTCCTCGTATGATTCGTCGACCAGTTGTGCGTAGACACTGGTGATCATCGGGTGAGCGTGGCCAAGCTGACGCTGGACGAACAGGAGATTGCCTCCGGTTCGTTTGTATGCGAGAAAGCCGTAGGTGTGACGCAGGAGTTGCACACTCGCTCGCTCGCCAAGGCCGGCGTCCGTAAGGATGCGTTTGACACGCCGATAGAGCCCGGTCCGATTGAAGGGGCGGCCGCGCTCACTGATCAACCAGGGAAGTTCGAGGTCGTCAGGCCGAACATCGACGGGCAGAAACTGAGGTCGTATCTGACTCGCGAACTCCCGTGTCAGGTCGCTGAGCCAGCGGGGTATGTAGACCGTTCGGCTTGCACCAAGCCGGCCATGGACAACGATGGTTGACGCATCGTGGCCGGCTGGTGTGTCGGCCAGCTTGAGCCCGCAGCACTCCGAAGTCCGGAGCCCCGAGAACAGCAGCAATTCGATGATCACCCGATCAAGCACGGCGGTAGGGTGATCCGTGCGTGGTGAGGATCTGTGGGTGCCGCGGACTCGCGCTAACAGTCGCTCAACCTCGGTCTCGCTGAGGAACATCTCTGCGGTAATGGTCCATGGAAGTCTCGTCATGATTCATCTCCGATCAATAATGAGCACCAGTTCTATCGGCTCATTACTAATCTGTCAAGAGACATGTTCTCCGTTCTGCGGCAGGGATCTTGATGACGTCTGTGCACATGGAGGGCCTGTCCAGCAGGCTTGTGTCTTGTAATCTTCTTTCACAAAACGAGTTACATGTGAATCGGCTTCGGTGGCACGGCAGCTGGACACCCGGGGAGGGCCTTCCTGCGGTGATCCTCAACCTTGATTCCGGTGGCCGCCAGTAGCGGTGGGCGTGGGTCCGGGGTACAGTGCGGGGATGCCGATTGCCGTACGAAGTTTGACGTTGGAGCTGGACGAACCGGAGGATCTGCTGGCCGGGCGGGCCGCCGCCCGGCTGAAGGTGCCGGTGGGGGATATTCGTGTTTGGGGCGTCGTGCGGCGGACGCTGGACGCCCGCGACAAGAGCCGTCTTCGCTTCTCGTACAACATCGAGCTGGCCTTGGCGGGTTCGCCGAAGCGCGAGCGGCAGGTGGTGCAGCGGCTGCATCGGCCGGACGTGGCCCTGCTGCAGCCCGAGCCGGACCTGGAAGTCGAGCCGGGTTCAACTCCGTTGCCGGGTCGCCCGGTGGTGGTGGGTTTCGGGCCGGCTGGCATGTTTGCGGCGGTGCTGCTCGCCCGCATGGGTTATCGGCCGCTGGTGCTCGACCGCGGGCAGGAGGTCTCTGTCCGCCACCGCGACATCCTCGTGGATTTCTACCGCCACGGGCAGTTTCACCCGGAATCCAACCTGCTCTTCGGCGAAGGCGGTGCGGGGGCCTACTCGGACGGCAAGCTTTACACCCGCTTGCATGACCCCCGCGTGCGGATCGTGCTCGAGCTGTTGTACCAGTTCGGGGCCTCGCCGAGCATCCTCATCGACGGCAAGCCGCACGTGGGCTCGGACAAGCTGCCGGGCATTTGCCGCCGCATTCGCATGCACATCAACGATCTGGGCGGCGAGGTGCGGTTCGGTGCTCGGCTTGATGACGTGGAAATCCGCGACGGCCGGTTGTGTGCCGTGGTGGTCAACGGCGAGCGGATCGTCTGTGGGCCGGTGATTCTGGCGATTGGGCATTCGGCCCGCGACACGCTGCGTATGTTGGGCCGCCGGGGCGTGGCCTTCGAGCCCAAGCCGTTCCAGATGGGGGTGCGCATCGAGCATCCGCAGGCGATGGTCGACCGTTGGCAATACGGCCCATCCTGCGGGCACGAGCGGTTGCCGCCGGCGGATTACCAGTTGGTCGCCAAGGGGGCGGCGGGCGATCAGGGTGACGTGTTCAGCTTCTGCATGTGCCCCGGCGGGATGATCCTGCCGACGAACGAGTCGCCCGGTCAGATATCGACCAACGGGGCAAGCCGGTCGCGGCGGGGCGGTCCGCTGGCCAACAGCGGCTTGGTGCTGACCCTCGACCCGGTCGGTGTTTGCCCGGCTTCGGCCGAGCCGTTGGCGGCCTTCGATTTCCTCGAAGGCGTGGAACGGTCGGCCTTCGAGCTGACCGGCGGGACGTATCGTGTCCCTGTCCAGCGGGCGGCGGACTTCATTCACGGGCGGCAGTCGGACGGTCACCTGGAGACAAGCTATCCGTTGGGCGGACAATGGTCCGATCTGCGGCGCGTGTTGCCCCCGGCCGTGGCCGAGTCCATCGCTCGAGCCGTCGCCCAGCTCGACCGTCGGTTGCCGGGCTTCGGCGGCGACGAGGCCCTGGTCACCGCCCCCGAGACTCGGGCCAGCGGCCCGGTCCGCATGACCCGCGACCGCGACTCGCGGGAATCTGTATCTATCCTGAGCCTCTACCCGGTCGGCGAAGGGGCCGGCTACGCGGGCGGCATCGTCAGCGCTGCCGTGGATGGCATCAAAACCGCCGAGGCAATCATCGCTCGCTACGCGGCGGAAGAATGAGGTTAAACCCGCCAGTTGTGTCAACTATGGCACTGCGGAGGCGCCGGGTGCTCGGCGAGACAGCGTTTCAGATTACCTGCCAGGAAGACCACGCCCCCACTTCGCGGGAGATTCCGAAAACCCCCGATTCTCGATAGAGTCGCCAGAAGCCTCTGTGTTGCCCGTGTCTTTGTGCTGCCAATTGTGCCACGCTCAAGCAACGAAAAGATGGGCATGCTCATGGCATCATTGCCTGCACAAGGAACCGCCCCTGACCTTTGCTGGGCTCGTACGCGTAAACCGCTGCATCCTGGCCACCCATTCTGAGAGCGGTCATGACCAGCATCTGCTTGCACCACACAGTGCCGGCGATGTAGAATCCATCGGGGGAGATACGTTTCAGTTCGTGCTTGCCCAGATCGTAGGTGAACACGCACACTGCATCCAGATAGTCCAGTCGGCCATCTTGATTGGTGTCCTCGGTGCGGGCTTCGAGAATCAACAGGTCTTCGAAGCGCAGGCACGGTTCGTCAACCTCGGGCTTTGCGGCACTGAACGACAACCTCCAGTCACCCAATGCGACGGGGCCGGGAAAGACGCGGTACTGAGTACCCGAGGAAAAATCCACGATCGCGAGGTTCACACGCTGTTCTCTGTGGCCACCGGAGGAGAAGCCGGCCGATTCGAAGCCGATAGTAACTCCTCCGTCCAAGTAGAGCTTGCCCTTGCCATGGGGGGAAAGGACGATCGGGATCAGTAGGTAACGGTCTTGGAGGAGTTGAAGCTGCTCAAGAGCGAATTGCGTATCGAGCGGTTTCGCCGTCTCGCCCTGTCTCGGATCGCCGGCATTACCGTGATCCGAATCGCGGCAGCCGAAACAGAGCCAAACACAGCAGAAAGCGGTCGCGACTTTCATTGCTCGTGTCATGGTTTAGACTCCTGATGAGTTCTACAACAGGGCCATATGTGATCGTTGATCTCTGGCCTGAGTCAAGTGTCAACATCCCGCGTATCGATATCGAGCGGGCCGTGGAGGTG
Source organism: Phycisphaerae bacterium (assembly GCA_012729395.1). Taxonomy (GTDB): domain Bacteria; phylum Planctomycetota; class Phycisphaerae; order UBA1845; family PWPN01; genus JAAYDF01. The sequence goes on from JAAYDF010000328.1 coordinate 9,218, forward strand.
TTCGGCTTCGCGGGGCGTGGTCAGCACCTTGTAGTAGCAGAAGGTCGTCAGGATGAGTACGCAGCCGCACGAGATCAGCATCAGCAGCCAGCCGGCAAGGGTCATGGTTGGGCTCCGGTAAGGATGCAGGTCGCAAGTCGGGAACGGGGGAAACAAACGAGCCACGGGCGCAATCGCGAGCCGGCGACGCGACCACGAGCCGGGGACGCAAGCCCCCGGGTGAGAGCGATGGTCGTCCTGGCACTTCTTTGGTGACAAGGGGGACGACGCGGGAGGGGAGATCGCAAATTGGAGATCTCAGATTTCGGATTGCAGATCTCGGATCTCAAATCGCAGATCTCAGATTTCGGATTGCAGATTGGAGATCTCGGATTGCAGATCTCAGATTTCGGATTGCAGATTGGAGATCTCGGATTGCAGATCTCGGATCTCGAATTGCGGATTTGAGATCTCAAATTACAGATCTCAGATCTCGAATTGCAGATTGCAGATCTCGCATTGCCGATTGCGGATCGCATGCTTTGGCGTGGTTCACAGCCATCGGCAACCGCGGGAGTTGTCACAGGCACAAGAGGAGTCAGCGGCGTACGGACGCCAAGGGGCGGAGCGTGCGGATGGGAAGCACGGAAGCTCCTATGGATCGTCTTGCCTTGGAGCATCATATCTGCGGCTCCCGATCGGCATGCGCCAGCCGGCCCTGTGCCTTCCAGTTCTTGCCCGCCAAGTGGACCAGCATACCGAAGAAGATGAGCAGCACGAAGATGAAGGCGAGCATGAGCAGGACGGTGCCGCGGTCCTCGCTGTTCAAGTTGGCCACGTTGGATATGTAGGCGGGCACGTTCTGATAGCACCAGGCGATGAAGATCACCAACAGATACACGGGGGCAACATACTTGATGAGGAACCAAAAGACGCGAGGCACCTTGAAGGCCGCACCGCGGGCCGACTCCTCCTGAGCCCGTTTGACCCCGAACGCCCAGCCGACAACCAGCACCTGCATGGTGGCCAGCACGAAGATGCAGACCGTGCCCACCCAGAAATCGAGTACGTCCAGGGCGATCAAGTCCTTCGAGAAGTAGACAACCAGCAGCCCGCCGGTGGCGGTCAACATGCTCAGGCAGGTGACCGAAAGTCGCCGGCCCATGCCGAATCCCTCTTCCAGGAACGCGATGGCCGGCTGCAACATGCTCAGCGAGCTGGTGATCGCGGCGGCAAAGAGCATGAAGAACCACAGCCCGCCGAACAAGTTGCCCATGGGCATCTTGGCGAAGACGGCCGGCAGGGCCATGAAGCCCAACTGGAACCCGGATTTGAGCACCTCGGGAGTCAGGTCGGCCGCAGAGAGGAACAGGAACGCCGCCGGGATGGTGATCATGCCGCCGAGACAGACCTCGCAGAACTCGTTGGTCGAGGTGGCGGTCAGGCCCGAGAGTACGACGTCGTCGTCTTTGCGCAAGTAGCTGGCGTAGTTGAGGATGATACCGAAGCCTACGGACAGGGTGAAGAAAATCTGCCCGGCGGCGGCGAGCCAAAGCTGCGGGTCGGCCAGAGCGGCCCAGGCGGGTTGATCCTTGACCTTGGCGACGGCTTCCGGGTCGATGGTCAGTCGGACCTCGGTAGCCGGAGCGGCGACGATGATGCTGGGTTGTGTGTCGGCGGTCGCACCCGGTGCAACACGGACGGTCACCTCGCGGGGTTCGCTGACCAATCCGCCGTGCACCGTTTGCCGGAAGGTCAACTCGACCGGCTCGGCCACATCCGGTGCGGTGAAGGTGGGGCTCTCGACTGTGGCGCTGGAGAGCTGGACCGTCGGGCCGGCGATTTGCTTCCACTCCTGCTTGACCACGATCTTGGGGTTCCACATGAAGCCCAGGGCGGCGTTGATGTTCGCCTCCGGGCGGGCGGGGTCGGGCGTACCCAAGGTCAGGACCCGCACGAGCACGATCACCGCGAAAAGAATGAGTGTGGGCATCGCGATTTTGCAGAACATCTCGATGCCCTTGGTCAGTCCGCGGTAGATGAGGATGAAGTTGATGACGAAGACGATGATCAGAAACAGCACGCTCTTCTGCAGGCCGAGAAAGGTCGCTGTTTCTGTGGCCTGGTCGCGGAGCAGGAAGCCGTTGTACTCCATGCCCACGAAGTGGCTGAAATGGCTCTTGAACGCGGGCACGAGGTCGGCCTCGGGGACGCTCGCCTGGTAGCTGGCCATGGTGCCGCTGACGTAATCCCACGCGTAAGCCAGGCACCACGCCTCGATGTACACGTAGTACATGAAGATGCCCACCGGCACGATCAAGGCCAGGGCACCGAAGTACTTGCTGATCGAGTTACGCCACAAGACCGAGAAGATGCCCGGCGCGCTGTTAAAGCCCTTTGAGCCGCCGTATCGGCCCATGGTCCATTCGACCCAGCAGATGGGAATGCCCAGCAGGATGAGCGAGATGAAGTACGGGACCATGAAGATGCCACCGCCGTTGAGGGCGGCGTTGCCGGGAAACCTCAGGAAGTTGCCCAGTCCGACTGCCGAGCCCGCGACAGCCAGGATCACGCCGAGCTTCGATCCCCAGTTCTCGGACGTTCTGGCCCGGGCCAGCACGGGCTCCGGGATGTTGGGATGACTGGCCACCGACACCTCCTTGCTGGCGTCACATCGCTGTTCTGTAGCGGTCGCGTTTCTGCACCACGGCGGTCGGCCGTTATCGAGAATCGCGATCCGTTGTTGGCATACGAGAGCGTGCGTGGGCATGATGGGGCCGACCGCCGGCTTTTTCAAGGCCCGCGAGCTCGCCCGGCCGGGTGTCCGAATAATCGACCGCCGAGCCCTGCGGCAGCGCGGCGGGGGGGCTGGCACTATGGGATACGATGCTCAACCCGTGGCCGGCGTTGGTCGATAAAGGAGAGATGGACCTCGTCGGAAGCATATCCGGTCTGCAGGCCGCGGAGACCATGTTCCGCGTGCAGATGGCGGTCGCCGCCAAGGCGATGCAAGTCAGCCGTGACCAAGGTCAGATGGCGGTTGATCTGTTGACTGCCGCGATGGAGGGCATCCAGGAATCGATGGAGCAGATGCTCGGCGATCTGGGTACTCACCTCGACCTGTCTGCCTGACCGGCAACCCCCCCCAAGTACATTATGTCTCGCGAGGATTGGTGCCGAGGTGTCGCTCCCTGCGCAGGCCGTCAGCATCACACGGAAGGCCGATGCCGCGCCCCCATCTTCGGGAAGCTATCCGCTGATCTCGTCGGCGGAGCCGCTGGGCGGCACATGCATCCCGATGAAGTGCAGGAATTGTGTACGCGTGAGTACGGGGATGGACAAACTGCGGGCCTCACCCGCAATGACGTCGAACGCCTTGCGGCGAGCCTCGCGTTGCCGGGTCAGCTCCTGGCTCTCGGCTGTTTCCGTGCCGTCCGTGCTCACGGAAGCCGCTGGGGCGATTCCCAGCACGACGAAATCTGTCCGTGTGTCGATCGTGTCGACCAGATTTCCGCCGGCTTCGCGGATGATCGCCTTGACCTGCTCACCGCCCGGGTCGTCGATCTGGTCGTCGAAGTTCAGGTCGAAATCGCCGGCCACCAGGAAGTTGTACTTCCGCGAGCGGTCGAAGACCGGATTGGCGATGACATCGCTCTCCAGGATGGGGTCGCCCGGTGTCGTCGAGGTCACGTGGCATTCGGACGTGGTCTCGAAGATCTCTGACACCTCGATGGTGGCCTTGCCCTTGCCTTCCTCGGGGATGCCGCGGGTCCGCGAGTAGACGGCAAAAGTCATGCCGCGTTTGACGCCGTCCCGCCGCCCGAGGCTGATGTAGACGATCTGGTCGCCGGCGACCGCTCGGACGATCCGCCCGTCGGCGATCTGCAGGGCGCTGGTCAGGTCGGGCCTTGGCCGGAAGCTGGCCAGAGTGGCCACGAGTTGCTGCACCCGCTGTTGGGCGTCGGTCAACTGCTTCTCGATCTCGCGCCGTTGCTGTCGTTCCGTGCCGAGCTGCTGCCCCGCCGATTCGGACGCCTTGTCCAATTGGGCGGTCAGGTCGGTGACCTGCCGGTCCCACGCCTCCTGGTTGCCGCCGGCCTGCTGCTCGATCTCGCGAACCCGCCCTTGGAGCTCTTCAATCTTGTCAGCGAATTCCTGGCGGCTGGCGTCGGTCAATGTGCTCATCTGCTGGAGATCGTCGCGCAATTGGTCCCGTTCGGCGAGCAGATCACCCGCCGCCTGGCTCTGGTCCTGGTATTGCCGGTAGACCTCCGCCAGGACGGTCAGCAGCGCGGAATCGACGGGGATGTTGGCTTGCCGCAGCTTGGGGTCGGCCACGATCGGCTCGACCGCGGCGGTGAGGCTTTGCCGGATCGCCGGAAGCTCGTCGGTGTCCTCGCCGACCGCCATGCGGGCGAATTCCCGAAGCTGGGCTTGCACCTCTCGGACCCGCTGCTCGGCTCGACCGGCTCGCTCGCCCGCGTCCGCTGCCGCCTGCACCTTGTCCGATAGGTACGTGTACATGATGACCGTGCCCGTGAGTGAAGCAACGGTCAGCACCACGAACGCGACCAGGGCAACCTTGATGCCGCTGTTGCCACCCGTGCCCGGGGGCCTGGTCATGACTGCCATGCGAGACACTCCCTGTTCGGTAAGTCCATACCCCAGGCCGCATTGTTGCCGCCGACTCTTGCCGTGTCAACCATCGGCAGGACATTCATGCGCGACGCCGGCCAGGTACCGAACGGACCAGCCCGTTGCTTGACACCCCCCGATCACGACACCTACAGTGCCCGGCATGTCCCGCCGCCTCTTTGTCATCGATGGGCTTGGCCAGATCTTCCGCTGTTACTACGCTCCGTTCCAGGCACTGACCGCCCCCGGCGGCGAGCCCACGCGGGCCACCTATGTCTTTGCCAACATGCTCCTTCAGCTCGTCCGCGAGCAGCGCCCCGACTATCTAGCCATGGCCATGGACACCCCGTCCGAGACCGGTGTCCGCAGGGGAATCTTCCCGGCGTACAAGGCCAACCGCGAGCCCCCGCCCGAGGATCTTGCTCCGCAGATCGACCGCATTCTCCAGATTGTTGGCTCGCAGGGCATCCCCATCCTCAGCCTGCCGGGCTTCGAGGCCGACGACGTGATGGCCACCGTCTGCCGCCGGCTGGCCGGGCCGGACTTGCAGGTCTGCCTGGTCAGCAAGGACAAGGATCTCGATCAGCTTCTGTCCGAGCACGTCCGCCTGTTTGATCCCGGCAAGGGCGAGTTCATCGGCCCGGCCGAGCTACGAGAACGCAAGGGCTACGGCCCGGAGCATGCGGTCGAGGTGCAGACGCTGTCTGGCGACTCGACGGACAACATCCCCGGGGTCAAGGGCGTCGGGCCCAAGAAGGCCGCCGACCTCATCGCCCGGTTCGGCTCCGCCGCCGCCGTCGTGGCCCATGCCGAGGAACTGACCCCCGCGATGAAGAAGAATGTTCTGGCCTTTGCCGAGCACCTGGACACCACGCGGCAACTGGTGACCCTCCGGCAGGATCTCGATATGGAAATCGACCTCGAGGCCTGCCGGTGGAAAGGCTGGAACACCACAGTGCTCGAGCCGCTGTTCCGCGAGTTGGGATTCCGCCGCCTCCTTGACCAACTTGGCCCGGTCGCGTCCCAGCAACCCGCACCCAGTCCGCCTGACATGACGGCGTTACCAGAACGCCCCATCCATCGCCAAGCGGCCCGCGGCTTGTTTGATGTGGACCGGCCCGAGGGGGTTTCGGACCAAGAACCCGCCGGCCGCGAAGCTGCCCCCGGCACCCCGACCGGCACCACGGGCAGCCAAGGCGAGCTGTGGTCTGGCCCGGCCGGTTCTCAGCGCGAGCGGCACTACGTCCTTGTGGACACGCCTGAAGCCTTCGGTCGCTTTCTGACTGAGCTTCGCGGACAGGACCGATTCGCCTTCGATACGGAGACCACGCACCTGAACCCGTCCTGGGCGGATCTGGTGGGCATGAGTTTCTCGTGGCGAACCGGCACCGGCTACTACCTGCCTGTGCGCGGGGTCGGCCGGACACTGGAACTGGAGCCGACGCTGGCGGCCCTGAGGCCGATCATGGCGGATCCGAAGGTCGCCAAGATCGGCCAGAACATCAAGTACGATCTCGTGGTGCTCGCCCACCACGGCGTGCCCGTGGCAGGGGTCGCCTTCGATACCATGATCGCCAGCTTCGTGCTCGACTCGTCTCGCCGGTCGCACAGTATGGATGCCCTCGCCCAGGAACTGCTTGGGTTCGCCCCCATTCCCATCTCCGCCCTGATCGGCCGGGGCAAGGACCAGATTCGCTTTGACCAAGTGGACACGCAGCGGGCGTGCGAATACGCGGCCGAGGACGCCGACGTGACCTGGGCGCTCTATGAAGTTCTGAGCGAGCAACTGCAAGCCAGCCCGCTCGTGCCGCTGTTCGACGAGACGGAGATGCCGCTCGTCGAGGTGCTGGCGGCCATGGAGGCCGAGGGCGTTCGGCTCGATACGCGCGTGCTGAAGGATATGAGCAGCGGCTTGGCCAAACGCATGGCGGAACTGACCCGGCAGATTCACGAACACGCCGGTCACCCGTTTAACGTTGATTCGCCCAAGCAACTGGCGGTGGTGCTGTTCGATGAGCTGAAGCTGCCCGTTGGTAAGCGGACCAAGACCGGGCCGAGCACCGACGCCGAGACTCTCGACACCCTCGCGTGGCAGACGGACCATCCCGTGCCCCGACTGGTGCGTGAGTATCGCGAGCTGGCCAAGCTCAAGGGCACCTACGTCGATACGTTGCCGCAGATGCTCTGTCCGCGCACCGGCCGCGTGCACGCGAGCTTTAATCAAACCGCTGCCGTCACCGGCCGGCTGTCCTCCAGCGACCCCAATCTGCAGAACATCCCCATCCGCACGGAACTCGGACGGCAGATCCGCCGGGCGTTCGTACCCCATGAGCCCGGGCACGTCCTGCTCACCGCGGACTACTCGCAGATCGAGCTGCGGGTGCTCGCCCACTTCTGCCGAGACAACGCGCTCATCGAGGCGTTTGCCCTCGATCGCGATATTCACCAGTTTGTGGCTGGGCAAGTCTTCGGCGTGCCCCTCGACGAGGTGACCCGCGAGCAGCGCAGTCGGGCCAAGGCGGTCAACTTCGGAATCATCTATGGTCAGTCGGCGTTCGGACTGTCGCGGACCACGGGTATGCCCGTGGCCGAGGCCCAGGCTTTCATCGACATGTACTTCATGCGCTATCCCGGCATCCGCCGGTTTATCGACCAGACCGTCGAGGCCACCCGCCGCCGGGGCCATGTCGAGACGATTCTCGGACGGCGCCGGGCGATTGCGGACATCAACTCGCGGAACCGCAACCTCCGTTTCGCCGCAGAACGCTTCGCGGTCAACACGGTGATCCAGGGGAGTGCCGCGGACCTCATCAAGCGGGCCATGATCGACATCCACCGGCACATCCGCGAGGCGGGGCGGCCCAGCCGACTGCTGATCCAGGTGCACGACGAACTTGTCTTTGATGTGCCGACCGCCGAGGCGGAGAGCGAGGCCCGGCTGATCCGGGACGAGATGTGTACGGCTCTGCCTCTGGCGGTGCCTGTGAAAGTCGACCTTGCCTGGGGCGATAACTGGTTGGAGAGTAAGTAGATCCGCGCATCGGCACGGTGGGCTGGCTGCTATTGTGGCAGGGGTGGCGTTTTTACTGTCAAGCTGAATCCGACTTGGCGGACCGCGTATGGTCTCGGTGTGTGTCGCGGATTTTTGTTGACAGGTCTTTCCCTTGTCTCGTAGACATGGTATAATTCGGCATCAGGGCTTGGGGTATTTTCTCCCTTGGGCCTGAGTGCACATGTACCCGTCAGGTCGGAAAGCATAGAAGGAGGCAGGTCAATGAAGCGCATACTGGTTCCCTTGTGCGTGATGCTGATCTTGGCGTTCACCTCGGTCTCTTTCGCCCAGCGGTGTTTGACTCCGGCGGAGATAGTATCGAAACCTGTGTAAATTGAAAAAGCGAGGGGCATCCTCCATAAGTGTTGTTGTGACTGCACTTTGAAAGGAGGAGCCCTGATGGCTACTACAACCGATCGTGGTCGGAAGGTCA
>JAAYDF010000329.1 GCA_012729395.1 Phycisphaerae bacterium
AGTGTAGATCTCAGTGGGATAACCGAGGCGAGGGTACCCGTTCCGGCTCCAAACGAACGCGACCCAGATCTGCGACTGCCAACTTTCCTCCACGCCGCACACTGGAGGGTTGGGTTGGCATTACCGGATTTGGGTGCGCGAAGGCATCTCAGCACCGAGTTGCTGAACCTGAACTCAGGATCTGACGAGACAAGTACACGAGATGCTTGTACTACGTGGTCCAGCGCTGATACGCCCTGGAGCGCCAGTTCCGCAAGAATTCTTGAGGGCCAATCGGCATACTTCCCGGTGCCATGAGATTCCATGACAGTAAGCCATTGCATAGCTGCACAGTTGTTTGCGCCCAGATACTGCAGCAGCACATTTGCATTCAGTGACTTCGGTCCGCAAGTCCGATAGAGTGTGGGAGTGACCAGAACCCCAAACACAAGGCAGGAACCTGCCTTGAGCAGCGAGTAGAGCCATGGATCTACGGGAACCATGTGCGTTGATGTCGTACACCACCGCAAGTTGCCGTCAGAGAACGTTCCTTCGGGCTTTCGGTACACCGAATGCGCGCGCTGGAGTGGATATCTGCGATCCGAACGAAGCGCCTCCTCAGGAGACGTCGGTCCGCACACTAGGCCGTGTGCAATGAATGAAAGCATGACATCGCGGACGAGTTCATCTATGAACGGGAGCCCGTGCGAGAGTGCGTATCGCTGGACCGTCAAGGGCAGATTGGCCGCCTTGTCGATTACCGCGACTCTAGGTGCGTGCAGGCATTCCTCCTCCCAGAAAAGGTCAAAGTCATCTTTCCAGTAACTCTCAATTCTCGCGACTCTCAAACCGTTACAGGAGAGGAATGGGGCATCGCCGAAGGTCCAGGAGACTGCGTCGAATCCATCAGGATGAATGACGGACCATTCCGGCGGAAGCCTTGTCTTGCGAATAGGACAGGCATATTCCTGATGCAGCACTATGGGCTTTCGGCGACAAAAGACGCGCTTGACCACGGTGGGCCAGTCCCAGCAGAACCAGTCAACAGCATCTCCAGGCTCGGCGTGGGATGAGTGGCTCACCTCTTCAAGTTCGAGATACTCGATGGTGTCGGTGCTCAACTCGACTTCAATGGTCGTGCCGATGGGCAGGTCGCCACAGCGTGTTATCTCGATGAGTTGACTGTTGGCTGACGCTCTGATCGTGCAGCCGGTAGATTTGTCCGCAGTGACGTGCCGCGTGTGTAATTCGAAAGATGGTCCGAGCAGGAAGACGGCGAAAGCTCCGATGCCGAAGCGGCCGGCGCGGATCACGCGCGGGTGATCCTGTTCGTCGATGAAGTCTCTTGCCCACTGTGGGCTGCGGCGGTAGGAGGCTCCGGCGCGGAGGAAGTAGTTCTGGATGGTATCGGCGGTCATGCCGATTCCCCTGTCGCTGACGCGGAGATACCAGGAACCGTCGTCGCGTTTGATGAAGTCAACGAGAACGTCGGCTTCCTGTTCGGGCAGATCGAGCGAATCGAGGCGTACATTGTGGGTTTGGCACCATGCCTCCAATTCGCAGACGGCATCGACGGCATTCTGGATCAGTTCACGGACACCTACACCCGGCTTTTTGCCATACAGCGGTTCGACGAGGAGAGTGAGCAGGTGTGGGTCGGCGGCGAATCCGGTTGGCTCCGGGATGTAAGGGAGGCCGTCACGGAAGGAGGGGTTGTCAAGGCTCGAGCGGACCCGGCGGATTGCCAGGTTGAGTTGATCTAGTCCATCCTTATCCCGGATGCCGTATGCCTCGTCCAGGACGGCGGTGGAATGGTCGATCTCCGCTTGGAGGCCGTCGATGAGGTCACGAAGCTGGAGGTAGAGTTCGAGGCTCAGGCCAGGGTTTACCTGGACCATTCTGGCGCGGGGATCGTCGGCTTGGCTGATGTTCAGAACGGCGAGGTGCTTGCTCCATTCCCGCACGGAGATCGGGCTCTGAGGATTGCGGAGTTGGAGGAGCACGGCTGGTGCTCGTTTGCGGTCGATCTGGAGGTAATCGGCGACGCGCAGGAGGGCCATGGGGTAGAGGACGGCTGTGCCCATGGGCCTAGGGGTCCCTTGGTGAAGCGGACTGGCGTCCAGATAGGCCTTGCACAGGCGGAGCGAGACTCCATGCGATCTTGCGGTCAGGCCGATGAGGTCCGCCAGGTGACCGAGGGCGTGGCTTTGTTCCGTGCCCATGGCTGGGAAGTGACGTCTGCCGGAGCCCACCTCAAGGCCCGGAAAGCCGTAGATGGCGATTTCGTGGGCGAGGCGTGCGTGGTGGCGGCGGATGAATTCGCCGATGATCCGGTAGTGGTTGGTTTCCCATTGGCCGATGTCGGCTGGAAGTTCGTGGAACTTCCACTCCCGCGCGGATTGCTCGCCGATGATGTTGGTCAGGTCGCGGTCGCTGAATCGGCGGGCTTCGCGGAGGTAGTTTTGCCATAGTTCGTGCCAGGGCTGGTCGGCTAAGTGGCCTTCCTGGTTGGCGCTGAACCATGGAAGGGGTTTGAAACGGGAGTCCCGGCTGACGAGTTGGAGGAAGCCCGGCGGGCGCAGGTGCATGGCGATGTCGTGGAGGAGGGTAGCGGCGATGATGACGGCTGCGTCGGCGTCGCAGAGCAGACGCGGGTCGGAGTCGTTGGTGCTGTTCTTCCAGACCCCTTTTGGGATCAGTTCCACCTCAGACCGCAGGACGCGGTTGACGTGGTCGGGGCCGTGGTCGGTGTAGTCGGGGAAGAAGAGGAGCTTATTGTCGGAGAGGATTTCGCCGACGCGGTCGGCCAAGGTGCGGATGGGGGCTTGGAGTTCGCTGTCTTCGAGTAGTCGCTTCAGAGGTTTCGGGAATTCAATTCTGGTCATGGGTGTCGCAGGGAGATGTCAGGTTGGTGATGTGGTTTTGGATAGTGACTTGGGACGCTGGATTGGTGTTGACGTTTTCAGGGTGCGGCGGGTGAGCCGGCGGGTCCTGGCCAAGCGTTATTGTCATGCTGTCACGCATCTGCCACACTGCGAACGCTCCCGCTGTGGAAAGGGGCGATGTTCTTTCCGGATTGGTGTATGTTACTCGATTCGGGCGGCAGCGGCAAGGGGATTGAGCGAGACGGCGTGGGAGAGGACTGGGCGGGGGCGGTAGCAACCACAAGGGTTGCCCGTACGGATGGGGGCGCATCGTTTTGGGAAGTTGAGGCGGCGAGTCGTTCAGGCGTCTTTAGGGATCGGAAGGCGGGTGTTGACCCGCCCTATTGGAGGGGCGGGGGCGCGGAGGGTTGAACCGGAGGCGGCGAAGGGAGCTGGGCGGGTTCGTAGATTAAACTTTCAAGACCTGACCCCGGGGGGTGACGCTACTCGACGAGTTCGTAGAGTCCGTGGCCGGCGTCTCGGAGTCGGCCCTGGCGGACGAGTTCTTGCCAGACGGCTTGGGAGAACTGGGCGGGTGGGTTGATGGCGACGATCCCGGATTTCTGCCCGCCGCTGAGGGCTCGTTTCCCCAGGGACGATTCATCGTCGAGTCGGGCGAGTTTCAGACGTTTGCGAAACGCCTTGAGGGCGTGCCTGAGCTCGTCGGGCGACGGCGGGGCGGGTTTGCTTTCTTCCATGTTCGGTCTTCCTCGATTTTGTGCTTCGGGCAGTCTCTTCGGCAGACGGCGAATCGCGATCGTTTCGCCGGTTCGCTATGCCCACGTTTGGAGAGTTATAGCGAGATGGGGGTTGCTGTCAAGGAGATCCCGCGTGCTCCTTTGGGTCGCCAGATGGGGCGGCGGTGCGGGCTGCGGCGCAGAGGATCAGGGCGAGGGGGTGATCCGTCGGTCAGTCATCGTTTGGGGTCTGGTGTTGGCGGCAGAGGTCGAGCCATTTGGCGGTGAGGGCGCGTTCTTCGACCATGCCGGTCTGGAGGGCGGCTTGTAGGAGGTCGGCGGCG
>JAAYDF010000330.1 GCA_012729395.1 Phycisphaerae bacterium
CTGCTCTCCGAGCAGCGTGGGAAGCGTGTGCGTTCTCGACTCCCCCCGCTCGCTTGCGCTCGGGGCTCGTTGGCTTGCGATGGCGAGTGGGCGTTTTGAGTACGTCGCTGACGCGCCGCATCCCCGCGCTCGTTGGTGTTTGACGCTCGTTGATTGCGCTCGCGCTTGGGGCTCGTTGGCGTTTGACGCTCGTTGATCGCGTGCGGCACGGCTCTGTGCTCGGTGTTTGCGCGATGGTGTGGCACTGCTCTGGGAGCAGTGCATGCGTGGAGGGCTTTCTCGCCATCGGCCCCGCCACCAAGCACGCCCCGGTCGCCACGGGGGGCGACCGCTACAGAGAACACGCCGGTCGCCACAGCCTGTCCGCCCCGCCACGGCCTGCCTGCCTCACCACGGCGGAGGGGGCGACCGCTACAGGGAACACGCCGGTCGCCGCGGGGAGCGACCGCTACAGGGAACGCGCCGGTCGCCGCGGCTTGGCTGTCTTCGACGCTGAGCTCGCCGAAGTCAGGGGGCGACCGCTAGGATGAATCGCGAAACGCTCTAATATTCCAGGCGGCCAAAGTGTCGCATACCGACGGCGAGGGCGGCGGCGGCGGCGGCGACATTGAGGGCGACGACGCCTAGGAGCCAGCCGAGCATGGCGCCGGTCAGGGTGTCGTCGGTGCCGGTGCGGGCGATGTGGAGGCTCATCACGCCCAGGCCGGCCAGCGAGGCCACAACCAAGGCCACGGAGAGCAGCAAGCTGACCGTGCCGCCGAAGCCGCCGGCGATGCGGGCCGGGTTGCGTTCGGTGAAGATCGGCATACGGGCACCCATGCCAATGCTCACGCCGCACAGCCCGATACACACAGCCACGCTGGCCCCCAGGTGCGCGACGGCCAAGCCGGTTGGAAGCTGCAGACGGTAGACGGAGATACCCATCACTGCCAGGGCAGCCAACAGCGTGATGGTCAGGGCGAAGAGGAACTTGGCCATGATGATCCGACTTCGCGGCAAGGGCAGCAGCCCCAGCAACCACAACTGCTGCCCCTCCAGCGAGACGATCGGGAAGACGAATCGGCTGGTGAAGGTGGCCAGGATGAGGCAGACCGCGGTCTGGTTGAGGAAGGCGATAAGCACGTGCAGGCCCGGCTGGGCGAGGTCAACCCACCATCGCTGTACATTGCCGACGTAGAGGGCCAGCAGGCCGATCAGAATGGCCATCTGCGACCATTGCAGGGGATCACGAAGGAAGCTGCGAAGGTCCTTGGCAGCGAGAATCCGTTGCCGCCAGGGAAGATAGGCGAAGACCACATCGCTGAGCCAACCGAGCAGGCGTCCCGACCGTCTCGAGCCGCGAGCGGAGACCTGGGCCCGTGCAAAGGCCCGCGTGAATCCGCCGGAGACGAGTCCGACGGCCACGAAACTGGCGAACAGCGCGTTGGCCGCGGTGACGAACAAGTAGAAAGCGGCCGGTGCCGTCTGACCTTGGACGGCGAGGTTGATGCCCTTGGAAACCCAGGTATGCGGCAGCATGGCGTTCTGAACCAGGGCAATGCGGTCGTAGAAGTGCTGCAACCACTCGCTGGAGGAGACCGGGGCGTAAATGATGCGGTAGAACCACCCGCCGCCCAACACGAGAAGAAGCCCCGCGACCAGGATGATGATGCGACGCGGAGTTTTGGGGGCGACCATGGCCACAGTCCAGGCGAGGACCAAGCCCAGCGCGCCCGGCACAGGGATGAACAGCAGGAACAAGCCCAGGAACAACGGGTAAAACGACCACGGCTCGCTGAAATGACGAGAGAGGGCCATCATCAACGGTAGTCCCAGCAGAAGCAGCGACCAGCTCGACAAGACCAGGCTCTCGATGTAGCGCACGATCACCACGTCACGGGCGGCCATGGGCGTGGCCATGAGAAAGGCGCTCTCAAGCCTGCGAAACAGACCGCCGTAAGCCAGAATGGCGCTGGAGAAGGCCAGCATGGCGGTCAGGGCCAGGAAGAAGAAGGTAAAAATGAGCGGCGTCGCGACGATGCCTTCAAGCACCGGCTGGCGAACAATACGAAGCGTACGTTCGAGCAGGTAATACAGCCCCACCCAGATGACAACGATGGACGCGGCGGTGCTGAGCAGCCGCAGCGGCCGCTCACGAAGCGCCTGCCGCAGGGTGTTGCTCAGCATCCGCGATCGCAGCGCCAGCAGCAGGCGCACGCCGTCGACCGGCAAAGCCGCCGACGTGACAGGGGGTGGATCGGCCTGGTCAGGTGCACCGTTCATGGCTGAATGCAGCTTATACCACGGCGCGATCTCTGCCTGCAAGCCAGAGGGAATCCCACGTATTGGGGGGACGTGACTCGCCGCCAAGTGGCTCCCGGTGCACAATGACCCATGCCCAGGACCCAATGCCCAATCAATGGTCCAGCCAGAACACGGAACTTCGGCCACGGCTGGGCGCGTTTGCCATCGGGGTGCCACTCAGACCCCGTGAAACACCGAGCCGCGGGGTTCAGGCGGCAAAATGGTAGAGGAGCCACAGGGCGGCCCCGACGGCGTACATGCCGACCACGATGGTCACCCAACTAATCAGGGCGGCGACGGGAATCTCCCGCACCTCGGCACACTTGGTCGTCTTGTAAACGAGAGCCACCGCCAAACATAGGGGCAGCAGCCACAGGTGGTGCCGCTCAATGGGTAGCGGATGGATGAACAGGGTAGCCAAAAGCGAGGTCATGCCGAGGCCCTCCGTGGGGTGCGTGCGGGGCCCGTCCGGGTCTGCGACAACTCCGGGCGATCCACCCGACCGAGGACATCGAAGATGACCAGCACGTTCAACATGCCGGCGATGGCCGTGTAGACAACGCCGACCTCTTCCGTCTGCCCGTAGGAGATCCACCCGGCGGGATCAGCCCCTTCCGGGATGGTGAGGTGTCGGCTCCAGACGACGGCAATCAACGGGTGAACGCCGGCACAGATTTGGCCAAGGAACCAGAGTGAGCGGTCCTGGGGGTTGACCGTATTCTTGACACCCCCCGCAGCCACACCGGCCCAAAAGGTCAGAGCGATGACTACGAGCAGGGTGATCCCGCGGGCTCGCTCGCCGACGTAGAGATGCCCGGCTCCGGGAAGGAACCAAGCGAGCAAACCGGCTGCCACCATGCGAACGGCGGGCGGGGGCTGTGTGGTTTTCTGTTTCATCGATCCTGTGGACTTTCAGAACACTGACAAAGCCCAGGCGGCCTCGTCCGAGCCGCGTCGTCAAGCCATGGGCCCGCCGTCACGAAACACAATTCCTCATGCCCGGGCACTGGGCACACTGGGACGAGCCGGGTGCAAGCCCGCAACATGACTCGCCATCGCCCTGCTGCCGAGCGGCGAACACACTCAACTGCCGCTTGACGCGAAGGCCGCCGCACTTCGGGCAGGCCACTGGCTCGGTAGAGCTCATCGACCGGGCCAGATGCTCAAACGCCTGCCCACAGTCGTCGCACCGGTACTCGTAAATGGGCATCACAACCTCCCGGCCGACAAACGCCGACCGATACTGGCGGCGAGTATAGGTCTGCCCCCCTACCGACGCAAGGGACGCGTCACCATCATGACACCCAGGGGTGCATCCACCGAACCGTGGCGGCTGGCGGGCCCGGCACGCGCCGTCGTGTGCCGCTGCTGTGTCAGCACTGCCTCTCCCCCGAAATACACTGCTGGCAGAGCAGTGCCACACGGATGAGGCCTGCCCCCAAACAAAAGATGCACCCGACACCCAGGGGTTGTGCTGACACCAAGGCAATCGCCAAGGGAATCACAGGCGGCGGCGGCGATGCGGCTTGAACTTGGCTCCCAGACCTCGGGGCGACGGAGGCACTGCGACCTGTTCGGCTTCAGAGCCCGGCTCGGTGCTCGGACCGGGCACCGCGGCATCGTGGGAGCCATGGTTCGGCCGCCAATCGTCGCGAGGAGGCCGTGGGACAAACCCCTCGATGGTGATCGGCGGCACTTCGCGGTTGATCAGTACTTCGATGTCGGTGAGCCGTTTGCCTTGGTCACGGGTGACCAGTGAGATCGCTTTCCCAAACGTCCCCATGCGAGCGGTCCGCCCGATGCGGTGCACATACGAGTGAGGATCGTCCGGAATGTCATAGTTGACGATATGGCTGATGCCCTGGACATCGATGCCCCGGGCAGCCAGATCCGTGGCCACCAATACATGCAGGTTGTGCCTTCTGAAACGATCCATCACCCGTTCGCGTTTCGCTTGCACCAGATCGCCGTGTATTTCGCGGGCGTCGATACCCGCGTCGTGCAATTGCCGGGTCAGTTTGTCCACGCTCCGCTTCGTGTTGCAGAACACGATAGCCAGTCGCGGCTTCTCCTGCTCCAGCAGCATGCGCAACGCCCGGAACTTATCCCAAGGATCCACGGTCACGTAGACCTGCGTGACTTCGTCCACCGTCAGTTCGTCGCGCGAGACATTGACCTCGATGGGATCGGTCATGTAGCGTTTGGCCAACCGGGTGATTTCGTCGGTCAGCGTAGCGGAAACCAGCACCGTCTGGTGCGGACAAGAAATCTGCCCGAGGATACGCCGAATGTCCTCGCGGAAGCCGATATCCAGCATCCGGTCAACCTCATCCAGCACGACGAAGCGGATCTGGTCGAAACTCAGTGCTTTGCGCTCGAGGAAGTCCATGACCCGTCCGGGCGTGCCAACCACAACACACGGCTTGCGACCCAGAAGGTGCAATTGAGCCTTGATCTTCTGCCCGCCGTAGACCGGCACGACCCGCAGGTCGAGGCCCTCGCACATGCGACGCAACTCGGCGGCAACCTGGACGGCCAACTCGCGCGTGGGCACGAGCACGAGGAACTGCAGGCCCTCGTTTCGCCGGATCATCTGCAGGACCGGCAGGCCGAACGCCGCCGTCTTGCCCGTACCCGTGCGGGCCTGCCCCAGCACGTCCCGGCCCGCCAGGACCAGGGGGATGACCTGCCGCTGGATTTCCGTCGGAGTCGCAAACCCCATTTTCGCCAAGGCGTGCAGCAACGGGGCTTCGATGCCCAGCTCAGCAAACGCCTCCGGTAAATTGTGATTTTTGTGCATTTCCGCGCGAAGTGTCCCTTACGTTGTCCACCGAACACCGCCGACTGGGCGGGTGTCCTGAAACGGGTGTGCGGCCAACCTCACTGGTGTGGCTCCAAGCATCACCCGTGTGGCGCCGGCGTCTCGCCGGTATCCGTCGGCCGAGGGAGGGGACGACGCTACAGGGTTTCGGGACGCGCCCGTAAAACGCGTCCCGAAACCGTATGGCGTCGCCCCCACCCGGTAACTAGCGCATACTGTACCTCATACAAGGCCGGTTCGCCAGTAAGCGGCCTCTTGACCCAGCGATTCCGCAGGCATGCCTGTGACCCGTGTGGGGCCGGCCGCGTACGCGAGGAGGGCGACCGCGGGGCAAAATGGGCCCGGCTACGCCCCAGCAATGCCCGATAAAGCAGGCATACTCGGAAGCGAAGCAAGTCCAGAGCCCAGAGTGCATCGCTTCGGCAGTACCTACCCCGTGCCCCGCGGTAGGCGAGTGACGCCTAATCAAACGCAGATCCGCTCGGCGCTGCTGGTCAGGGGCAGCTTACCGTCGTGTTCAGGGCGTTCCGGACGGTGACGAGATCGAAGATATTGACCATCCCGTCGGCATTGACATCCGCCCGGAAGCTGTCGGCCGTCACCGGCCGATTCAACTCGTTACGAACCTGCACCAGGTCCAGGATGCTGACCGCACCGTCGGCGTTGACGTCACCCGGCAGCACCCGGAAGCTGGCCTGCCCACCGAGCAGCGGTTGACCGTTCGCGTTGGCCAAACCCGCCACGGTCACCGTCAGGCAGGCCGGCCCATCGATGCCACTCACCTGGAGGGTCAGCCGATCACCTTCCAGCGTCATTCCTTCCACTGCCCCGGTGGAAAGCATCACCTCAGGACCGCCCGGCGTTTCGCCGGCCGCAAAGACCGGCTCACTGAAAACGATGACCAACTCCGTCACGCCGCCTTGCCGACTTTCGCCCCACGCGAACGCCTGGCCATCCAGTGGAAGATCGATGTCAAATACCCCGGCCGCACCATGCTGGCGCCTCGAGATCAACCCCACGAGGATCGGGAAGCCTGCGTACTCGTGCGCTCCCATGTCCACCACCGCCACACCATCCCCATTGCCGTCCGCGATTCTCGCGAGGCCGTCCAAATCCACTTCTACGTCTGTTGGCCGCGGGGCATCATCCCATCCGTCGATGCACAGCGAACCGGGCAGCAAACGATAATTGCCGTACCGGCTCGCGAATCCGGGGTCCCCGGAGATATTGCCTTCGATGCCGGTGGGGTCGGCAATACCGCTGTAGTTGTAGGCGATGTTGCCATGGACGCAATTGTTGCGCAGAGTCATCGTCTTGTTGTTCACCTTCAACACCCCGGACGAGTTGAACGCGATGATGCTGTTCTCCACCACCAGAGACGCTCGATCGTTAGCTTCGACGCTGCCACCAACGGTCGCGCTGTTCCCAGCGATCGTGCTGTTCATGATTGCCGTGCGCGAAGCGGCCAGGTAGATGCAGAAGACTCCGCTGCCTTCATTCGCGGTGTTCCCGGCAATGAGGCTGCCGACAATTCTCGGAGAGGCACTGCGACAGCATACCCCGCCCCCCCAGTTGGCCGCCGTGTTGCCCTTGATGATGTTGTTGGCGATGACCGGGGAAGAGCTCGAGCAGTAGATTCCACCACCGGAAGTCGCGTTGCCGTTCGTGATGGTGAAGCTATCGATGCGGGCCACGAGGACGTTACTGGCGGTGACCACCGAACCTCCCGCCTGGCCGTCGAGCACGGTCACACTGGCCCGCAGGTTGCGATCGCTCTTGTGGTCTTCCGTGCCGTCGAAGCCGCCGAAGACGGACGCGGCCGAGCGAAGCGCGATGCGTTCCCGATAGACGCCCGCTTTGACCCACACATCGCCATAGCGGTCGGCAACCGAGTCAATCCCCGCCTGGATAGTGCGTTTCGCCTGTTGCCACGAAGACCCATCGTTGGCGTCGTCGCCATCGGAGCTGACCCGCACGATCACCTGAGGACCGGCCTGCCAGACCGTACCGTCCGATTCGTCGGCTCCGATATCCACGCTGCCGCCCTGATTGCGCTCTTCGCCATCGATATCCAGTGTGCCCGGCTCAGCCATCGCGTCATCGCCCGCATCGACACAGGGTGACTGCGGCTGGATGTGCCAGTTTCCATAGGCGGGACTCACGAACTTCGGATCTACGGAGATATTGCCGTCGGTCCCCACGGGGTCGATGAACCCGGAGTAGTCGTAAGCCATGTTGCCGTAGACGCAACTGTGTCGCTGCGTGAGCGGGCTGCCGGAAAGATAGAGACCCGAGGAGTTGAAAGCGACGATTGTATTGGTGATCGTCATGACACTGTAGGAGGCTACTCCACCACCATAAACACCACTGGATGTGCTGTTGTACGCAATGGTGTTGTTGATGAGCGTCGCGAAGCCGTAGTGTGCGTTGAGCCCCCCGCCCATGCTTGATGCTCTGTTGACCGTGATGACGTTGCTATCAACCTCCGCCCTACAGTACGAGAGGTATATACCGCCCCCGTCTTCGGCACTATTGTCGCTGACAGCGTTCCGGCTGATGGCTGCGGCCGAATAGCGGCAGTAGACCCCGCCGCCGTCAGACGCGATGTTCTTCAGGATCTTGTTGTCCGCGATCGCCAGAGCCGAGTCCCGGCAACAAACGCCACCACCTTCGGCTGCGTTGCCGTTGGTGATCGTGAAGCCGCTGATCGCACCCGCCAGCACTCCGTCCGCGGTGACCACTGAGCCCATCTGCTCGCCATCAAGCACCGTCTCATTCGCTCGGCAATCGCGATCCCCCGTTTCGTCCTCGTTCCCTGCGAAGCCGCCGACAACAGACACCGCCGAGCGAAGCACGATACGTTCCCGATACACGCCCGCCTTAACCCAAACATCTCCATATCGCCCGGCTACCGCGTCGATTCCTGCCTGAACGGTACGCTTGGCTCCCTCCCAAGAGGAGCCGTCGTTGGCGTCATCGCCCTCCGGGCTGACTCGTACGATGACCCTTGGGCCAGGCTGCCACACCGTACCGTCGAACTCATCCGCACCGATATCCACGCGCGTCCCATGGATCCTCGCCTGCCCGTCGATGTCTGTCCAACCGGGCTGGACAATCGCATCATCCCCGACATCAATGCACGGCGAACCCGGCTTGAGGTGCAGGTCGCCGTGGACCAAGCTCGCGAATTTCGGATCGGCCGAGATGTTGCCGTCCGTCCCGACAGGGCTGGTCAGGCCCCGATAGTCGTGCGCCATGTTGCCGTAGACACAGTTGTATCGCAACGTCGGGGTGCTCGAACCGCTCACACCGATTCCGGACGAGTTGAACGCGATAATGCTGTTCGCGATGGCCGGAGACGCATCCTGGCAGTAGATGCCTCCGTCGGAGTCTGTGGCGGTATTTGCCGCGATGGTGTTGTTGGCTATAACCGGGGCCGACTTCAGGCACAAGATGCCACCGCCCTTCGCCGCTCTGTTCGACTCGATCACGTTGCAGGCAATGATCGCCGAAGAACCGTACCAGCAGCAGATCCCACCTCCTCCGTACCATCCGGATCCCGTTGATGTGTTATCCGCGATCGTGTTTCCAGCAATGACAGGCGACCCGTCGGTAGAGAATATCCCGCCTCCGTTCATCGTCGCGATGTTTCCGCTGATCGTGTTGTTGATGATGACCGCGGAAGACTGCGAGCAGTGAATACCGCCTCCCGCATTGCCCGTGATGGTGTTGTTGGCGATGGTTGGCGAGGCCTGGAGACAGAAAACCCCGCGGTTGGTTCCACCGCGGATCGCGAAGCCATCGATCCGCGTGGTCTGGGTCGCTCCTTCCGGGGAAGTCACCACGCTGCCGTTCTGGTTGCCGTCCAGGGTCGTTTCGTGAGCCTGGAAGTCGCGGTCGGCGAGGTCGAAGGTGGCTGGGTCTTCGTTACCGGCCAAGCCGCCGTAGAGAGCCACACCGTCTTTGAGAGTGATGTTCTCCACGTAAGTCCCGGTGGCGACCCACACCTGGTCACCGGCGATGGCAGTGTCGAGACCCGCCTGGACGGTCCGCTTGGCGGCGGCCCAGCTCTGGCCGGTGCCGGCGTCCTTGCCCGACGTGGAGACGAAAATCGTCCCCGCCCAAGCCGGTACGACGAACACAAGAGCTGCCATGACAGCCAGACGCAGACCCAGGGTGTTCTTGCTCGACATGCTGTCCTCCTTCATCTGTTCGCGCCAGTTCCATCGGACACCGCCCGGCATACACCATGCCGCCGGGAGCCAAAGACGAAACACCCTGATTGCCAGGGCATGGATCGCGTGCGAGAGGTAGGACAGTACACGGCACGCGCCACTGTCAGCATCCTACCAGAATAGCGACGCTGGCGCCAAGCCCTACGGGGAAGTCAGGAGTCGAGAATCAAGGAGCGGTAGCGAGCCCCATCCGCCGACGCGGGGTTTCCAGGGGAGGCGGTTCTCGGACGACAGGGGACGCAGCCAGCGATCGCAGATTACGGATTTCAAATTGGAGAGCGCAGCAACCTCCGCGGTTTCACGGGCCGCACAGGTCTGGCACGGAGCACGCAGGGGGCGGCTCCGCCCGGAGACTACCCTTGCGGTACGGAGCGGTTATAATCCGCCCGCATGAGAGCAGATCTGGAACGAATCCTCATCCCGCGGGAGCGCATCGCGGCCCGCGTTCGCGAGTTGGCTCAGGCGATCGCCCGCACCTACGCCGGCAGCGAAGAGGACGGTATCACACTGGTAACCATTCTGTCGGGGTCGTTGATCTTCCTGGCCGACCTGATCCGCGAGCTGCCGATCCGCATGAAGCTCGGACTGGTGACCGTATCGAGCTACCGGGGAGCGACGACACAGGCGGGAGAGGCCCGGCTCCGTGATGCCCTGAACGTAGACGTGACCGGTCGGCATGTGCTGCTGATCGACGACATCCTGGACACGGGGGGCACGCTGCGACTGGTCCGAGACGAGTTGGCTCGGCACGCCCCGAAATCCGTGCGGACCTGCGTCCTGCTCCGCAAGCCAAGCAAGGCCCCCGTCGATGTGCAGGCCGAGTTCGTCGGATTCGATATTGAGGACCAGTTCGTGGTCGGCTATGGTCTGGACTACAACGACCATTACCGCAATCTGCCGGACATTGGCATCCTGCGGAGGGAGCTGTATGCGTAGCCGTCCAACCGAGCCGGAGCCGAAGGATTCCGTAAGCAAAGCCGCTGGCAGAGCCGCTGGCAGAGCCGCTGGCAGAGCCGCGACCGCGAGGGAACGGTCCGGGCAACCGCTTCCTCACGGTCGCGGCTCTGCTTACGGTCGCGGCTCTGTATGTGGCTCTGTGCGTGGTCCCGAGCAACTGCCGTGCGGGCAAACGTTGCCGATCCCCTTCAGTGACGCGCCGGACGCGGGGGCCCATCCGCAGGAATTGAACCCAACGCAGAGCCTGCTGCCGGCCCACCTGCTGGACGGCGACGAGGTGGTGATCCTGGCGATCAAGCCGTCGCTGTGGTTTGTGCTGTTCCTGTCGGCGAGGTGGCTGGCAGTCATGGCCGTCATGGTTGTGCTGGCAACCTGGTCCGAGTTGCGGTTGCCTTGGGGCGACGGCGCGACCGTTGTTCAGGCGGCCGTGGCCCTGGGGGCGGCTCGCGTGGGCTTCGCCCTCTTGCAGTGGGTGGCGCGGCTGTATGTGCTGACCAACCGGCGAATCCTTCGTCTACGGGGCATCTTAAACATCGATCTGTTCGAGTGCCCGCTGAACCGTATCCAGAACACCTGCCTGACCTTGGCCTGGTACGAACGACTGGCGGGTTTAGGCAGTATCGCATTCGCCACGGCCGGAACCGACGCGTACGAGGCCTCGTGGATGAACGTGAATCACCCGCTCGAGGTGCATGAGCAGATTCGGGCGGCGATCGACCGGGCACGCAACCCAGGCGGCGATCTGTAGCCGTCCTCGAAGTGGCGGCAACAAACAGAGCCGCGACCGAGCAGAGCCGCGACCGTGAGGGAGCGGTTCCGCTGCACACTGAGAACAAAGGGACATGAAAGCGTTTTCCCGATATCTCTATCTCCTGCTGACGCTGGTAGGCGTGTACGCGACCATGGCGGCCTTGTCCGGGCTGGAGACGCGGGGCCACTGGGACGTGCGAGAATGGCGCTTCGACGTACCAAGATTTCTCGTGCAGGAGCGGCCGGACGGCACCTGGGTCTTCAACGAGTTCAACCAGCGCAAAATCCTCGAACAAGCGGGCATCAATCTGACGCTGGGCGTGGGCATGACCTTCGTCATCCTGACCGGCGGCATCGATCTGTCAGTGGGCTCGCTTCTGGCCCTGTGCAATGTCGTATTCGTGCGTGTGGTCCTGGCCATGGGGCCGCAGGGAGAACCGGGGATCGGCATGGTCGGCGTGGGGCTGGCCGTCTGCACCTTGGTGGGCGCGCTGTGCGGAGCGGGTAACGGGTGGCTCACGGTAGGCCTGGGCGTGCCGTCCTTCATCGTCACCCTGGGCACACTGCTGATTCTGCGCGGGGCGGCGTTCTGGGTGAGCGGAGGCGAGACGCAACTGCTGGCCTGCCCGGCGGCGATGACCGTATGGATACCCATCGGCGTGTCGGTCGTGGCGGTGGCGGCGGGCGGCGTCTTCCTGGCAACGACGCAAGCCGGTCGCCAGGTCTACGCCGTCGGGGGCAATCCGCTGGCCTGCGAATACTCGGGCCTCCGCACCGGACGCGTGCGGGTAATGTGCTTTGCGTTCTGCGGCCTGTGTGCGGGCTTGGCCGGCATGATCTACTGGTCACGCGTCGCGACCGGCAGCTACACCGCCGGCGAGGGCGCGGAGCTGTTCGCGATCGCCGCCGTGGTCTTGGGCGGAACGCGCCTCGCTGGAGGCGAAGGGTCCGTCGTCGGCACGATGATTGGTGCCCTGATTATGGCCGTCCTGGCCAACGGGCTGGACACCGCCTCGGTCCACGCGTCCACGCAGAAGATCGTCGTCGGTTGCGTCCTGGTCGTGGCCGCGTATCTTGACAGCAGACGAGGACGCGGCGGAAACGCACTGGCGATCCGCTGACTCCGATGCGACAGTCCGCGGCATGGGAAACGCGTCGTTGGGCAAACGCGGCAAACGCGATGAGCGGCCAAAACTGAGGAACCGGCTTACCGCTTCGTGGGGCAAACGTACAACCCATCACTACGAGATTTCTGATCAGGAGAACCGCACATGACGAAATGGTCGGCATACGTGGCAGCAGGGGTTTCCGCTCTGGCTCTGACGATCCTCATCGGCTGCTCCCGCGAAGGCACAGAGTCAACGAGTAGTCCGAGCGGTGGTCGACCACGGGTGGCCCTGATTATGAAAGCCCGAACCAACCCGTTCTTCGAGCGCATGGCGGCGGGTGCCTCGCAGGCCGGTGAGGATCTCGGAGCCGACGTGCTGGTCCTCGACGTTGACAAAGAGACGGACACCGCGGGCCAGGCGGCCAAGGTCGAAACCGCCGCTGCCAGCGGAGTGCAGGTCGTCCTCATCGCCCCTGCCGACTCCAAGGCCATCGTCGCCCCGCTCCTCCAGGCCCAACGCCGCGGAATCAGGATCATCAACCTCGACAACCGCATCGACGCCGAGGCGGCCGAGAAGGCGGGGCTCAAGATCGAGGCTTTCATCGGTCCCGACAACGTCGAGGGGGCCCGTAAGAGCACGGCCGCCCTGATCGAGCGGATTGGCGGTGAGGGCAACATCGCCATGCTCGAAGGCATCCGCGGCGTGGACAACGCCGAGTCCCGCAAACGCGGCTGCACGATTGCCGTGCAAGACACCGCAGGCAAGGTCAGCATCGTGGCCATGGACACCGCGGAGTGGGCGACCGAGCCGGCCCAGAAGAAGATGGAGAGCATCCTCAACACCCGCCCGGACATCAAAGGCGTGTTCTGCGCCAACGACATGATGGCCCTCGGCGCGATCCAGGCGATCGCCTCCGCGGGGCGGACCAGCGACGTCATCGTGACCGGCTACGACAACCTCGAAGCGGCCAAGGCGGCCCTCCGAGCGGGCACGCTGCACGCGACCATCGAGCAGCATCCGGACCGCATGGGCCGCATGGGCGTCGAGGCGGCCCTCAAGCTCATCCAGGGCGAGTCCCTGCCCCCGCAGATCGACGTACCCACCGACCTGGTAACCGCCGAGACTCTGGCCGCGGAGTGACCGGCGACGGCGATCGGTAACGGCCGGCCCAGCCACCGGCACTTGTCGGACATGCGGAGCCGAGCCCGCCGTGACGGGCAGAAAAACGCCATCGGGCTTGAAAACTGATGATGCCATCATCAGTTTTCACGGATGAAGGTGAAACGCACCGCACGGCTTCACCGGTGGGAGGCATGATGACAACCCCGACGATTGTGGTCGTGGGCAGCTCGAATACGGACATGGTGGTCCAGGCAGAGCGGATGCCCCGGCCGGGCGAGACCGGTCTTGGGGACCGGTTCAGCATGGCGGCCGGCGGCAAAGGGGCGAATCAGGCGGTGGCGACGGCCCGGGCAAGCGGACAAGTGCGCTTCGTGGCCCGGGTAGGCAACGATCTGTTCGGCCGGCAGGCGATTGAAGGCTTTGTCCGCGATGGGATCGACGTAATCCACGTCGTTCGCGACCCGACAGAGCCTTCCGGCGTCGCCTTGATCTGCGTGGCCGCCGACGGTCCCACGCCGGCAGGAGATCACCAACTTCTTGGCCAATGGTGGCCAAACACCTGAGTGAACCCGGCAGGTTGCGAGGATTTTCGTGCGAGCAAAGCTGGAAATACTGTGGGAGGATGAGAACCTGCTGGCGGTGAACAAGCCGGCGGGCTTGTTCAGCATTCCCGGCCGGCAGAAAGGGGACGCGGTTCGCGACCTGCTCGCCAAGCTGCTGCCCCCGGGCACCGAACTGCGTATCCTGCACCGGTTGGACCGAGACACCAGCGGCGTACTCCTGCTAGCCAGGACACTGCCGGCTCAGCAGGCCTTGTCGCGGCAATTTCGTGAAAGAACGATCGAGAAAACCTACCTGGCCATCGTCCGCGGGTATGTCGATGAGCCCGAAGGCCTGATCGACGTCCCCATCGCCCCGCACGCCCAGGACTCGACCCGCATGCGTGTCGCCGGCCGAAAAGGACTGCCCTCACAAACCGAGTGGCAGGTGCTCGAACAATGGCCGGGCATCGCCCTGCTTCGCTGCAGGCCACGTACCGGTCGGCAACACCAGGTCCGCGTGCACCTTGCGCATCGTGGATGGCCGTTACTCGTGGACGGTATCTACGGCAGCGCCACCGAGTTCCTGCTCTCCACCGTCAAAACCGGCTATCGCCCCAGCGGCCGACACGCCGAGCGACCACTCATTGATCGCCTCACCCTGCATGCCGAGTCCATCAGCTTCACGCACCCACACACCGGCCTGCGGCAAACCGTTACCGCCCCATTGCCCAAGGATTTCCGTGCGGCGTTAGCTCAATTACGCAAGCTGTAGCCCACACTCTCCACGCTTCCTTTCCCCGTCATCGCCGCTGATTGCCACCACGCAGGCGGGCTTGTACGCTTCCCAGCCACAGGATAGCTCATGGCGCTTTCTGGTAGCGGTCGCCCACTGACTTCGGCGAGCTCGCTTCGTCTGAGCTCAGCGTCGAAGACAGCCGAGCCGTGGCGATCGACGAACTTGGCGAGGAAAGGCGAAAGCAGCCGGGCAAGGTTGGCCCGCGCCTCCTGCCGTGGCGCCCGCTCCGGCCCGGCCTGTCCTATGGCCTGGCCCGAATTGCTCGAAGAACTCAACAAGACATCCTGCTGGCCGCTATTTGAACGTCAGCCGGATCTCGGCGTAGACCATGCGCGGCACCTCGGCTACATCCTGCAGCATCGAGGTCCCTTCGAGGTGGTGATTGTCGAGGAGATTCCGCACCCCGACCGCCACCGAGGCGCGGTCCTTCCAGAACTCGTGCTCCGCCCGGAGATCCAAACGGAAATACGAGGAGATGTTACGCCTGGCGGGTGGCAACACCGGATTGAGCCCGTCGGTATCACCGGTATAGTACAGGTGAGCCGACAAATGCAGATCCTCTCGCGGACTGTAGCGCGTGCCGACCATGAACTTGTGCCGCGGCGGAGAGAGGTAATCAGTCCGCGAGACGGATGCCCCTCCCCGAGCGTCTAAATTCTGAAAGGTGTATGTACCCAGGAGCATGAGATCCCTGGTCAGCGCATACTTGGCCTCCAACTCGGCACCGTAGGAGTAGGCATCGTAGCCGTTTTCGAGGTTGAAGCGAACGAGGCCGGGCGGCCCCAAACGCGGGGCCATGATGACGAGATCATCATACGAATGGCAGAAGAGCGTGGCCGCGGTCTCCAAAGAATCGAAGAATCGGCCCCGATATCCGAGTTCGTACGCAACCACGGTCTCTCGCTGGATATTCCGATCCGCCGAATAGTAAGCCATCCCCCCAAAGAAGGGGATATGATCAAACCGCGTCCCGGCCGATGGCATCTGAAACGCCCGCGAGACCGCTCCATATACCAAAGAGGTATCCGACAGATCATAGGACAGGGCCACCCGCCCGCTGGGTTGGAAGCCGCCGTAAAACTCGTAATCGATCCTCCCGCCCAGGCTCAGTCGCCATCTCGGGGCAAACCGCCAGTCATCCTGGGCGTACAGCCCGATGATCGCCGTGCTCACGAACCCCTTGCTCAGCATGAAGGGCTCCGCGTTGGTCGCATCCAGCAAATCGGTGCGCGTGTCCACACCCCAAGTGAACCAGTGGTCCTCGGCGGGCTTGAAAGTGTGACTGAGCTGCAACGCGAGTTGCTGGTAGCGGTAATCGATGACCGGCAGGTGGGGACGAAGCCCGAAATCGTTGACGTACCCGTTCAAGGTGATGCTGCTGTCTGGATCGATGCGATGTTCCCATTTCCCGAGTATAAAGGCGCTCTGGCTATTCGAGTTAATCTGGTCCATGAAGCGACCAAGAGGCGCGACCGGATACCCACCGTTCACCGCCGCACCGCCGCCGGACAGGGTGAACGTATCGTGAGGGCTGGCCTCGTAAATGGAGTGCACGTTCATCCGCGGGCTCTTGATGTCGTCGTCGAGGTTGCCCAGGATCGTTCCGCCGCGCGCGAAGCCATCGCTGCCCTCGTACTCGCCGGAGACTCGCAGCCGAAGCTTGTCCTCCTCGAAGGCATAACCGAGGTACTCCTTGTGAGCCCCTCGTGATCCGCCGCCGCCCGTAACCGTCAAGCCCAGTTGCTCCGAGGGATCCTTGGTGATGATGTTAATCGCCCCGTTGAGCGCATTGCTTCCCCAGGTAACCCCCGCTGGCCCACGGACCACCTCGATGCGCTTGATATCCTCGATCTGCAAAGGCCAGTCGCCCCAGAAGTTGCCGCCGAACCAGGCATCGAAGATCTGTCGGCCATCGACCAGCACCAGGACGGAGTGGGGCATCATCCCGTGCAGACCGCGAGGCGATACCGCGGTCACGCCCCACGACAGCTCGGCTACATCCACACCCGCGGCCAGTCGAAGGGCATCGGCAACGTTCCGGGCGCCCGCAGCCCGGATATCCTCGGCGGTGATAACGCTCACCGCATAGGGCAGGGAGGTGATCTTCTCCGCGCGTCGCGAAGCGGTGACCACCATCGGCAAATCCATTTCCAGCAGGTCGATGTTGTCAAGCTCGTCGTAGTTGAGTTCCAGTAACGAACCGATATCCGGCCGGCTTGCAGGCGAAGATGTCGACGTGGCCGGAGCGGTCGCCGGAGAGGCGCCGTGGCTGAACGCGACTACGGACAATGTCGCGAAGCAGGCAATCACACCCGCCGTCAAGATTCGGGTGTACACGCCATGACGGGGCGGCTCAAGTTGATCGATGGTATCAGGATCGACCATGGTGCGTCCCTTCACCTGGACTGCATTCGTGCTTCCGTGCAGCTCAGCCGCGGTCCCTCGCACCGGAATGCCGATTGGATCGGTCCAGGGCCTTCGTCCACGCAGCCCGCGGCTCACAAGAACCAGTCATCGCTCCTCGAGGGAACACAAGCCTACTCCTTGCCATACAGCGACTGTGCCTCATTGAGAACGAGCGTGGAAATCGACAAACCGATCATGCTCGCGGTTCGCTCGTTAATCGCCTTCTTGACCTCCTTGGGATACTCCAGCCCGATCTTCGAGGCCTTCCCCGTTTTGATCACGCGAAGAGCGATATCTGCGGTTTGCCGGCCGATCGAACTGTAGTCTGCGTAGAGGCTCCCCAACGCGCCACTCTTGACAAGGTTACTCGAAAACGTCCATACCGATTTCTTCTGTCGCAGCCCCCACAACAGGACAGGTTTGACCGTCTCCCTAGTATACACCTGAGCATCGGAAATCATCAGCAGCCCGTCGCAACCGCTCCGCGTGAGTTCCTCCATCCCTTTGGCGA
The DNA here is from genome assembly GCA_012729395.1 of Phycisphaerae bacterium. GTDB lineage: Bacteria > Planctomycetota > Phycisphaerae > UBA1845 > PWPN01 > JAAYDF01. Next base: position 17,533 of record JAAYDF010000330.1, read on the forward strand.
AATCATCCCTGGAAGTCTCGATGAGTACCACTTTCAGACCCAACCCATCACCGGTCCGGCGAATGGCCTCGGCGGTCTGCTGCGATCGTTGACTGTGCAGCACCCCGATCGTCCTGGCTTGGGGCTGAACCTTGGCGATCCACTCTAATTGCGTCTTGGGCTGAATGTCCGTGGTCACCCCCGCCACCCAACTGTGCAGGGGATGATCGGGTTGGGTGAGCACAAAGTCCGGCGCGTTGGTCACCATGCTGTAGACCACCGGCACTTCGCCGATCCGTGCCAGCGCCATCAACGTAGCACGCTCACCCATGGTCACAATGGCGACCGGTTTCGTCCCCTCCACACGCTCCATCAAATCCGCCATCTCGGCATCCAGCGACGAATCCTCAGCCGACCAAGAGCTGCTCGGGACCGTCGCGACCGACGCCTGTCTGGGCAGTTCGTACAGTGTGACTTGGTGCCCCTTCTCGGTCAGGACTTTCTCAGCCGCCGCCGCGGCCGAACGATAGGCATCATGTGAAGTCAACAGGATAGCGACCGGCTCGGCCTCCACCTTCGCCTGAAAGATGCCGCAAACACCAACACACACGCCGATCGCCAGGAACCTGCAAGCGTTCCACGAACAGGCGGCGAGTCGATGACGCATCCGTAGCTCGCGTGGCAACATCAAGGCATCCCGCGCGCCGATGCCCCCACATCGGACGACAACACTCCGTCGGGGAACGGTCTCCCCCGCGGTTTCACAGATCAGTCTGACACAAGTCGTCCCCAGCGCTGTTGTTATCGGCATCCTCCCCCCTCTCTCTTCGGTTTTCACCGCATGTCGAGGATCACTTTTTTCAGTAGAGTGATATCTCTACGGCGAGATCCGCGACGGACAATCATCTCCCGCTCGCACGCATGTTTTCTGCGGTTGATACCGATGAAAGAAGGGTGAGTTGGCTGGGTACATGCCGCACCTGGGATCTCGCAGAAGGAGCTGATTAAACTTGGGCCTTAAGGGACGTGCGCTGATCTTCTGCGTTCTGCTTTTGGCCGGCACTGTAGGTGTCCTAAGCACCTCGCTCGGCTATCTGCACTTCCACGGCGCGCGTCTGGTTGTGCATGACCACGCAGTGCTCCAAGCCAGATCCATTGCCCGAACGGCCGAACCGGACATCCTGCTCAACGATACCCAGGCGCTGCAACGGCTCCTGCACGCTACGGGGGAAACCGGCAAGTTCACGCTCGCCCGAATCACCGACCCTGAGGGCAAGACTCTGACGCGATATGGGGGCCTGTCCGCCCCCGAGGCCGAGACAGAACTCCCCCCACCCTTGAGCAAGCTGACTCAACCCGACGCATCGCTGATCGAATCTACAACCGACGAAGTCACCGTGTGGGTACCCGTATACCGCCGGGCCAGCGACCTGGATCTCGGACCCCTTCCCGCGGATTGGGAAGAGCGTCCGACGGTCAGCGAAGGTACCCCGATCGGCTATGTGTACATCAGTGTCCCGATGGCCCCACTTCGTGCTCACGTCTGGAGGAATACCCTGTTCAGTGCGGCGATATCGGGCGGGGTCATCCTGATCAGCATGGTGATCACGTTCAGAGTGGTTCGGAAAGTGCTGAACCCGATCGAGGACTTGGCTTATACTGCGGTGGCGATCGCCGACGGGGATCTCTCCAAACGAGCCAGCGAAAACGCTGTCGGAGAGATCGGAACGCTCGCTCGGTCTTTCAATCACATGGCCGAGACAGTCCGGCAGTACACCGAAGGCCTGGAGGAACAGGTTCGGCAACGGACGGTCGAATTGTCGGATGCCCTCCAACGAGCGGAAGCCGCGACCCTGGCCAAGAGCGAGTTTCTGGCTAACATGAGCCATGAGATTCGGACTCCGCTCACGGTCATCCTGGGCTACACGGATATTCTCATCGAGGAGAGCTACAACCGGGCGGCACAGGAACCATTGGGCATCGTCAAACGCAACGGACAGCATCTGCTGCAGATCATCAACGACATCCTCGATCTCTCCAAGATCGAGTGCAGCAAGATGGAGCTGGAATGGATCCGGATGCCGGTGGTGGATCTCATCGCCGAAGTCAAATCGCTGATGCAGGTACGCGTGAAGGCGAAGAACTTGAGCCTTCACATCGAGTACGCCGGGGAGATTCCAGAGAGCATCCAAAGCGATCCGACACGTGTTCGCCAAATCCTGATCAACTTGGTCGGCAACGCGATCAAGTTCACGGAAACGGGCGGTGTCCGACTGCTGGTGCGGTTCGTGGCCGCCGCCGGTCGGGATATTGTCGACCAGGCGGGGGCAGCACTCGACACAGAAGGTGGGCCTGTCGATCAGCCTCGAATCGGGGAGGGTGATCCCTGCCTTGAGATCCAGGTGATTGACACCGGGATCGGCATCGAACCCGAACAGATCAGCCGCCTGTTTCAACCTTTTTCGCAAGCGGATTCCTCGATGTCCCGTCGGTTTGGGGGCACCGGGCTTGGTTTGATCATCAGCCGTCGTCTGGCTCAGCGTCTTGGGGGCACGGTCACGGTCACAAGCGAGCCGGGCAAGGGAAGCACCTTCACGTTGCTGCTCCCGACCGGCCCGCTCGACGGGGTACGCCTTATCGCCAAACCCGACGATGTGGTCATCGCCGAACAGGTGATCGAGAACACAAAAGCAGCCGCGGTAGCCGATCTCAAAGCCCGGATTCTCCTGGCCGAGGATGGACCGGACAACATGCGTCTCATCTCCTTCGTGCTCCGCAAAGCCGGCGCCACCGTGACCGTGGCCGAAAACGGAAAGGTCGCCGTCGAGATGGTGCAGGCGGCCCAAAGAGAGAATCGACCGTTCGATCTGATCCTGATGGACATGCAAATGCCGGTTCTGGACGGCTACGGGGCCACCGGCCAGCTTCGCAGAATGGGTATCCGAGTTCCGATCATCGCCCTGACCGCGCACGCCATGGCCGGCGACAAGGACAAATGCATGGCGGCCGGCTGCTCCGACTATGCGACCAAACCAATCGACCGCAAAGTTCTTCTGAATACGATCCGGCGGCACCTTGAACACTCAGCGCTCGCGGCCGAGCCGGCCACATCAGCCTGACGACCACACGACACGTCCACGCCATCATTCACTTCTGTGGATGTCCGGGGGTTGGGCGTTTCGCATAAGGCGGCTGGCGATCTCATCCTTGGGATTGGCCCGTACCACTTGGGCCAGGGTTGAATAAGCCTCCCCACGCTGGCCGGTGTAGTACAGCACGTACCCCAGCATGAACAACCGGTCGGGATCACTCGGTGCGAGGGCCAAGGCCTCACGCAATGCCTCCAGTTGCCGGTCGAAGTCAGCCGGGTCGGCGTAGTCGTCGCGAATGTCGTAGTTGAGGTACGTGATCCGCGGTTGAAGCTGAAAGGCTCGGCGTAGGAATCGCACCCCGTCGCGGTATCGACCGATGGCGAAAAGGGTGTGGCCTGCGTAGATCCGGGAAGCCGCATCACCATGGTCGGTCTCGGTCGCGAGTTGGAACGCGTCGGCCGCCGCGTAGTAATCGCCCTGCTTGAACAGGGCCAGCCCGCGGTCAATCTGCGCGTTGGCGTGGGCGAGCACCCGTTGCGCTCGCTCGTTCGTGGTCCGGTCGAATTGGCCGCGATCATAGCCCTTGAGGAAGCCGAAGCGGAAGAACTCGCCCTCGGAGCCGTAGCCGTACCCATACCCGCCGGCATCACTGTATCGCCGGTACATGCCGTACCCGTAGCGTGAGGGCTGCCCGCCGAAGTACCGATAGTCGGCCCATTCCCGCTGATGCCTGGGCAAGCGAGCCCTGCTGCGGTAGTAGCCGACAATGTCCACGGGGCCGCCGGGCGGGAGGACCGGCTCGATCAGGAGGCGGCGGTCTTGATCGCCGACCGGCTGCTGGGCGGATTCGCGCACGTCCGTCGACTGTGGCTGAGCCGGTGCCACCGCGTCTGATCTTGCCGAGGAAGAGCGGGGCACGACGTATACGGCGCGCAACGGCTCGCTTGTGGATACCAAGCTGTGCTCGCCGGCCGGTCGAGTCGCGGTCAAAGCCGTGACGGGCTCACCGCGGACCGGCCCTGTCTGCAGAGCCAATCCGACCAAAGGCAAGGCCACGAACAGTCGCGCCGGAATCGGCAGTCCACGCATGCACATGGGACGCCTCCGTTCTGTGGGTGATACGCCTATGCGGCCAATAGGATTATCGCAGGCTGCAACTGCTTTGACAAGCGTTCCGCTGCGATGAAGCTCGTCTCGGGTGCATCCACCGAACCGTGGCGACCGGCGGGGCTGGCACGCGCCGTCGTGTGCCACTGCTGTGTCAGCGGTGCCTCTCCCCCGAAAAACACTGCTCACACACGGATGAGGCCTACCCCGAAACAAAAGATGCACCCGCTCGTTTCCCTGCTGGCGAGGCGGCCCAGTGGGCTCCCGGCATCCCCAGCCCCGGTTTCCCCACACACTACTCCCGAATCTCCAGGTGCCGGGCAACCAGCCGGATCGTGTCGTACGGGATCGTGCCGCCGAGCTTCTCGAAGATGGGCCTCAATATCTTGGTGCCGACTTCGCCCGCCACTTGGGCAACCTGGCGGTAGGTCGGCTGGTCCACCCAGGCGTCGATCTCCGCCGGTCTGCGGTGCTGGATGTAGTCCGCCAGATACTGCATGGTCGTGCTGCGCGCCCGCCTCAGCTTGCGAGCCACTTCCTCGATCGACCTTCCCTCGTCAAACATGCCAAACGCGGCATGCAGTGAGGGACGATGATGCTTCGGCTGCTCCGACGCGAGGTCGTCGTCGGGCGTGGTTGCCTCCATCGGCACGCCATGCTCGCGGCAGTAAGCAACGATGTGCCCGACGAAGCGATCGCCCATCTCCGTCGCCTTCCGCTGCCCGACACCGCGAACCTGAAGGAAGGCCTCGATCGAACTCGGCCGCGACCGGGCCAACGCCCGCAACGTCGCGTCGCCGAACACCAGGTATGCCGGGATCCCGTGTTCCGCCGCAATCTCGCGCCGCAGCTCGCGCAAGCTCTCGAACAACCCGCGATCCACACCCTCCCATTCCGCCTCCTCGGCCTGGGTGCGTTTGACCCCCGCGGCTTTCGGCTGGATGAGCCGCACCTGCCGTCGGCCCCGCATCACCTCCCACGACGCCGAGTTCAGCTTCAGAATGGGGTACTCGCCGCTCTCACGATCCAGCAGCCCCTGATCGAGAAGCTGGTAGATCAGGTTTGCGAGCGTCTTCTTGTCCACCTCCTTCATCAGCCCGTACGTGCTGAGTTGATCGTGGCCGTAGGACCGGATGCGCTGGGTGTTCGCCCCCACGAGCACATCGACCACATGCCCCGCCCCGAATCGCTCCCGCACCTTGGCCACGCAGGAAAGAATCTTTTGGGCGGCCACCGTCGCCTCGGCAAGACCTTCCATCTCTTCGAGGCACACGTCGCAGGCCCCGCAGCTCGCCGCCGCATACGCCTGCCCAAAATACTCAGAGAGCATCTTGTGCCTGCACTCGGGCCGCGAACAGAGCTGCTGCATTTGCCTCAGCAGGTGGGTCATCGAGGCGATGATCTCGCCCGCGCGGTCCTGTTCCGGCGCCTCCGGCTCCCTGTTTCGTCGGGCGGCGTCGGCATCCTCGGCGGTCTTGGCGATCAGCCCCTCCCATCGAATCACGTCGGCGAGCGAGTAGAACAGCACGCACTCGGCCTCCAAACCGTCGCGGCCCGCCCGCCCGGTTTCCTGCTGGTAGTGCTCGATCGACTTGGGCATCGAGGCATGGATCACAAACCGCACATCGCTCCGGTCGATCCCCATCCCGAACGCCACCGTCGCCGAGATCACATCCAGCTTCTCTTCCGCGAACGCGTCCTGCGTCTTGCGGCGATCCTCGGATGGCATCCCCGCGTGGTACGCCGCCGCCCGAACACGACTCTGCTGGAGGAAGTAAGCCATCTCCTCGGCGTCCCGACGGCTTAGGCAGTACACGATCCCCGCTTGGCCCTTGTGCCGCCGCAGCACCTCGATCGTCTGCTTATACACGTCCGTCCGCGGAATGATGCGATAGACGAGATTGGGACGGTCGAAAACGCCCACCAGCACCTGCGGATTCTGAAGCCGCAGTTGGTCCACAATGTCCTGACGCACGCGCGGGGTGGCCGTGGCGGTGTAGGCGTGCACGCTGACGCCGGGGAAGTGATTCTTGAGGGCCGCGAGTTGCCGGTACTCGGGGCGAAAATCGTGCCCCCAGTGGCTGATGCAGTGGGCTTCGTCGATCGCGAACGCCCGTACCCGCACCCTCCTGAGCAGGCCGAGGATGTTGGGCGTGAGCAACCGCTCCGGAGCGACAAACACCAGCCGATACTGCCCCGCCGCGATCTCGCTTTCCGTCTGCCGAAGGATCCCCGCGCTGAGCCCACTGTGCAGCGCCGCCGCCGGGTAACCGCACTGCCGCAGTCCGTCCACCTGGTCCTTCATCAGCGCGATCAGCGGCGACACGACCACGTCGGTCAGTCCGGCCAGCGCGGGTGGAACCTGGTAGCAGAGCGACTTGCCTCCCCCGGTCGGCAGCACAACCATCGAGTCCCGCCGCTGGAGGCCCGCCAGGATCGCCTCCTCTTGCAGGGGCCGCAGGGTGTCAAAGCCCCAATAGCGGCGAACGGTTTCACGGATATCGCTCGGGTTCCATGCGGATTGTGCGTCAGCGCGGTGCATGGTCGGCAGTATAGCCTCAACTTACCCTTGCTGGGACAAGGTAAGCCGTTGCACGTCATAGGCTTAAGCGGGGATTTCGATTTCACGGGTGTGGCTACGCGCGTGTGTTCCGCGGGTTTTGCCGAGGGGTAGACGTTCA